>JALYZC010000115.1 GCA_030945905.1 Actinomycetota bacterium
CGGCCCGCACCCCACGGATCCGATCAGCACGCCCGGCAAAGCCTTCGTGGGACATAGCTGGCGGCGCTGACTATCTGGCGCTGAGTATCTGTGGAGAGCGACCCAACGACACGAGGACAGTCCACGCGGGTCCGGGCGGGTGTATCGTGGCGCGTGCTGACCCATCCTGACGGGCCCGTTAGGGTGACTTCACGATGCGGGGGTCTCGGACCGTGAGGATGATGCTTTTCTCGGTAGTTGTGGCCGTGTGCATGTTCGCGGCGATGGCTAGTTCCGCCGCAGCGAGGCAATGCGCTTTGCCTAGCGGCCCTCCCGTCTCGAAAGCCCAATACGAATCGCGCCTTGTGGGCGCCCTAGGTCCTGCGCGGCGCGCGGGAAAGCTCGCCGGCCAGATCACCAACACAAGCTCCCTTCTTCACGATGCCTACATCTTTCGCCGGGTGCAGAAGATCTATCGGCGGGCGTGCTTGGCCGCAGGTCGCATCGCAGCGCCCACGGAGATCGCCAGCCTCCATCGCAAAGTGGTGATCGCGCTTGGCGCATTGGCGTCCGACGCCCGAGAAGCACGCATCGCCCTCCACAAGCACGATCGACGGCGTTATCAGCGGGCGCTCGGCGGTTTCAGGCACTACGGCCGACGCTTGGAGCATCTAGGCAAGCTGCTCACCGCAAGGGGGTACTGACAAGGGCCTAGGCGGGCCTTCTGGCCAGAGTGACGCTTCGGGTTGCGAAGCGGACGAGCGGGTTGCACTGCGGGCGGAGGTCCTGGGAGTTCTCCTCGCTCGGCACGTCCCAGCCGAGGGGTTCTCAGAACGTCGAGCGGGCCGGCCGCGGCCAGGCGTGGCGCATGAACCGACGAATGTGGGTAAGCCACCACCAGGCGCCACGCACGGCCCGCAGGCGCTGGCCTGCTTGCGTGAGATCGTCGTGCGCGGCGGCGTTTGGCTCAGCCTACGCTGGGCAAGATCGAGGAGGGCTCACATCCACGAGGGAAAGAAGATTCCATGCTTCGAGGTCTGATCGGTTTACTCATCGTCATCGCGATCGTGCTGTTCTTGCTTAAGGTTGCAGTGGTCGGTGGGGTAGTCGGCATCATCGCCCTCATCCTGATCATCCTTTTAGTGTTGAAGGTCCTCTGACGCTCGGCGCTGAACTCCTGGCTCGCTTGGGAGCCGGCGGGAGCGGTCTGGAGCCTTGCTGGAAGCGGCGCGATGGCCGGTGGGAATGCATCGCGGACGACTCTCATGGCAGTGGCACCGCGGGGTATCGCGTTGACAAGCATGGCCGGTGCTGGAAGGCCGTGAGAACTGAGGCGGGTGAAGAGGGCATCTCTGAGTTGCCTAGGCCTAATCCTGTTCGCGGACCCGGCTTGCGCGCCACAGGTGTCAAGGCCGGTTGGAAATGTGGTCCGGTTCCGCCGGGCGAAGCGGGAGCACGAGGGCGGTCCGCCGCGACCCTTCGTCGTTCTGTACACGTGTCCGGGCGAGCTGCCACGACCGCCTGAGCCGTAGGCGCGGCGTGCGGCTGGGCTCAGAAAGGTGCTGATCGCTCCGTACTACGAGGGCGTGGAACGCTCATGGCGGTGTCGCCGGAGCCCGATAGTACGTCGCGATGGACGCGACCATGGACTTCCTCGACGCATTCCTACTTGCCGCGGCCTGTGCGTCGTTCGTCGTCCGGCCGTTGATGATCCTGGCTCACGAACTTGGACACGCTGGGCTGGCCCTGTGCTTCGCTCGCGGAGTGGTCCAGGTACACGTCGGTCGCCCACCCGGCCTGATCCGTGTCGGGCGTCGCCTCAAAATCGCGTTTAGCCCCGAGCCCACACGAGGGGTGAGCTACGGCGGGGTCACGATCTTCAACGCGCGCGGCATCACTTCAGTGCAAGCCTTGGCGATCCTTGCCGCTGGGCCGGCGGTCACCGGCCTGGCCACGATCGCCCTCGCAGCCGGGTCGCTCTGGGCCGCAAGCGAAGCGCCCCTGCTCGCTTTGGTGCTCGGGCTCAGCGCCGTCGAGGCTCTGTTCAGCGTGGCGTGGAACCTGCGCACGGGCCCGCTTCCACCCGGCGAGGAACGCGCGCACGTCGACCAACCCGACGGCGTCAAGATAGCCCAAGCCTGGCGGGCTCACCGCGGCATGAAAGCGGCCCCACCCAAGCGCCGCACAGCGCAGGCCCAGATGCCCCGCCGCACAACCGCCACGCCCAACCCCAACCAGCACCCACGCCTACGCACGGACACCTCTGGCTCCGAGCCGCCGCCTACGAAACAGAGCGATAGTCGCTTCGCAATCAAGTCATCCAGCGCCCGCGCTGTCTGGGGCTTTGTCGTGCTCCTAGGCACCGCGGCGGTCTGGTTGGTAGCGGTGGGGGCCTCGCCGCGGCTGCTGGTTCTCTTCACGGTGATCGCGATTTGGACGCCGCTGCTAAATCGCTCGACGCGACAGCGCGAGACAAACGCCAGCCATCCCCATCCTGCGCCGAGTACCAACGACCAAACTCCAGGTAGCACCGACAGCACGTTCGCGGACACAACGTCACGCGGAGGCCAGAGGGATCGCTCGGTCCCACCGCCGGGAAACTGACGCTCGCTCGCATCCCTCACTCGCCCATCGCAAAATGGTGCTCAGCGCCGAGAGCTATGACGCGCCGTCAACCCCTCGCGTTGTTGCTCCCGGTTCTGGAACAGGAGCAGGCGACCGTCAGTCGAGCGGCCCGGTGGGATTTCTAGCGGCGATCAGCGTGCTTTATCAGCCAGGCGCTGCTGGTCGCGAGGCCGTACCCGTTGATGCTCGCGGCGACCGAGAGCCCTCCGGGGCGTAGCCGTTGAACGAGGCGCCGCGGGAGGGTGATGGTGCTGCGTCCGGCAGCCAGCCGGCGCCGGATGGTGTGCGCGTTGGTGCGCTGTCGGATGGTGAGCGAGAGCCGACAGTGCCTGCGGCACACGACGGTTGCGACGACGAACCGGCCGTCGGTGTTGGCGGTGATCCGGCCGCGCAATCGCACCGTCGCGCCGCGTGAGGCCCACACGCCGCAGTCCTCGCCGGTCTCGGGCCCGGCGGCGATCTTGCCAACCACGGCAGCGGCGATGCCGGACGGGCCGGGCCTGTGTGGTCGCACTCCCTCGGGCACGGAGTAGCCCTCGAGGGTGAATGGCTGAATCTGGCCGATTCGCCGGTCGACCACGCGTAGCCAGCGACCCGCGTAACGGGCAGGCAGTCGCCGTCCGCCGCCGCTTCGGCAGGACCCGTATTTGATCTCGTCGAGAATCACCACACAGCCGTCGCCGCGAGCCGTGCGGCACGCCTGCAGCTGCAACCAGTCGCGCTCCTGACCCCAGCCTCCCTGCCACGCCGCGGCCACCGGCCGAACGACCCGGCCAACACGCACCTTCCCGGCCACGCGCGGAGGTCCGCTCGCCCGCAGGCGCCCCCGCCACGGCTCGCTGCGAACCATCACCCCGTCCTGGGTCGCGGCGAACACCGTCCCCGGCGATTCATCCCGAACCACAAGTACCTGGTGATCGCCGTCGCCATCGTCGTAGGGCTGGCAAGCCAAGCCCGCAGACGGGCACAGCTGCCAACTGACCGGGTGCCCGCTGGGGTTTGAAATCAGCAGCCCAGTCCCATCGCCCTCAACGTAGTGATCGAGGTGGATGCTCCCGTTATGACGCGCCACCGCTAACGGCGTCGCGAGCAAAACCACGGACAACCCCATCACGATCGCCAACCCGCGGACGCGCATCGCCGCCCAGCGTAGACCAAGGCTCGCGCCAGCAGGCTACCAGCGGCCGGCTGGCCACGGCAGCATGACCGATGTATGCACTGTCGGTGTGAGCAAAGGCTCACCGCGCGAGCGTGGCCGGGTACTCTGCGCGCCCAACCGCGCCGTCGAGCGGCTGGTCAGCTTCCGGGATCTTCTCGGTCCGTACGCGAGCGAGAACTGCGGCTCCGGCCAGGAAGAACACTGCCGAGGCCACGAACAGCACCGAGTAGCCCTGGGTGGTGTTCGTTGCATTGTTGATGTTGTCGATGACTGGTCCCAGCAGACTGGGCGCGAAGGCCTGGGAGCCCGCGGCGGCGATGTTGCTGAAGCCGAGGAACTTGCCGGAGCGGCTGCGCGGCGCCAGATCGGCCATGAACGCCCAGTCGACGCTGATCAGCATGCCGAAGGCGATCCCCACCGGGATCGCGCAGAACAGGACCTGGGTGAATGACTGGGCGGCGAAGAAGGCGACCGAGCCGACCGCGCCGAACACCGATGCCATCACCAGAACCCGACGGCGACCGATTCGATCGCTGAGCTTGACTGCGGGATAGGTGGCCAGCAGCCCAAAGGCGACGACGATGGCGAAGATGATCGCGGTCGCCGACCGACTGCCGTGCAGGGTCACCGAGGTGAGGCCGAGATCGAGGCGATAGCTTCGGTAGCTGTCGTGGAGGTAGTTGTAGGCGAAGCGCTGGATGCAGGCCAGGCCCGTGTAGGAGAAGAAGCGGCTCGCCACGACCCAGCAGAAGTCGGGGTATTGACCGAACTCGGCCAGGTAGCCACGCAGCTCGGTGATCAGTCGACCGACCGACCGCGGTTGCCGAGGACCTGTCACCGCCGCGCGTGCGAGCGGTTGCTCTTTGACGAAGACGCAGGTGGCGAACGCGGTGACCCCGACCACGGCGGCGGTGAGGATCACGTTGGTCCGCGGCGCAAGGGCGGCGGCGGCCGCGAAGCCGGCCACCTGGCCGAGCAGCGAGCCCACCCCCAGGAACCCGGATGCCTCGCCGCGCTCGCCCCCGGGAACGACATCGGGAAGCAGCCCCTGATAGCCGCCCTGGCTGACGTTCATGGAGATCTGGAGCAGGCAGTAGGCGACCAGCAGGAGCCAGAAGGTGGGCGCCAGGCCGACGAGCACGAGGCTGATCACCCCGGCGCCCGCGCCGCTCGCGATCAGTGGCCGCCGGCGTCCCCACCGGGTGCGTAGCCGATCGGAGAATGCTCCCGCGGCCGGCTGGATGACGATCGGGAAGATCAGCCCGATTGTCTCCAGGATCGACAGGTAGCTGTTCTTCTGGCTCGACGGGACCAGGCCGGCTCCCTGGTCGGGAACCAGCAGGGCAGGGAGCACGATCGCGATGAACGAACCCCACAGGAAGTAGATGCCAAACCAGTACGACGCCAGGATCACCTGGCGACGCAACGGCACACCCCCAGTCGGCGGCGCAACCGGCACGGGCGCCCGATCGAAGGTCGTGGCCATGCCGATACGTACCTCACAACAACCAGAACGTCACGCTTTGCGATCCTGAGCAGCGTTACTCCTCAGATCTCGAGTCCTTCGCGCAAACGACACGTCCAGCGCGAGTACAACCTCCTTGGAACGATTCCTTAGGAGCTCCTACCAGCGGCTGCCACTCAGGATTCCTAGAAGTCCTCGGGCAAGATCGAGAGGGGGGTGTGGGAAGGGGCGTACCCTGACCCCGAGTGTTTGAGCGCTTCACAGAGCAAGCCCGGCAGGTGGTGGTCCTTGCACAAGAGGAGGCTCGGACGCTCAAGCACCACTACATCGCGACGGAGCACATTCTGCTGGGGTTGTTGCGCGAGGAGACGGGGGTGGCGGCGTGGGTGCTCACGTCGCTGGGCATAACCGTTGAGCGCGTGCGTGGCCAGGTGGTGCGGATCGTGGGCTCCGGCGAGGACGTCACATCGGGGCAGATCCCGTTCACACCGCGAGTGAAGGGGGTCCTTGAACGGGGGTTGCGCGAGGCGCTGGCGCTGGGTCACAACTACATCGGCACCGAGCACATCCTGCTTGGCCTCGTGTGTGAGAGGGAGGGCGTCGCCGCACGGATCGTGCTTGACCTCGGTGCCGACTCGGAGAAGATCCGCAACGAAGTCATCCGAATGCTCTCGGGTCCCGGGGCTCGTGTTGGGAGCCCGGCAAGGACGCGGACACGTCATGCCCACGCGGAAGGCGGTGAGGGCAGGGTGCCGCACACTCGCGTGGAGACGGCCGTCCGGCTGATGATCGCCGTTGCTTCGGAAATCGAGGAGCAGCTAGGACGGCCCGCCGATGAAGGTGACCTGCTCGCGGCGCTTGGCTGCCTGTCCGAGGGTCCCGCCGCCAGTGCCCTCACGGCACTTGAGATCGACCGGGAGACACTCACGCGCGCCGTGGATGGCGCCAGACGCGACGGCGCGCGCTCAAACCTTCTCCCGCCCCCTGAACTCGCAGCCGAGATCGAACAGGCACGCCAGGCGAAGCTGGCCAAGATCGAGGCGCAGGAGTTTGAAGCGGCGGCCTCGGTTCGCGACCGGGAGCGCGAACTGACCAAGCAGGCCCGCGACCTCATGGCGGAGTCCCTCGAGGATGTGCTCGCCCAGCTTCGCAGGCGCCTCGGGCTCTCAGAGGGTTAGGCTCGGCGGGGTTCCGAGCCCGCTTCATATGCTGCAGGTCAGCCTCGTAGGGGATGCACGCCGACCTGACCATCCTCGCCAAGCTGTCCTGAGCTCTCGCTAGAGCACGACGGGGCCGTTGGCGGTCAAGTACGAGTACAGGCTGACCTAACAATTCTCGCCAGGCTGTCTTGCCCCCTGGCCGGGGCGCGAGCGGCGCCGCTTGCGGCAGAGTCGCTGCCAGTAAGCTCAAGCGAATGTCGCGCAAGGCGCCAGACTGGATATTGGGATTTGGCATTACGGTCGTGCTCTCTGCCCTTGTGCCACCCCTCCGAAAGCTCGACCGTTTGTTCCTGCGCCTCTCGTGGCGAGAAAGAGTCCTCTGGATACTCGGATGTTCGCTCGCAGCGAAAGCCTCCGACTGTTTCGCTACCAAGCTGACCTAGCCATCCTCGCCAAGGCGCCCTGCGCGCTTGCCAGGGCGCGAGCGGTGTTCCTCGTGGGGTAGCTGGCGACGGTGCTGAGCGCACGCGCGTTCGTCGCAAGAACACACTCAGGGCCACCAAGCTTCTTGCTACCGGGGCCGGTCGATGAGGCGGTGCTGCTTCTTATTGCCCCTCTTTCGCGATCTTCCATGGACCGGACTCTGCGAGGTCACCCGCCGCGGAGGTTCCGACCGTGCGATGCGTATCGCCCCGAGTGCTCAGGTGATGGTGGTTCACGTCGCCGGGGGACGGATGCCGTCAAGCGCGGCCTGCAGGATCGGCGCCCGGTAGCCGGAGTCGCCGCGGATCGCGCTGACGGCGATCACCATGTCGAGGACCTGCTCGAGCGTGAGGTCGTCGCGGACTCCCCGGCTCTCCTGTGCGGCGACGAGGAGTGGCCGGCCGGCGGCGAGGACCCTGGCGCGGCTGTTGTCGAAGACGGGGTTGTCCCTGTCGGTCTGCTCGAGCAGCTCAGAGCCGATGTCGTGCTTGCTGGCGAGGAACTCCATGAAGCGGCGAAGCCACGCCATGAGGATTGCGCTGGGCGTGTCCCCGCCAACCGTCCCGGAGGCCGCGCAGATGGCGTCGACCTCGTCGACGTAGAGGGCCTCTAGGAGCTCCCGGCGGCCGGGGAAGTTGCGATAGAGCGTCGCCATACCGACGCCGGCGCGTCGCGAAATCTCGGCCATCGATATCCGGGCGCCGGGCTCGGCGAAGGCGGCCCGAGCGGTCCCGAGGATCTTCTCGCGGTTGCGCTCGGCGTCGGCGCGCCGTATGGGGGACGGAGTCCGGTCCAGAGTCATCGGCCTGTCAAGCGGACATGGTATCCGCTACAGTGGACGGACAGCCTCTCCGTTTAGAACACAGCCAATTAGGGGGAACCAAGATGCACTACCGCATCGCTAGAGCCCGGACAGGATCGACCGCATGAGTGAACAGACGATCGCGATGGTGACCGGCGCGAACAAGGGCATCGGGTACGAGATCGCCGCTGGCCTCAGCGCGCTCGGCTGGAGGGTCGGTGTCGGCGCCCGGGACGAGCAACGCCGCGAAGCCGCGGTGGCGAAGCTGCGTGCGGCCGGAGCCGACGCGTTCGGCGTGCCGCTCGACGTAGTCGACGACGCGAGCGTGGCCGCCGCCGCCGGCCTGATCGAGGAGCGCGCCGGTCGCCTCGACGTGCTCGTCAACAACGCAGGGATTACCGGCGGCGCGCCACAGGAGCCCACTGCGGTCGACCCCGAGACGGTGCGGGCGGCCGTGGAGACCAACGTCATCGGCGTCATCCGCGTCACCAACGCGATGCTGCCGTTGCTGCGCGGCTCGGCCTCGCCGCGGATCGTGAACATGTCCAGCAGCGTCGGCTCACTCACCCTGCAGACCACTCCCGGGGCCGAGTCGGGCCCGATTGCCGCCGCCTACTCGCCGTCGAAGACGTTCCTCAACGCCGTCACCGTCCAGTACGCCAAGGAACTGCACGACACGAACATCCTGATCAACGCGGCCTGTCCCGGCTTCGTCGCGACCGACCTCAACGGCTTCCGCGGCGTCCGTACCCCCGAGCAGGGCGCGGCGATCGCGATCCGACTCGCGACCCTGCCCGACGACGGCCCCACCGGCGGGTTCTTCGACGACGCAGGGGCGGTGCCCTGGTGACATGCACGGCGGCCATTACCCGCCGCGTGAGGCGGGTTCGCCCGTGACCCAGACAGGCTAGACGTGACTGGCGCGGGAGGCCTGTGGCTGGGCCTACAGACCGTATGGGCCTGTGGTCTTTTGAGCCGGGGTCGTGTCCGGGCAATTTTTTGAGACGACGACTCGCACCCACCGCCAGCTACCCCCGACGCGATGGCCGCGGCGCGGTCTTGGATCGGTAGCGCCCGCACGGACCGAAGCCTCGAAGCCGGCGTCGTCAGAAATCCGTGCAGTTCGTGCCTTGGCGAGCCGGGTCGGCCGTCGCTACAAGGCCCCTGAAGCGCAGGGTCGTTGCGGCGCGGATAGTCACGCTCCTACTGGGAGCGCCGCGCACCCCCTCTATACGGTCACGCTCTTTAGACAAAGCGTGACATTAGCCTTGCGAGGGTTCGGCGCCCCGATTGATGGCCTCGGCCTGAGGGTATACGCGCGTGGGTTTACCGGTAGAATTTGTTTATGCGGCGGTTGGTCATGGTGATCGTGGTTCTCGGCGGCGTGGGCTCTTGGGTGTTGCCGGCCGTGGCGGGCGCGCAGACCGCAAAGGTCACCCAGCATGTTTTCGACGAACTTGGCGATCCGTTGCTGATCGCCAATTCAATCCCAGACGGGTCCAAGGGCACGGTGACGTGGGCGATCTGCCCGGCGGCAGGTTCCTGCCGGCCGGCGGGAACCGGCGCTGAGCTCAAGCCAGGCGAGCAGCCCGCAGGAACCACGTTTGACGCTACGGTCGACTACGGCGGTCAGGTCAGCTCAGATCGCAGCAAGCCGTGGTTGGGGCGTGTCCGCGCGACGGGTGCGCCGCGGCTCGATGGTAAGCCCGTAGTCGGTGAGCGTGTGACGCCGATGCCGGGGCCGTGGAGCGGCGGTTGGGGCGACGAGTCTGAGGATCTACGGGTCCAGGCCTGCAGGAGCCCCGCGGGCACGGATTGCAAGTCGCTCAGCGCTCCCATCTACCACCCGCAGGCGACTGATCCGGCCGTCGTTGTTTCAGCCGCCTACGTGGGGTGGTACCTGTTCGCCGTTGATGGGCGTCTTCCGAAGGAGTCGGTGTTCGCGGCGGTCGGGTATCTCAGCCCCGAGGGCGCACCGCCGCTGGCCGCTGGTCCCACCGTCGCCATCTCAGCAGCGCTCGGGCCGGTTGTCGGACCGACGGGACCGAGGGCGACGCCCCGCAAGGTTGTCATACCGACGGTGACGCTGCGCAAACGAGTCCGGGCGCGACGCTTCACGCTTGGGAGCGTTCACTGCCCGACCCGCTGCCGCGTGCGGCTGCAGGTCAAGCGCAACGGGACCGTCCGCACGACGCGCTTGCGCGTGGCCAAGTCGGCCAGGCTCCTAGTACCCAAGGGAGTGCGCCAGCCCGGCGCTGTCCGTGTGACAGTCTGGGTCGACGGTACCCGGCTCATCAGCCGCCGCGTACGAATCGTCTAGGCGCCACCAGTCAAAACGACTCGTCAAGCCTGACCTGAAAGCAGACGTACGGTCAGCACGGCCAACTGCGACCGGAGAGTGCGAGCGCGGCTCGGCGATGCTGCTTCGAGGCACAAGCGGGCGGTGCGCCTTCCGTCGGCCGGCGCCATCGCAACGGCCGACCCCCCGAACTGCGATTCGGTCCTCAAACGGCGGTTCCTGGGCTCCCATGGAAGGATTATCCATCCCCGCCAACCGGCAGACGGGGCGGCGTCCCGTGACGCGGCCGAATGCACGGTGCGGCGTTATCTCACGGGCTGCCCGGTCGCTCGGAGCCGACCCCACCATCGTGGTCGAGGTCGAATAGGTCCCCTGCGT
>JALYZC010000224.1 GCA_030945905.1 Actinomycetota bacterium
GCCGCGTTCGACGTGGTGGTCATCGAGACCGTGGGGGTGGGCCAGTCCGAGACCGACGTGGCCGAGGTGGCCGACACCACGGCGGTGATCGTCCAGCCCGGCTCGGGCGACATCCTCCAGTTTCTCAAGGCCGGAATCATGGAGGTCCCCGACGTGCTCGTGGTGACCAAGGCCGATCTGGGCAAGATCGCCGCCGCGGCGCAGCGGGACCTGGGCGCCGCGCTGCGGGCCCTGGGCGCGGCCGAAACCCGCGTCCTGACGGTGTCCTCGCTCCCGCCCGCCCGAGGGATGGACGAGCTCATCGACGCGCTGGACAGCCACCGGGCACGTGTCGATCAGCCCGCTCGCCGCGCGCAGGCGCGGCGACGCCACGCATTGGCCGACTTCGTCGTCGAGCACGGGGATCGCGGCCTGCGGGCGCTCGGGGGCCGGCGTGAGGCCCAGCGCCGGCTGGCCGAGCTGGAGAGGGGCCTCGACGTGCCCGCGCTGGCGGCGGCGCTAGAGGAGCTGGCGCGCCGCAGCGGAGGGTGATGCGTGGTCGGCCGTAGGAGTCGTGCACAATGCCAGCCCTCGTGGTCCGCGACCTGTCGATCGTGCTGGGTGCATTTGTCGTGGTCAGCGCACTGGCCGGCCTCGTGGGCGCCCCCAACCTGGGCACCGCGCTGAGCTTCGGGCAGATCGGGTTCGCGCTCGCGCTGGTCTACGTGCTCCTCAAGCGGTGAGAGCTAGAGGGCCTCGCGTCCTCCGAATCCGGTGTCGAGGGGGTGCCAGTGAGCGATGTCCTCCTCCTCGCTCTCGACCCAGCACAGGTAGACCTCGTCCCCCTCACGCAGCGAGGGGAAGTCCACGAGGCCTCGTTCGAGGTCACGCAGCACGACCTCCATCGCCTGCAGCTCGACGAGGGCACTGCGGAGGTGGAGAAATGCCTCCGATATCACCCGGCCGGGGGCGCCGCCGCCGTTGGTGGGGCCGGCCTCGGAGAGCGCCTCACGGGCCTCCTCGTCGTTGAGCCGCTCACGCGCATCGCGCATCTGGCCGAGCAGCTCGCTCACCCGCCCCAGCGCCGCGCTCGCCTGCTCGGGCGTGTAGTGGCGTTCGTGTCGCATCGCCGTCGAACCCTAGATGCTTGTTACCGCACTCCGGGGGGCGCTAATCGCCCGGCGGCCGCGTCCGCTGCGGAGGCTCCGGCCCAGGACGGGCCAATGCCGAGAGGCGCCAATCCGATCCGTCCAGCACGAGCTCGATCGTGTCGGTCGAGGCCTGCTGGCCCACCGCGCTGCTGCGCACCAGCGCAAGCGCCCGAGGTCCCATGACCTTGACCTTGAGGATCTCCAGCTTCGGCGCTTGGACGCTTCCCAGGCCCATGCGCAGGGCCTGCTGGCAGGGGAGCCCCACGCGGGACAGCCGCGCCACGAGCGCGCGTGACAGGACCTTGTCGCACAGCTGCGCGTAGTCCTGGCGCGCACTTGCCTGCTCGTAGCGGGTCAAGGTCGAGCGCACCTTCTGCTGCTCGGAGCTCCCACCGCACCCCGACGCGGCCATCAGGCCGGCGACCAGCGCCGGCAGGCCAAGTGCGCGGAGGGACATGCCGCGCAGAGTACCCTTCGCGGATGGCCCTGGAGCCGTTCCGCGCCGGTCCGACCGGCGGCTGAGCGCCGCCCGCTTGAACATGTGCCGGCGTGCCGTGGCCACCCGCGCCCTCGCCATGCTTCCCGTGGCCCTGGCCCTGCTCGGCGGCCTCGCGGCGTCCGACGCCGGAGCCCACGCCGCCTTCCTCGGGGCCAGCCCGCCGCCCGGCGCGCGAGTCGAGGCCACGCCGGCAGAGGTGACCCTCCGCTTCACCGAGTCGCTGAACCGACGCCTGAGCGGCGCCGAGATCATGACCGTGTCGGGTGCCCGCAGACGGGTCCCCGCGCGTACGGTGATCTCGGGCCGGACGCTGGCGGTACGCCCTGCGGCCAGGCTCGGGCGCGGCACCTACCGCGTGCAGTGGCACAGCGTCGCCACCGATGACGGACACGAGCTCGAAGGGTCTTTCGGCTTCGGGGTGCAGGCCAGTCCCGGCGCGGGGGCGCTGGCCACCGAGCAGAGCCCGCTGGCCGGCGCGGGGTGGGTCCGGGCGCTCGTGCGCTCGTTGCTCTACGCGACGCTGCTGGCGTTCGTCGGTGCTCTGCTGCTGGCCGTCGGGCTCGGACCGCGCTGGCTGGTCCCACCGGGCCTCGAAGGCGGCGGCGGCGAACCCGGGCTGGACCTCCCTGCCGCGCGCCGCCGCCAGCGGGGGCTGACCGCCGACCTCGGGCTGTTCGCCGCGGCGCTGGGCGCGGCCACGGCCGTCGTCGAAGCCACGCGTGCCGCCCGCGGCCTGTCACCGGGCGCGCTGCGCGACTTCCTGCTCGCCAACCCCGCGGGCCTGGCCCGCGTAGCGGTCGTGGGCTTCGTGCTCCTCGCCGTGATGCTGAGCTCTCGTCGTCCCCGCCTGGCCGCGCTCGCCGCGGTCGCCGCGCTGGGAGCCGTGGTGGCCTCGGGCCACGCCGATTCGGCCGATCCGCGCCTGGCGGCGGTCGCGGCCGACTGGGTGCACCTGGTGGCCGCCGCCGCCTGGGTTGGGGGGATCGCTCTGATCGCCCTCGTCTGGGGGCCCGGGCTCCGGGGCCGAGGTGGCGAGGCCCGGGCCTCCGTGGCCCGCCACGTGCTCGCGCCGTTCGGCTCGATCGCCCTCCCCGCCTTCGTGGTCGTGGCCGTGGCGGGCACCGTCAACGCGGCGATCGAGCTGGGCCGGCCCTCGGCACTGTGGGATACGAGCTACGGCGCGGTACTTCTGGCCAAGATCGTGCTCGTCGCCGCCCTCGCCGGGGCGAGCTATCTGCATGCCCTGCGTCTACGCCCCCGGCTCCTGATCGCCAATCCCCACCCCCCGAGACGCCTGGACCGGCGCCACTGGCGTCTCGTGCGCAGCGAGCCCCTGCTCGCCCTCGCCGTGGTCGGCGCGGTCGGCCTGCTGGCGGCCTTCCCGCTGCCGCCGCGTCAGCTCGACGCCACCGCGCAGGCGCGGCGCACCGTGCCGTCGTGCGAGCCATGCCCGCTCCCCACGCCTGCTCGCGACGAGCTGGCCGTGGCCGGCCAGGGAGGCTCCACGGTGGTTGCCGCGTGGATCCGCCGAGGGCGGGCCGGCCTGACCGGCACCGTGCGCCTGCTCGACTACCGAGGCCGGCCGTCCCGAGCCTCCGCGCAGATATCCGGCGCCCGCCTGGCGAGCTGCGGAGCGGGATGTCAGACCTTCGCGATAACGAGCGCCCCCGACGCGCTGCGGGTGAGCGTGCACGAGCGCGGGCGAACTGTCACCGCATCGCTGCCGGCAACCTGGCTCCCCGGCCAGGCGGCCCGAGCACGAGCGCTGCTCGAGCGCGCCGAGCGAGCGATGCGCCGCCTGCGCAGCGTGCGCCAGGTCGAGGACGTCACCAGCGGGCCGGGCACCTTCGCGCGGACCCGGTACGCCCTCCAGGCGCCGAACCGTTTGGCCTTCGTGACCGATCGGGGCGTGCGGGCGGTGAGCATCGGCGCGCGGCGGTGGTTTCGCAGCCCGCCCGGTCCGTGGCAGATCAACGAGGCTCCCGGGGGGGCGCCGTTTCATACGAGCGCCTTCTTCCGGTGGACCCCGTACGCGACGGCGATCCAGCTGCTCTCCCGGCGCGGCCGGGGGCGCCACGTGGTGGCCGAGCTGGCGCTGATGGACCCGGGCACGCCGGTGTGGACGCGGCTGGCGATCGACGTGGGGTCGGGCCGCGTGCGCAGCGAGCAGCTCATCGCGCGCTCGCGATTCGTGGTGCACCGCAACTTCGACTTCAATGGTGCGGTGTCGATCATCGCGCCGCGCAAGGCCATCCGTGCCGACTGAAGCGCCCACCCCCACCGAACCCCGCGGGCCGCTGCGGATGGCCGGCCGCGCCGTCGCCGTCGTGGTCGCTGTGGCGTTCGTGGCGCTGCTCGCGTACGGGCTGCTGAGCAAGGCCACCAACGACTCGATCGACCAGGGGCTCAAGCGCTCGGGCTCGGCGCCGGCCCCGACCGTCGAGCTGCCGGTGCTCGAACGCGGCTCGCTCCCCGCGCCGCTGGACGCCCGGGTCGGGCCGGCCCTGGGCGGCCGTCGGCTTGCGCTCGCCCAATTGCGGGGCACCCCGGTGGTGCTGAACTTCTGGGCCTCGTGGTGCGATCCCTGCCGCCTCGAGGCGCCGGTGCTGCAGCGCGCCTGGCAGCGCGCGGGCCGTGATGGTGTGCTGTTCCTGGGATTGAACATGCAGGACATCACCGACGACGCACACGCCTTCACCCGTGACCTGGGTGTCAGCTATCCAAGCATCCGCGACCGCAGCAACTCCATTGCCCAGCGCTGGGGGGTCACGGGACTTCCGGAGACGTTCTTCATCAGTCCGGCCGGACGCGTGGTCGGACACGTGATCGGTGCGGTCTCCGCCCAGCAGCTCGCGAGCGGCATCGCCGCCGCCCGCGCGGGCGGCGGCCTGGGCGTCGAGGGAGGCGGCGCCCGGCGCAAGACCCGCTGAGTCCATGGACGCAGATCCTGAAGCCCGGCAGCCGCTCGATGCCGAGACGCTGCGGGCGCGGCGCGAGGGCGTTCGGCGCAAGCGCCGGCTCCGGCGGCGACGATCGGGCCTGGGCCTGGCGGGACTCGCCGTCCTGGCCGCCGCCGTTCTGGTCTCACAGGCCGCGGGCGGAGGGTCCGGCGCGGCAAGGCCCGTCGCTACCGCGAGTCATTCGCTCGCGCAGCCCCCTGCCCAGGCAGCGGCGCTCACGCGGCTGATAGGCCTCGGTCTCCCCGTCTACTGCGCAGGCAACCGGGGCAACCGGGTCGCGCTGACCTTCGACGACGGACCCGGGCCCTATACCCGCATCGCGATCGGCGAGCTGCGACGCGCGCGGGTCCGCACGACGTGGTTTCTGGTCGGGCGCAACCTCGCCGGCCACGAGTCGCTGGTCGGCCAGGAGCGCCAGCTCGGCGTCCTGGCCGACCACACCTGGACGCACCGGTCGCTGCCCACCCTCTCCGCCGAGGAGGCCGGCGTCGAGATGTCGCACACGCAGACCAGCCTCGCCGCGCTGGGCGGCCGAGCGGTCCAGCTGTTTCGGCCCCCCTACGGCGCGCGCAACCCCGAAACGGACGCAGAAGCGAAGCGGCTGGGGATGGTCGAGGTGCTGTGGAACGTCGACAGCGAGGACTCGGCCGGCGCGGACAAGCGCGGCATCGCCCGCAACGTGATCGCCGGCCTGCGCCCCGGATCGATCGTGCTGATGCACGAGAACCGCGGGCAGACGATCGCCGCGCTGCGGCGGATCCTTCCGGCCCTGCACCGGCGCCACCTGCGCGGGGTCTCGCTACCCGAGTTGCTCAGCGCGGACCCACCCTCAGATGCCCAACTGCGCGCCGGACCCCGCGGATGCCATCTGTACGGCTCGGCCGCCGCCGGGCTGCGAGCCGGACGCGGGAGATCGTGACCACGCTCCCGGCCAAGGCCCGCTACACGTCGTTGAAGAAGTTGATCCCCAGGTCCCTGAGCACGTTCTGGGCCTCGATGTTGAGGCGGAAGAACTCGCCGGTGTACACCAGTACGCCCATCACGACGAGCACCACTCCGGCCGTCACCTGGATCGCCGTGTAGTGGCGCTTGATCCACCCGAACGCGCGCTGCGCGCTGCTGAAGGCAACGGCGCAGAACAGGAACGGCAGCCCGAGCCCGGCTGAGTAGAACGCGAGCAGGAGCGCCCCCCGACCGGTACCGCTGCTGGTCGTGGCCAGGCTGAAGATCGCCGCCAAAGTCGGGCCCACGCACGGCGTCCAGGCAACCGCGAACGCCGCGCCGGCCACGACGGGCCCGCCCCGACCCGCGCGCTCCATCAGCCCCGCCGGGCGCCAATCGCGATTGAGACGCACCACGAACACCGCCGCGATGAACAGCAGCCCGAGGACCACGATCGTCACGCCGGCGACCTTGTTGAGCGTGGTGCGGTGGTCGCGCAGGAAGCCGCCGATCGCCGTGGCGCCCAGCCCGAGCAGGATGAAGATGGCCGAGAAGGTGGCCACGAAGAGCAGGCTGCGAGCCATCATGCGGGCGTCGATGCGACCGCCGACCGCTGCATGCCCCCGCCCTCCCGAGACCGCAGCCAGATAGCCGGGCACCAGCGGCAGCACGCAGGGCGAGACGAACGACACGACCCCCGCCCAGAAGGCCAGGAACAGGCCCGGCGAATCGCTCATGCGCTGCGCAGCGCAAACCTGCGAAGGTCGGCGTCGAGCTTGCTCTGCGTCGCGTAGCCGCCGAGATGGGTGAAGGTGAGCCTGCCGGCCTGGTCGTAGAACGCCGTCGTCGGCCAGCTCTGGCCGCCCTTGAACGTCCGCGCGATATCCGCGCTCTCGTCGAAGAAGCTGGGGTAGGGCACCGGCATCCGTCGCAGGAACGCCTCGGCATCGGAGCGGTTGTCCTGCGCGTCGACGCCGAGGAAGGCGACCCGCCCGCGGTAGGTGCCGGCCAGGCGCCGGAAGAAGGGAAACTCGTAGCGGCAGGGCCCGCACCACGAGGCCCATTGATTGACCACCACCGGGTGTCCCTTGAGCGCCGCGAGCTGGGAGCGAAAGCCCGATGCGCCTCCCCCCACCAGCCGCGCGCCCTGGCGCTCGAGCTGGACCAGCGCCGTGGGACCGGTGGCGAGCGCCGCCGCCTTGGGCTGGGACCCGCACGCGCACAGCCCGACGGCGAGCAGCGAGAGGACGGCGCCCAAGCGGGCGCGGGACACGAGTTGAGAGGCCATCTGCGGGCCTGCAAGGTTACGGAGCAGCCTTCCGGTGAGGGGCAGGGGCATAGAATCATCTGCATGGAGGGGTCGACCGAGAAGCAGACGGCGCGCAGCTGGCTGCGCTGCTACCGCTGCTGGTCACAGAACCTGGAGGTCCAGGTCCACTACGAGGGCATCCACAAGATCGATTCCGCGACCGGCGAGCGCGCGGAGGTGGTGGACGAGCTTCAGGAGGCGGTCGTGCAGTGCCTGGACTGCATGCACGACCAGCCCCACCTGGGCTTTCACAACGGGCGCGTGGAACCGATCGAGGACCGCTGGCAGCGCATGATCGCCGGCAATCCCTGGGTGGCCTCGTGCACCGTCACCGTCGACGCCGACGACGTCGAGAGCTGCTCGGGGCCGGAGGCCGGCGACGCCCTTTCCTATGCAGCCTTCGGCGACCACGGCACGCGCGAGTTCTTCACGCACGTGCGCTTCCACAAGCACGAAGGCGACGAGCGCATCGTGGTGCACCTGCTCGTCGAGCTCTACGCCCGCTCCTCGGCTGAGGCCACCGAGGTGCTCGAGGAGTCCGCCAGGGGCGTCCTGGCCATCACCTCGCTGGCCCCAGAGGAAGGCCCGCCCGCGGCCATCGGCGAGGACGTCCACTAGCCACCGAGTGCGCTGCGGCGCGGACCCTTTGCGCGCGGGCCGAGCTCGTGTCACCATGCGGGGTGCCCGCAGCGGCCTCAGCGTCGCTGCGCGCCACGAACGGATTCACGATCCACGGCCGGTGGCCGCGGCAAGGGGCATGAAGCCTTGGGAAAATCGAGCAGTCCCGATCTGAAGCGGCTCCTGCCGGCAGTGGTTCTCGCCACGTTCTACGTGGCCCTGGCCCCCCTTGTCGTCGTGTGGGAGCTGCGCGCCGCGGGAGTGGTCCATTCCCCGCTCCTGTCCATCGCGGCCGTGCTCGGGCTTTCGCTGTTCGCCTCGTCGATCGGCTCGGAGTGGTGGAAGAAGCGCCAGGGCTCGCAGGACGTGCTGTTCGGGGACCTCATCGCCTGGAGCTGGATCCGGCGGTGGCGACTGGAACGGCGCCTGGATGAGGCGAGGACCCTGCTCGAGGGAACACCGGACCGATCGGTCGATCCCGCCAGCCAGGCTCGACTCCTTCAGGCTCTCGCGTCGACGCTCGAAGGCCGAGATCCGTATACCCACGGACACTCGCGGCGCGTCGCCCGATTCTCCGTCCTGATCGCCAAGCGCATGGGCCTCCCCGAGGAGATGGTGGCCAAGGTCCGGACCGCCGCGGCGGTGCACGACGTCGGCAAGATCAAAGTGTCCAGGGCCGTCCTCAACAAGCCCGGCAAGCTGACCGACGAGGAGTTCGACCTGATCAAGCGCCACGCCGAGTACAGCGCCCGCATGGTCGAGCGCCTGGGCGATCACCAGATCACGGCGATCGTCCGCCACCACCACGAGCGGCTGGACGGGACCGGCTATCCCGACGGCTTGTCCGGCGAGGACGTACCGGTGGGTTCGCGCATCATCGCCGTGGCCGACACCTTTGACGCCCTCACCTCCAAGCGTCCGTACCGGCGTCCGAAGAGCCACAAGGCGGCGATGGACATCCTGGCGCGGGAAGCGGGCACCCAGCTCGACCCGGAGGCCGTGCGGGCGTTTCGCGGTTACTACTCCGGCCGCCGCGCGCTCACGCTATGGAACGGGGCGACCCTGCTCCCCGAACGGCTGCTGTCGGCGCTGAGCACCGCCCTGCACACCGGAGGGGCGGCGTCGGGCGCCCAGCTCCTGACGGCCGCCGCCGTCAGCACGCTGGTCGGCGGGACGGCCGTGCTTTCCGCCACGCCGCCGACGTCGGCCGCCGACCGCGCTCCGCGCCGACCGGCCGTGGCGGCCCCCGTCGATGCCGGCGTTCCCGGCGTCCAGCCC
>JALYZC010000118.1 GCA_030945905.1 Actinomycetota bacterium
GTGCTCCTCGGCGGACCACCGACGCGGCGGCCGTGACCCCCGGCGACGGGCCGTTCGCACGGGGCTGGCCGGCCGCCAGGCGCCCGATCAGACGGCGCAGCTGCGGTAGGCGCCGGTAGAGCTCACCCCCTGGGCAATCGGTGGCGTTGAGGTCGCGGTGGCCGGCGATTCGCGGTAGCCGCACGCTGTCGCCCGGGTGGTACTTGTCGGGGGTCGTCCCCCGGTCGGGCACCACCACCCGTCCGGATGTGGGAGCTCCGTGATAGGTCAGCTTCCAGGCCAAGAGGCGCGCGAGGGCGTTGGTGGCGCGCGACCCGGGTGGGGCGCCGGTGAACGAGCCGAGGATCGCCGCTCCGGTGGAGGATTGGTTGAAGCCGCCCGCGTGCGCGCCGGCCACCGCCTCGAGGACCCCGCCCGCGCGGCCCTCGAAGATCTGGCCGAAGCGGTCGACGAGGAAGTTGTAGCCGATGTCGTCCCAGTGTCGGACGTCGCGGTGGTACCGGGCGATGGCGAGAACCATCGCCGCCGAGTCACCCGGCCCGTAGCCGTTGAGCGACTCCGTGTGGTGCACGACGCCGAGCGCCACCTCGCCGTAGAGCGGGGGCGCCGACGGTCGGCCCGCGCGACCCGCCCACGCGGAGCGCGGGATGATCGGCGGGGCGCCAGGGGCGGGTTGCACGCTGGGCAGCCGGGCGTCGCGGGCCAGGGCTCGCCGCAGGGCCGAGCGGCGGCGGCCGGCCGATGTGGCCGTGCCCGAGGAGTTGACGAAGTGGGCCTCCAGGCGGCGCACGCCCTGGCGCAGGCGCAGCTCCAGCGCGTCGGCTCCACCGACCCACACCGGGTCGGTGACCCGGTCGGCCCGCCCTGCTTCGCGGGCGTGGCCGTTCGACGGAACCGGGTGCCAGGGGCTCCACCGATCGCCGTCGCGCCGCACCCGCAGGTCACCCTGAAGCGTCCGGGGTCCCTCCCAGGCGAAGCCGAGCAGGTCGAACCGCGCGGGCGCGCGCAGCAAAGTGGTGTGGGCCGCCGCGATGGCGCCCGCTTCCAAGGAGAAGATCTGCGTCTCCGGAGCGTCGCCGCGGGCCGGCACGGCGCGCCCCAGGAGCGCGAACGCCATCCCCGCGGCGCCGCGCGCCACCAGCGTGCGACGGGTGAGCTCCACCGGCATTACCGATGAGAACGCCCCTTGGCGGGCGGGAGTTGCGCTTGAGCGCGCCGCGCGGTGCGGTGCTCAGGAGCGGCGACGCTCAGAGGCGGGCGTGCCCAGTCGCGAGAGCCCCGCGCCGACCAGCACCAATCCCAGGCCCACGGCGAGCAGCAGACCGAGATCGAAACCGGTGAAGGGCAGGTGGGAGGACGCGGCCTTGGATACGCGCCGCGGGCCATCGGCCTGGCCGGTGTCGCCGCTGTTTACCTCGGCCTGCACTTGCCCCGCCGGCGTCGAATAGCCCTGGGCCGGCGCGTCCTGCGCGGCCGCGGGTGATGCGGCGAGCGCAGCGACGATCGCGAGCGCGATCAGAACTCCCGTAAAGCGTGACATTTCCCTGCCTTCCGCCCCGGTTGGGCCTCAGCAACGTTCGGTGCAGAGATTGCAACACGGCGGGCGGGCAGAAGTTGGCAAGTTGTGAGCACGTCAGTTCACGCTGGGGTCAAACGGCATCCGCGCCACCACGGCGAAGTTGCCGCCCTTGCGCTCCAGGATCGCGTGCCAGAGCTCCTGCGCCCGGGCCGCGAAGACATCGTCGTAGACGGCGGCCTCGGTGATCCAGTCCTCGCGCTCCATCTCGGTCTCCAGCTGGCCGGGGGCCCAGCCGCTGTGGCCGGCAAAGGTCCGGGCTCGCCGAGTGATGCCCGCGACCTCGTCGAGGTCGGTGCCGACCGCGACGAAGCCGACGTGGTCGAGCACCATCAGGGCGGCCGCGTCGGGCTCGTCGAACTCTGCGAGGACGATCAGGGAGGTCTCGTCCACCGGGCCGCCCGCATAGACGACGTCGTCGAGGCCGGTGAGCCTCTCCAGCGCCGGGGCCAGGCTTCGGACCTTCGCCTGCGTCGGACGATTGAGGATGACGCCCATCGCCCCCGTCTCGTCGTGCTGGGCGATGAGCACGACCGCCTGACGGAAGTTGGGGTCGAAGATCGACGGGGAAGCGATCAGGACCTGCCCCTGGAGCGACTCTTCCGCGGCCACGGACCCCATTGTGACTGTCGGGATAAAGTTGTGTGGTGCCCGCCAAGAAGAAGACCGCAGACCGCGCGGTGAAGGTGCTGCGCGAGGCCGCCCAGGACGGCGACGTCCAGCGGGCTGCGGCCGCCGCACTGGCCACGGGCGCGGCCGCGACCGCAGGCAAGATCGGCCGCGATCGCGTGGTGGCCAAGCGCGAGCGCGAGGCGCGCGCCTTTGCCCTGCACGAAGGGGAGCCAGTCCCCGACGGCGTTCGCCGCATCGCCCGGGGCCAGATCGACGAGGCGCTCGATCGGTTGGAGGGCCGGGCCGGAGAGGACCTCGGGACGTCGGTCCACGGCGCCCGTAAGGGGCTCAAGCGCCTGCGCGCGACCGTACGCCTGGCGCGGGACGAGCTCGGCGTAGAGGCCTACCGGCGGGAGAACATCGCGTTTCGCGAAGTGGGGCGGCGGCTGGCCGGCGCCCGCGATGCGCAGGTGATGGTCGAGACGCTCGACGCGCTGTGCAAGCGCCACCCCGACGAGGTGCCCGCCGTGGCGGCCGGCCGACTGCGCCTGATCCTGGCGGCGGAGCACGAGCAGGCGCAGCAGCGCCTGGCGACTGACGAGCATGCGGTCGCCGAGGCCGGGGAAGAGCTCCAGGGGGCTCGCGCGCGTGTGGCGACCTGGTCGTTTCAACGCTCGGGCTTCAACGCCGTCGCGCCGGGTGTGCGCAGGACCTACCGCCGGGGTCGCCGCGCCTACCGCGCAGCGCGCGCCGATCCGACCACCGAGCACCTCCACGATTGGCGAAAGCGGGTCAAGGACCTGTGGCACGCGACGCAGATCCTCGAGCCGGCGCACCCGGAGCGGATGGCGAAGCTGGCCACGCGCACGCACGAGCTCTCAGACCTCCTGGGCGACGACCACGACCTCGCGGTGCTCGACGCGGGGTGCCAGCGCCGCGGTCGCGACGTCGGCGATGAGACGGAGCTGGCCGCGCTGCACTCCCTGGTGAACCGTCGCCGCGCCGAGCTCCAGCGCGAGGCGATGGCCGCCGGCAAGCGGGTCTACAAGGCAAAGCCCAAGGCGTTCGTGCGCGACATCGAACGCCGCTGGCGCAAGCGGGCTGCTGCGTCCTAGGCCGATCCGCTCTCGCCGGGCTTCTCGTGGTGCCCGCCGAACTCCATCCGCATCGCCGACATGATCTTGCCCGCGTAGTCGCCCTCGCGGCGCGACTCGAAGCGCTCGAACAGCGAGTTGGTGAGGATGTAGGCGGGCACCCCCTCGTCGATGGCCGCGATCGCCGTCCAGCGGCCCTCCCCGGAGTCCGACACCCGGCCGCTGAACTCCGAGAGCTCCGGATCGCGCCTCAGCGCGATCGCGGTGAGGTCCAGGAGCCATGAGGCGATCACGCTTCCGCGCCGCCACACCTCCGCCACCTCGGCCGTGTCGATGTCGTACTGGTAGTGCTCGGGGTTGCGCAGCGGCGTGGTCTCGGCGTCGGAATCCTGCTCGCGCAGGCCGACGTCGGCGTGGTCGATGATGCTCAGGCCCTCGCCGTAGGCGGCCATGATCCCGTACTCGATCCCGTTGTGGACCATCTTCACGAAGTGCCCGGCGCCGTTGGGCCCGCAGTGCAGATAGCCCTGCTCGGAGGTCGAGGGCTCACCCGAACGGCCCTCCGTGCGCTCGAGGGCGCCGGCCCCGGGGGCCAGTGACTTGAAGATCGGGTCCAGGCGCGCCACCGCCTCGGCGTCGCCACCGATCATCTGGCAGTAGCCGCGCTCGAGCCCCCAGACGCCCCCGCTGACTCCGACGTCGACGTAGTGGATGCCCTGCTCGCGCAGCTCGCCCGCCCGGCGGATGTCGTCGTGGTAGTAGGAGTTGCCGCCGTCGATCAGCGTGTCGCCCTCGTCCATGAGCTCCGCGAGCTCCTTGGCCGTGCTGTCCACGAACGCCGCCGGGACCATCAGCCAGGCGTTGCGCGGCGCCTCGAGCTTGGAGACGAAGTCGGTCCACGAGTCCGTGCCGGTCGCTCCCTCGCCGGCCAGCGCCTCGACCGCCTCGGCGTTGACGTCATACACGACGCACTCGTGCCCGTCGGCCATCAGCCGGCGCACCATGTTGGCGCCCATGCGACCCAGCCCGACCATGCCCAGCTGCATCTCGTGCTCCTTTCGAGTGCGGGGCCGCGATCCTAGTGGGGCGCGGGCGGCGTCGGTACCTGTGCGCGTTTCGAGCGCGGCCGCGTCGAGCGAGTCTCCTCAGAGTGACCAACTCAAGGATGTCGGCACGAGGTCCTGGCCGACGACCCCGGGTAAGGTGGCCAGGCGTGCCCCGCCGCGCCGACATCGCCTCCGCCCACCGGGTCCTGCGCAGCCTGAGGCGTTTGGTGGGCTGGCCCGCGCGCCGGGTGCTCGACACCAGGGTGCGCTGGGCGCTCGACGAGATCGACGACCGCCTGGGCAGCGGCCACGGGGCCCGCCAGCCGGTGCACGCTCGCCTCGATCGGATCGAGAGGCTGGCCGAGGAGGCCCTGCGAGCGGCGCCCGCGCACCCCAGCAAGCTCGCGGACGAGGACCTCCAGGCGCCCGCCCCGCTGCGGTTGGATCGGCTGCATCTCAACCTGGCGCGGCTGATCGACCTGGCCTCCGGCCCCGACGGCTTCGCCGCCCAGGCCGGCGTGTGGTTCAACCCGCCGATCGCCCTGGAGCACCGACCGGGCGCGGTGCGCGTCGCGCAGGTCAACGAGCGCATCGTGGAGCAGCCCTTCGCGTTTCGTGCGCTGGCCGGCCTGCCGCCGGGCTCGCGGGTCCTCGACGTCGGGGGCTCGGAGAGCCAGGTCGCGCTCTCGCTCGCCTCATTGGGCCACGAGGTGACGGTGGTCGATCCGCGGGGCTATCCGATCGACCACCCGCGCCTGACGGTGGTGGCCTCCCGCTTCGATCAGCTGGCGCCCGAGCAGCGCGACTTCGACGCCGCCCTGGCGCTCTCGGCGGTGGAGCACTTTGGCCGCGGGCACTACGGGGAGGGCGCCGAGCCCGCGCGTCGGCTGGACCTCGAAGCGGTGCGCGGCCTGCGAGAGCGGGTACGTCCCGGTGGCCGGTTCGTGCTCACCGTCCCGCTCGGCGTGCCCTCAGTCGATGCCTTCCAGCGCGTCTACGACCTGGACGGGGTAGATGAACTGCTGGCCGACTGGCAGGTTCTCGAGCTCTCGGCGGCCTGGCGCCGGGACGGAGCGAGCTGGGAGCTCGGGGCGCCCGGTCCGCCCCCGGCCGGCGCCGTCGGCCCGGGCGTGGCGCTCGCCGTCGCCGAGCGACCGGCCGCGTAAGCTGACCGCATGCCCGAGGCCGCGGCCAGCACTCAGCGCAGCGACGATGTCGAGCAGGTCGCCTGGAACCTCGATCCCCTGGTCGATGCCGCCGGCGATGGCGGTGCGCTTGACCAGCTCGAGGAGGCGGGGCGCCGCGCCGAGGCCTTTGCCGCGCACTACGCCGGTACGCTGGGCGCCATCGACGGCGCCGGCCTGCGCGAAGCGATGGTCGAGGTCGGGGTCATCAACGAGCTTGTCGGCCGGGCCGGCAACTACGCCGCGCTGCGGTTCGCGATCGACACCGCCGACCCCGAGCGGGGGGCCCTCATGCAGCGGGTCACCGAGCGCGCCACGGCGATCGAGACGGCGCTGTTGTTCTTCGAGCTCGAGTGGGCGGCTCTGGATGACGCGCACGCCGAGGATCTGCTGGGCGCGGACGGCCTGGACTTCTGCCGCCACTACCTGCGCGGGGCGCGCCGCTACCGGCCGCATCTGCTCTCCGAGCCCGAGGAGAAGATCGTCAGCGAGAAGTCGGTCGGCGGAAGCACCGCCTGGACGCGCCTGTTCGAGGAGCTGACCTCGGCGATCAAGGTCCGCGTGGAGGGTGAATCCGAGGAGGTCGCCCTCGATGCGGCCCTGGCGCGCCTCGCCTCCCCCGACCGTACGGTGCGGCGCGCCGCCGCAGACGGGGTGAGCGGAGCGCTGGCGCCCGGTCTGCGCACCCGCGCGTTCATCTTCAACACGCTGCTCTACGACAAGTCGGTCGATGATCGCCTGCGCCGCTACCCGACCTGGCTGTCTGACCGCAATCTCGCCAACGAGGCCAGTGACGAGTCGGTGCAGGCGCTCGTGGAGGCTGTGCGCGCGCGCTATGACCTTCCCCAGCGTTGGTACCGGCTCAAGGCCCGCCTGCTGGGACTCGAGCGACTGGCCGATTACGATCGCGCGGCCACGATCGGCGAGGACGACGTCGCCGTGGAGTGGCCGGAGGCGCGCGATCTGGTGCTCGACTCCTACACCTCCTTCTCCGGGGAGCTCGGGCGCGTGGCGAGCCGCTTCTTCGACGAGGGGTGGATCGACGCTCCCGTGCGTCCCCACAAGCGCGGTGGGGCGTTCTGCGCCTACACCGTGCCCTCGGTGCACCCTTACCTGATGCTCAACTACACGGCCAAGCGCCGCGACGTCCTGATCCTCGCCCACGAGCTCGGCCACGGACTGCACGCGGCGCTCGCCGCGCGGCAGGGGATCTTTCATCAGAGCACGCCGCTCACGTTGGCCGAGACGGCATCGGTGTTCGGGGAGGAGATCGTCTTCGGGCGCCTGCTCGAGCAGACCCACGAACCGGCCTCGCGACTGAGCCTGCTGGCCGAGCACCTCGAAGGATCGATCGCCACGGTCTTCCGCCAGGTCGCCATGAATCGCTTCGAGGACCTCGCCCACACCGCGCGGCGTGAAGAGGGCGAGCTCTCGGTGGAGCGCATCGGCGAGGTATGGGCCACCAGCCAGCACGAGCTCTTCGGCGATGCCGTCGAGGTCACCGAGGGCTACCGCTCCTGGTGGTCCTATGTGCCTCACTTCATCGGAAGCCCCGGCTATGTGTATGCCTATGCCTACGGGCAGCTGCTCGCGCTCTCCGTCTACCGGCGTTACCTCGACGAGGGACAGGCGTTCGTGCCCGACTACCTCAAGCTGCTCTCGGCGGGCGGGTCGATGGCGCCCGAGGATCTCGGTCGCCTGGTCGGGGTCGACCTCTCCGATCCGGGCTTCTGGGACACCGGCCTGGCGCTGGTCGACGAGCAGCTCGCGGCTGCCGAGGCGGCCGCCGCGGCCGGCGGCAAGTCGCTCTAGTCCATCCTCTACGCTGCGCGCGATGGAAGGCACGGCCCTTCAGAACCGGCTCGTGATCGCCACGGGGATGTGGCGCGACGCCACCGGCGAGCCCCTGCCAAAGCTCGCACCCGGCGACCCCGCGGCCCAGATACAGGAGTTCGAGCTGCTGCTGGTCGAGCTGCTCTGTCGCGATGCCACAGCGGCCAACGCCCGCGTCGTCGCCGATCGCACATGGGACCTCGTGCAGGATCGAGCGGACGCCGATCCGGTCAAGCGCAGGGTGGTCGAGTGCCACGAGGCCCTGGCCCGGCTCTCCTCCGGCGCCCGGCCCGAATCGGCGGATGGCTGATGGTGCATCCGCGCGGCGCGCAGGGTCGACGTGGCGCGTTTGCAGTGGCGCCGGCGGGCGGACCCGCGACTTCTCGGTGACGCGCGCGTTGAGGGCAGTGATGCGTGCTCCCGGGCGCCACAGGCGGGCCGCAGTCCTGGCCGGTCTCACGATGCTCCTGCTCGGGGCCGCGTGCGCCCCTGCGCAGGCGTCGCGCTCGCAGCGCTCGATCTTCCAGGACGACAACCTGCTCGAATTCCAGTCGCCCACCGACACGGCGCGCACTCTGGACACGCTGCGCTTCCTGGGCGTAGACACCGTCCGTGTCTCGGTGTTCTGGAATCTCGTGGCACCGGGACCGGATTCGAGCACCCGGCCGAGCTTTGACGCGACCGATCCCGCCGCCTACCCGGCGATCAACTGGGCGCGCTATGACCAGGTGGTCGCGCTCGCCCGGCAACGCGGCATCAACGTCGACTTCAACATCAGCCCGCCGGTGCCCGGCTGGGCGGGCGGCAGCACGGAGAACACCAACTTCACGGGCCATTTCCGCCCCTCGGCGTCGGAGTTCGGGCAGTTCGTGCGCGCGCTCGGGCGCCGCTACAGCGGCAGCTATCTCGCGGCCGGCGGGAAGGTGCCCCGCGTCTCGTTCTGGTCGTTGTGGAACGAGCCCAACGGCGTGCACTTCCTGGCACCGCCGTGGGAGCGCAGCGGGGGGCGCAACTTCGAGTCCGCCGCCAGGATCTACCGCTCGCTGGCCGACGCCGGGTATGGTGCCCTGTCGGCGACCGGCCACGGCAGCGACACGATCCTGGTCGGCGAGACCGCGCCCAAGGGCCAGCCGACCCCGGGCCAGAACCGCTCGCTTCGCCCGCTGCGCTTCATCCGCGCCCTGTACTGCGTCGATCGGCGGTCCAGGCCCCTGCGTGGGCGGGCGGCGAGCCTGCTGGGCTGTCCCACGAGCAATCAGGCGACGACGTTCGCCGCCGCGCACCCGGCGCTGTTTCGCGCCACCGGCTGGGGTCACCATCCATATCAGCTGCTGCTGGCCCCGGCGGTTCGCTCGCAGGTCGACTCCGTCTCCACCGCGGACATCCCGAGCCTGACCAGCACGTTGGATCGCGCGTTCTCGGCCTACCGGCAGCGTCGCCGGATTCCGATCTATTTCGACGAGTACGGCTATGAGACCAATCCGCCGGCGTCGTTCGGGGTTTCGCTCGGCCAGCAGGTGACCTACCTCAACCAGGCCGAGTTCATGGCCTACCGCAACCCCCGCGTGCGTACCTACTCGCAATTCCTGCTCATGGACTACGAGGCCAACGACCTGTTCCAGAGCGGACTGGTCAACGAGGACGGCTCGATGAAGCCGGCGTTCGGCGCCTACCGGATCCCGATCTTCATCCCCGCGACCCGGTCGCGCACCGGCCGCTTCCGGGTATGGGGGCTGCTGCGTCCGGGCAACCGGGCCGGCGTGCGCACGGCCGCGGTGCAGTTTCGCGCCAACGGCGCGCAGGCGTTCGCCACCGTGGCCACCGCGGCGACGGTGGGGTCGCGAGGGTACGTGGACCGCACCGTGACGCTGCCGGGCACCGGCCAGGTGCGCCTCGCCTTCCGCGACCCGGCCACCGGCCAGGAGTCGTTCAGCCGCAGCATCCTCGTCGCTCGCTGAGCGGCTACCCTGGCGAGAGCTCGCCGCCGCCGCCGTCCATGCTCGCCACGCCATGACCACCGCCGCCGCCTCGCCCCGCCGACGCTGGATCGCGCTGGGACTGCTGGCCATGGCCCAGTTCGTGGTGGTGCTCGACGCCTCGATCGTCAACGTCGCGCTGCCCTCCATCGGCCGCGCGCTGCACTTCTCCAAGGACGACCTGTCATGGGTGGTCAACGCCTACGTGCTCACCTTCGGGGGCTTCCTGCTGCTCGGCGGCCGGGCCGCGGACCTGCTCGGCCGCCGGCGGGTGTTCATGTTCGGCCTCGTCGTCTTCGCGCTGGCCTCGTTGGCCGGCGGGTTCTCGCAGGACTCGACGCAGCTGATCATCGCCCGTGCGGTCCAAGGCCTGGGCGCGGCGATCCTCTCCCCGGCGGCGCTGTCGATCGTCACCACGACGTTCACCGACGGCGCCGATCGCAACCGGGCATTGGGCGTCTGGGGCGC
Source organism: Actinomycetota bacterium (assembly GCA_030945905.1). Classification (GTDB taxonomy): domain Bacteria; phylum Actinomycetota; class Thermoleophilia; order Solirubrobacterales; family Solirubrobacteraceae; genus JALYZC01. The sequence continues at coordinate 9,790 of JALYZC010000118.1, forward strand.
GGTGGCCGGCTCGGGGGGCGCGGCCGGCGTGCTCCTGGGCGGCGTGCTCACCGATGGCCTGGGGTGGGAGTGGGTGCTGTTCGTCAACACCCCGATCGGCATCATCGCCGCGCTGCTGGCCCCGAGGCTGATCGATGAGAGCCGCGACTACAGCGAGCAGCGCCGCTTCGACGTCGCCGGCGCGGTATCGGTCACCGCCGGCCTCTCGATCCTGGTCTACGCGCTGGTCTCCACCGAGACGGCCGGCTGGGGCTCGTTTCAGACCATCGGGCTGCTCGCCCTCGCCGCCGCCCTGCTGTGCGCCTTCGTGGTGATCGAGCTGCGGGCCAAGGCGCCGCTGGTGCCCTTCCGGATCTTCCGGCTGCGGACGATCACCGGGGCCAACGCGACAGGCCTGCTGATCGGCGCGTCGCTGTTCAGCATGTTCTTCTTCATCTCGCTCTACATGCAGCAGGTGCTCGGCTACAGCCCGCTGAAGTCGGGGCTCTCCTACCTCCCGCTGGCGGGAACCATCATGCTCTCGGCCGGTGTGGCCTCGCAGCTGGTGACCCGGGTGGGGTTCAAGCCGGTGCTCGTGGCGGGCATGGGGTTCATCGTGGCGGGTCTGGTGTGGTTCTCGCAGGTCTCGTTGCACGGTTCCTTCGCCGGGGACATCCTCGGACCCTCGATCCTGGCCGCGATCGGCCTGGGTCTGGCGTTCGTGGCCGTCACGATCGCGGCGGTGAGCGGCGTGTCCAATCAGGACGCAGGCCTGGCCAGCGGTCTCATCAACACCGCGCAGCAAATCGGCGGGGCTTTGGGCCTGGCCATCCTGGCCACGGTGGCCAACTCCCGCACCGACGACGTGCTCCGCGCTGCGCACGGCGCGCCGGCGGCGGTGAAGGGAGCCCTCACCAAGGGATTTCAGTCGGCGTTTCTGACCGGCGCCGGGCTCGCGGTGCTCGGCATCATCCTGGCGTTGACGCTGATCCGCAGCAGCGACAGCCGGGCACACGCCGCGGCGGAATCCGAGGCGGTCGCGGAGGCGCCGGCCTGACCCCGGGTGAGGCCCCGGGTCAGGTCGACCACTCGATCGGCCCGAGCCCCGGGAAGCCGAGCGCGGCGGCGGCGGCCCCGGTGAGGTCCCATTCGCGTCCGGCGATATAGGGCCCGCGATCGATCACCGGGACCTGGAGGGTGCGTCCGTGGTAGCGGAAGGTGATCAGCGTGCCGCACGGGGCGGTCTTGTGGGCCACGCCGATCTGGCCCTTGTGCAGGACCCCTCCGCAGGCGATGCCCTGGTTGTAGTCGGTGTAGACCGACGCGATGCTGGTGTGCCAACCACCGGTGGCCGCGCGGTCGGTGAAGGAGCCGAGTTGGAGCGTCTCGAGCTGAGCGAGCTCTGCGCGAGCCTGCTTGTCCGTGGGCGGGATCTCCTTGGGCTGCGACGGACTGTTCTCGAGGGTGGCAGGGTCGGTTGTCGCCTGTTCGGCGGAGGTCAGGCCGGCGGCGGGCTCCACCACGTGCGGCCGCGGGGGCGGGAGTGGCGCCTCGGGAATCGGAACCGGGCGCGACCCCGCCAGGCTGGCGTCGGCGCTCCCCGCCGTGTCGGCCCGCAGGACGAGAAAGGCGGTGACGCCCGCAAGCGCCACGACGGCGATGACCGCGCCGGCCAGTCGCCATCCCTCGAGCATGGAGCGCCACGGCACGCGGCCAGTATCTCGCCTGGGCGGGCTTGCCGCCCCGACTAGGCTGAAACCGACCACGGAGTCAACTTCAAGGCAAGGAGCGCGATGCGGCGACGCACGCTGGGAACACAGGGCCCGGAGGTCTCGGCCCAGGGGCTGGGCTGCATGGGGATGTCGGAGTTCTACGGCGCCACGGATGAGGCCGAGGCGATCGCGACGATCCATCGCGCGCTCGAGCTCGGCGTCACCTTCCTGGACACCGCCGACATGTACGGCCCGCATACGAACGAGCGCCTGGTCGGCAAGGCGATCGCCGGCCGCCGCGACGCGGTGGTGCTGGCGACGAAATTCGGGATCCAGCGCGGCGAGGACCCGATGAATCGCAGCGTCAACGGAAAGCCCCAGTACGTGCGCGAGGCGTGCGAGGGTTCGCTTCGGCGCCTCGGCGTCGACCACGTCGACCTCTACTACCAGCATCGCGTCGACCCCGACACGCCGATCGAGGAGACGGTCGGAGCGATGGCCGAGCTCGTGTCGGAGGGCAAGGTCCGCCACCTCGGCCTCTCCGAGGCCGCGGCGGCCACCATCCGCCGCGCCCACGAGGTGCACCCCATCACCGCGGTGCAGACCGAGTACTCGCTGTTCAGCCGCGACATCGAGGACGAGATCCTGCCGACGCTGCGTGAGCTGGGCATCGGCCTGGTGGCATACAGCCCGCTGAGCCGCGGCTTTCTCACCGGGCGGATCCGCTCGCTGGACGATCTCGACCCCGACGACTTCCGCCGGAACAGTCCCCGCTTCTCCGGCGAGAACTTCCAGCGCAACCTCGAGCTCGTCGACGCCGTGCAGGAGATCGCGGAGGAGAAGGGGTGCACGCCCGGACAGCTCGCGCTGGCCTGGGTGCTCAGCCGCGGCGAGGATGTCGTGCCGATCCCCGGGACCAAACGGCGCAGCTACCTCGAGGAGAACGTGGCGGCCGACGAGGTGGCGCTCGGCGAGGACGAGCTCGAGCGGATCGAGGCCGTATCGCCCAGCCTTGACGTGGCGGGTGACCGCTATCCCGATATGTCGGCGGTCAATCGGTAGCGCTCGGCGACGACGTGCGCTTGGGGCCGGTGAACGTGGCCTGGGCCAGCTCGATGAACTCGGCGGCGGCCGGCGCGCGGCGGCGTCCTTCTCGCCAGGCAAGCGTGATGTCGCGGCTCAGCGTGGGCTGGGTGAGCGTCGCGACCGCGACGTCGGCGCCCGGCCCGTCGGCCTCCGAGCGGGGGAGGATGGCCACGCCCAGCCCGCGCGCCACCAGTCGGCGGATCCGCTGACTTTCGTTTGACTCCAGCGTCACGCGCGGCTCGAAGCCGGCGTCGCGCCCCGCGGAGACCAGCAGCTCGCGGAGCCGCGCGCCGTCGCGGAAACCGATGAACTCTTCGTCCCGGAGCTCGGCCATGCGGATCCGCCGGCGCCGGCTCAGCCGGTGGTCTCGGGGCAGTACGGCGACGAGCTCCTCCGAGACCAGTTGCCGGAGCTCGAGCCCGTGGCTCTCGATGCGTTCGGTGACCGAGAGGAACGCCAGGTCCAGTTCGTCGACGCGGAGCATCTCGGCCAGCTCCTCGCTGGACTGCTCGCGGACCGTGAGCTCTACGCCGGGATGGCGCTCGTGGAAGATCGCGAGCGCAAGGGAGATGTCCACGGGCCCCATGGTGTGCATCGCGCCGACCGTCACGTGTCCCGCCTGGACGCCGCTGAGTTGCGCCATCTCCGCGTGCGCGGCGTCGACCTGGGCCAGGATCTGCCGGGCCCGGGCGACGAGCGTTGCGCCGGCGTCGGTCATCGCGACGCGTCGTGTCGTGCGCTCCACGAGCGTCAGTCCCAATTCTTCCTCCAGGCGGCGGATCTGCTGGGACAGCGCGGGTTGAGCGATGTGCTCACGCGTGGCCGCCCGTGTGAAATGACGCTCCTCGGCGAGCGTCACGAGGTAGCGCAGCTGTCTGAGCTCCATAAGCAAAGCCTATAGATCGGTGGGATTACTGTTCTTGGACATCTAGAGGGAGGAGCGCCATGCTGTTCGAGCAGTCTCTCTCCTCCCCGAGCTCGCCCCGTAGATTCGGCCTCATATCCGCCGGCGCGGGGCGTAGCTCTTTAAACGTCTGCAGCACGCAGCATGGGAGAGGGCGTCGGAACCACGGGTGTGCCGACCGCGAAAGCGCCGGATTGCCTGACCACGGTGATCCACACGCCCGGGGCAGCCCGCACGGGCTTTGACACCGAAAGGAGCACCATGCGATTTGACTTCGATTATGGTCGCCACCCTGCCGTCACGGCGGCGGGTACGGTTGGTTTAGCCGGGTTGGCACGCTCGGCGATGCGTCGTCGGCGGCCTGGCGGGTCGTCGATCCGTTACGCACGCGATGTGATGACTCAGCCGGTCCAGAGCATTGGCAGCGAGGCGACGGTCGCCCAGGCGGCCGAGCGGTTTGCCGAGGCGGGGGTCGGCGCGCTGCCGGTCTGTCGCGACGGCGGCCGGTTGGTGGGCGTGCTGACCGATCGGGACCTCGTCGTCCGGGTGCTCGCTCAGCAGGAGGATCCGGCCCGCGTTGCGGTGGCCGACTGCGCTGACCCCGTCCCCATCACGGTCACCGAGAACGAGACCGTCGACAGTCTGAAGGCGCGGATGCAGGCGGGGGTCCGACGCATCCCGGTCCTGCGCCATGGTCGCGTGGTCGGGATCGTGGGGCCGAGCGATCTCGAGAACATCGCCAGGCCGTCCAGGCTCGCGCAGCGTCTCACGCGCCTCAGGGACGAGCACCACAGCGCACGCTGGCTGTTCGAGCGCGGCTATCGCCCGGGGGCCCTGGGACGCGCGCGGATCGACGAGCGCCGACGGCGTGCCAACGACGCGGCGGTCGCACAGCATGTGCGGGCGCTGCGTCGTAACAGCTGAGGAACATCCCCGAGGCTCACCGCCGCCGGGTGCCGCGGCGCGTCAAGCAGCACTGGGGTTAGCCGGCGTTCCCGCTAGCGCGAGCGAAGCGTGAAAGCGCGAGTGACCCAGGTGGTGCTCGCACCGGCGTTGCGCGCGCCCAGCGTCACGGTCGCCAGCAGGCGCCCCCGGCGGCGCAGCAGCCGCTGTCCCGCGTCGCTCAACCGAACGCCGAGCGCCGCGGTCTGCCCCGCGCGGAGGCCGAAGCTCGCCCGCCCCAGACGCACGGTGTGGCCGGCCCGCGCGTACAGGGAGATCGAGCCGGCGCAGACCGCGGGGCATCGCGCTCGGCCGAGCAGGATCAACGGCCGGTGCAGACGCGTGTTGACGGCCAGGCGTGCGCCGGCGCCGACCAGGCCGACCGCTCGGGCCAGCGCGCTCGCAGTCAGCGGCGGCGAGGAAGACGGTGGGGGATTGCGGGCGGGCTCCGCGGGGTTGGCGGCGCTGGGCGCAGGCTGACCGAAGACCGTCGTCGTCGTCCCGTTTCCAGATCCCGCGCCGGTCCCCCCGCCGCCGGTCCCGCTCCCCGGTTCCCCGCCGCACGCGCCCGACGAGCACAGGAAGACCGAGTTGTAGAGGTTCCAATGCGTGGCCAGGTAGGACCCGCCGACCGGGACGGGGTTGAAGTAGTCGTCCTGGTGGCAGTCGTAGGCCTGGCTGGTCGAGCTGCCGCAATCCGAAGCATAGGTCAGCGTGCCCCCGGGGCCGTAGGTCCCGCCGTCGGCGTAGCACATGATGTCCCACTCGTCGAAGCAGTGCCCGGCCTGCGTGGAGTGCAGCGCGGAGTCCTGCACCGCGCCCAGCGTGTGGCTCGTCTCGTGCAGGGGCACCAGGCCGGCGAAGCTCGGGTCGGAGTCGCTGAAGTACGGCTCGCCGGTTCCGTAGACCACCGCGCGCAGACCGCCCGTGTTGGCGAAGTTCGACGCGCCGGCCCTGTCGTCGCCGTAGAGCTCCGCCTGGCCGGCGGCGGGGAAGGAGCCGCCACCGAGATAATCGGCGTAGATGAGGTAGTTGCGCTTCTGGGCCGTGCCCGGAACCGTTGCCTGTACGTCATCGAGGATGGCATCAAAGCGCGACGGGCTGCCGTTCGCGGTCAGCGCCTGGTAGTAGGACACCGGGCGCGGCAGCTGGATGCTCTGGATGTCCACGTACGCCCCGCCGCATGAGGTGCCGAGATCGAACCGGATCGACTTGCGATCGCCGCTCGCGGTGTACACGAGAGTGCTCAGGGCCTTGACCTGGCCCTGAATGACGTTGGCGAACTGCTGGAAACGATCGGCCGAGCCGTTGGGGCGAGCGTAGATGACCTTCATCACCGCAGCGCTCGAGTTGACCGCATTCGCGGTGTCATCGCCGGACAGCTCGGTCCCGCACCAGCTGTCGGCCAGCCAGCCCGCGCTCGCCGCCGGTGTGGTCAGGGCGCCCGCCGACGCACTCCCCGGCACGCCGAGCGCCTGCCGCGCGCGCTGGACGCGAAGCAGATTCGCGGCCGGACCCAGCTCGCGGTCGGTATCGACGTGGCTCTCGACCGCGACCGAGCGGCCGTGCGCCCGGACCTGGCGCTCCAGCCGGGGCGAATCACCCTGGGCCTGGGCCACGGGGGCGCTGCAGGCGCCGACGGCCGCCATCGCGCCCAGCGCGGCGATCAGCGGACGACATCGAGGGTCCTTGCGCGAGGGCACGTCCCTCCATCGGCATCTAGCGAATGCTACGAGAACCCAGTGTGGCAGCCTGGACGTTGGTCGGAGCGACCCGCCGGGGCGATCCGCTACGCTCGCGCCCCCGATGGGCCTGGCCGACCTGCACCAACTTGCTCCAGTGTTCGCCGCGGAGGGCGCAAAGAGCAAGACCGCCTTCTACGTCGCCGGCGCGGTCCTTGCCGTCTGGGCCGTCGCGGTCTCCGTCGTGGGGATCACCCGACCGGAGTTCCCGGGCAACGTGATGCGGACCCGCGCGGTGATGCTCGTGAGCGCCGTCCTGGTAATCATCGCGGCGGGCTCGGCCGTGCTGACCGCCGGCAAGCCGGTCAAGGAGGCCAAGGCGGAGGCCAAGCCGGGTGGAGCAAGCGCCGCCGGTGCTCCTCTGGCCGTGACGGCCGATCCCAGCGGGCAGCTGAAGTTCGACAAGACGAGCCTGTCGGCGAAGGCCGGCAGCGTGAAGCTCGACTTCGACAACCCTTCGCCCACGGCGCACAACGTGGCGCTCGAGCTCAACGGGAAGAAGGTCGCCAGCACCGCCACCGTCACCCAGTCCAAGGCGTCGCTGACCGCCATGCTCAAGCCCGGCAGCTACACCTTCTACTGCTCGGTCGACGGGCACCGCCAGGCCGGGATGAAGGGCACGCTGACGGTCCAGTAGGACGGGGGTGCGTCAGGCGGCGACCGAGGCCGCGGCGGGGGCATCATAGGTCGCGAGCCCCTCGAAGAATCCGCGGTAGACGGCGTGCGTCCAGCGGCGATCCACCGCGTCGAAGGCTGCATGGCCGCCGCCGGGGACGATCCACACCCGCACGCGATCATTGTCGCGCGCCGCGTTCTCCAGCATCCGAGCGTGCTCCACCGGGACGATCGGATCATCCTCGGCATGGAGCACCAGGACGGGCACCCGGGCGTCGGCGATGTGGTTGACCGCCGAGGAGCGATCGTAGATCTCGTCGGTCGTCAGGCCGTAGTGCGGCGAGACGACGACATCCATCAAGGCCTGGAAGTCGGCCACCTTGGACGGCCAACCGAGGTTGCGCACCTTGGAGACCAGCATGGCGTCAAACCCGCGCGAGAACGTGTAGAAGGGATCCCGGATCGGCAGCTTCGCGTCGAGGTGGACGGCCGCCTTGCGCGTATCGCCGGGCCCGGAGATGGCCAGGATGCCCCCGTCGAGCAGCTCCTCGGCCTCCTCGTGGTGGGCGGCGTTCATCGCGGCAGAGGAGCCGAGCGAGATGCCCAGCACCCCCACGCTCGTCGAGCCGAGCTCCTTGAGGAAGCGCGCCGCTCCGAGCACGTCCTCGCCCTCCTTCCAGCCCCCGGTGTTGGGCGCGGACGTGAGCAGCTCGCTCAGCCCGAAGCTGCGCAGATCGATGACGGCGACGTTGAAGCCCCAGTCGTAGTAGGCCCGCACCCCGATCTCGCGCACGTAGTCGAACACGCGCGAGCTGAGGATGCCATGCACGACCACCAGGCCCGGCCGGGGATCCTCGTGGGTCGCGACCATGGCGGCGAGCTGCTCCCCGTCGCCGCCGGCAAAGGTATGGTGCTCGAACTGGCGGGGGTAGGCGTAGCCGAAGTTCACGGTCTGGCGCTTCTGCGTGAGCATGAACAGCGAGAGGTCGACCGTGTTCTTGCGCAGGGTCGCCCACCACGTGGGGCGCAGCCGATGGGGCATCGCCTGGAGCTCCTCCACGATGGCGTCCAGCGAGCGCTCGCCCTGCTCGGGCCGCGGCAGCTCGCCGAGGTCCTGGCTCGCCCGACCGAGCCGTTCGGCGACCCAGCCGGCGACGCCCTGGCCCACCAGCCAGAACGGGAGCATCACGACTCCGGCGACGACACTCGAAGCCTTGGCGGCTCCGTGGAGCACGCGATCCTGGCGGCGCGTCGTGCCGAGCGATTCCCACATGCCCGCGGGAGCCTACCGCGTAGGCACCGATCGTTACTAAGGTGTTATGCCGTCTCGGCCCTCGACGGCGGCTGTGGCTCGTGCCCGAGCCTTTCGCCGCATGCGGGGCCCTTCCGCTATGAGTACACCCGAGCTACAGCTCCGCCCCACCTCCGACCCTGCAACCTCGCCGGGCTCCGGGGTGCCGCGGGCACGGCTGCGCGGGCGCGCGACGACGCTGGCCGCGCTCGCCGTGTTCATCGGCGGCACGGTGGCCGTGGTCGCCGTCAACGGCCTCTTTCTCTCCCGCGATCTGCTGCTGCTGTGGGTCCTGCTCGGTCTGCTGGCGCTCAGCATCTCAGACGTCAAGCGCTGGGTGCGGGGCGTGGTGTTCGACTGGCTTCCCTTCGCTGCCTTCCTCGTCTTCTACGACCTCTCTCGCTTCTTCGCCGTGCAGTTGAACATGACGCCGCACATCGCGCCGCAGATCCAGTTCGACCGCTGGCTGCTGGGCGACCCCATCCCCACCGTGCGCCTGCAGCACGCGCTCTATCACTGGCCGGACTTTGCCTGGTACGACTATCCGATCTGGGCGGTCTACATGACGCACTTCTTCGCCACCCTCGTCATCGCCGCTTTGCTCTGGCGCTTTGCCTACCCGCGCTTCCGGCAGTTCCGGGTCATGGTCATCACTCTGGCCGGAGCCGGCTTTCTGACCTACGTGCTCTTCCCCGCGGTGCCGCCGTGGATGGCCTCGAACATGCATCAGCTGGAGCACACGCGGCGCGTCGTCTCGGACACCTGGCAGAACCTGGGCGTCAGCACCGCGAACTCCCTTGTCGAGGGGAACAGCGGGTTCTTCAACCAGGTCGCCGCGGTCCCGTCGATGCACGCCGCCTACCCGGTGCTCTTCGCGCTCTTCTTCTGGACCAGCGCCCGCTGGTGGGTGCGCGTCGTGCTGGTGTGCTACCCGCTGGTGATGGCTTTTGTGCTCGTCTACTCAGCCGAGCACTACGTGGC
>JALYZC010000231.1 GCA_030945905.1 Actinomycetota bacterium
ATCTCGGCCCGCTACTCAGACCGCCAGCTGGCCCTGCGCTCGCTCGAGCAGACCGTCGCCGTGGTGATGCTCGGCACCGCATCGCCGCCGGCTCCCGCCCGCGACGAGTTTCGTGAGGAGATGGAGACAATGGCGCAGCGATCGCGCCGCGCCTACCAAGCGTTGGTGCATGAGGACGCGGACTTCATGTCCTTTTTGGCGCAGGTGACGCCGCTCCAGGAGCTGGCGGGCCTGAACATCGGCTCCCGGCCCGCGTACCGCGGCGGCGCCCAGGACATGGAGGGCCTGCGCGCGATCCCCTGGGTCTTCGCCTGGATGCAGAACCGGCTCGTGCTGCCCTCCTGGTACGGAGCGGGCATCGCGCTCGCCGAGGGCGACCTCGAGCTCCATCGCGCCATGTGGCGCGAGTGGTCCTTCTTCCGCAGCGTCTGCGACATGCTCGAGATGGTGCTCTTCAAGTCCGATCTCGGTGTGGCCGAGCGCTACCGGGGCCTCGTGGCACCGGAGCTGGCCGAGCGCCTATGGCCGACGATCGTCGAGGAGCACACGAGGGCCGTGGAGGGTGTGCTGGCGATCACCGGGAAGGATCAACTGCTGGCCGGGGCGACCTCGCTGCGCGCCCGGCTGGAGCACCGCAATCCCTGGATCGACCCGCTGTCCCACATCCAGGTGGAGCTGCTGCACCGGGTGCGGGCCGGCGACGAGGGCGCCCGCGAAGCCCTGCTGGCCACCGTCACCGGGATCGCGGCGGGCATGCAGAACACCGGCTGAAATTCAGCCTTCCTCCTCGAGCGTCTTGCGCATGCCTCGCTCGACGGCCTCGACGATGTGGGGGCGCAACCGGTCAGCCGGAATGATCGCGTCGATCGAACCGACGTCGAGCGCCCGCTGGATGCTGTGGACGTCGTCGAACTCGTCGGCCACCTCGCCCAGCTTCTCCGAACGCACGGCGGCCCGCACCTCCGCCAACTCGGCCCGCAACCGGGCTCGCGCGTCGCCGTCGACCTCGGCGAGCCGAGCCTCGAGCTCGACCACCCGCGAATCGGCGTCGGTACGCTTGCTGATGTCGCGAGCGAACACCGTCGCGGCCGCCGGAGCTCCGCCGATGACCGACGCGTAGGAGCCTTCCACGGCGATCACCTCCATCGTGTCGTTGAGCGTGCCGGAGAACACCACGAAGGCTCCTCCGTGGTAGCGCGAGACGACGGCGAAGACGATCGGCCCGTCGAAGTTGACGACCGCGCGTCCGATCTCGGCGCCGTATTCGAGCTGCTGCTTGCGCAGCGATTCCGGCGAGCCGTCGAAGCCCGAGAGATTTGCGACCACCACCGCGGGCCGGTTCCCGCTGGCGGCGTTGAGGGCGCGGGCCATCTTCTTCGAGGACCGGGGGAAGAGCGTTCCCGCCGTCCACTGGTCGGGTCCGTCGGCGGGCAGGAAGCCGCGGCGCGGGAGCGCCCGCGATTCGATCCCGAGCATGGTCACCGGATATCCGCCCACGTGGGCGTCGAAGACCACGACGCCCTCGGCATCAGCCATCGCCTCCCAGCGCTCGAGCGGAGCGTGATCCTGGTCGGCGACCGCGCGCATCACCGTGCGAATGTCGAAGGGCTTCTTGCGCTCGGGGTTCGTCTCCTCGGAGAAGATGTCGCCGACGCTCTCGAAGTCGCTGGTCGGGGCATGGTGGGGGAAGGTGCGGACATCGCGGTCGACAGGGTCGTCGGTCACAGCCTGCCGCGGAAAGCGCTCACCCGGAGCGACGTAGGTGTGCTCGTAGTGCGCGAAGAGGATCTCGCAGGCCCCGGCGAGGTCGGGTGCCCAGTACTGGGCCTGGCCGTTGGGGCCCATGATCCGGTCATAGCCACCGATGCCGAAGTTGTCCTCGGCCGAGACCCCACCGGAGTAGTCGAGCGCCTGCTTTCCGGTGAGCACCATGGCGCTGTCGGGCGTCATGACCAGGATCCCGCGCGTGTGCAGCAGCATCGTGGCTTCGGCGTTCCAGTAGGGCTGAGCGCCGACGTTGATCCCCGCCACGATGACGTTGACCTCGCCGCGCGCCTGCGTGAACACGATCAGGCGGCGCAACACGCGTGAGACCCAGTCCATGTTCTCCGAGCCGCTGTCCATCGAGATCTTCGCCCCGGCGGAGACGGCGAGCCATTCGACCGGGACCTGCATCTCCTCGGCGAGGTCGAGCGCCCGGATGATCCGGAGGCACTCGGGCTCGGCGATCGCTCCGAGGGCCCTGGTTGGATCGCCGAAGATCGCGACGCGCGCCATTCCTTCGGGGTAGCGATCGGTGATCGTTGCGACCACGCCGACGACGATCCCGGCATCGTTGGCGCCGTAGGGACGATCGACCGGGACCAGGCGGCCGTCCTCGTCGAGGTCGTGCTCGGTGAACGTGCCGCCTTCGCGGATCAGGAGGGGGACGAGCTCATACGGGTAGACCGTGCCTCGGCGCCGGGCCCCCAGCACCTTTTGGGCATACTCGTCGAGGGTCGGGATCGGCTCGGTCGACGGCTCCTCCACCGACAGCGTGACTCCTTCGCCGGGCTGGTATGAGAAGCCGAGCGCCATCTCGCGCAGCTCGCCGTCGGGCGGGGCGGGAACACGGGCCTCCATTACGACGTCCTCCAGGCCCAACCCGACCGTGAGCGGAGCCAGCGTCCGGGTGACCGACAGCAGCTCATCGAGCGGCACGTCCAGGGGCGGCCACACGGAGAGGAGCACGCGGTTTCCATGCAGCCGCTGCCTGGAAGAACGCTGAGCCTGGAACCGTCGGATGCCGTCGAGGCAGGCGGCGAGGAGCCGCTCGGGCTCGGGCAGGGCGGTGAGCTTGCCCGAGGCGTCGCGCACCGGGGTGAGATCGCGCACCTCCGCCAGGGCGACGAGGCGCTCGTCGGACGGGTTCTCACGGCCGACGCAGTGATAGAGATAGACGTCCTCGACGGTCGGGAGCCGCGTCACGTCGAAGTTGGCGAGCCGCCAGATGTCGAGCCGCTGCGCGATCATCGGGTGGAGCCCGCGCGTGACGCGCTCCTCGACGAGTCCGGCATCCTCGCGTCGGAACGTGAAGTGATGGATGTCGGCTCCGCTTGCGCTGCTCACGGCCACCGCCACCCGCGCCACCGACGGCGGCAGGGCCGCCGCGGAGAGGGCCGCGGCGAGATCCTCGGCCATGCCATCGGCGTCGGGCGGCGCCTCGCTCCACGAGAGATAGAAGTCGACGACGGCCTCGGTGGCGGGATCCTCGGGAGCGAGGTCCGCGACCGCACGAGCGGCCGCCGGCAGGTCCGAAGCCTCGGCCAGCGTGGTGATCAGCTGAATTTGCCGGCCGTCGTTCGCATAGCGGGCGGTCACGAACTGGCGTCCGCCGAGGTGCACCGAACGAAAATCCTCGAGTGAACGGATCATGTAGTAGCGCCGCGTGAGGAGCTCGACCATCGGCTCGTTGCCCTCTTGCACGCCGATTCGCTCCCCCAAGAGGCGGATGACCGTGTGGGGGCTCGCCACGAGCCTCTCGATGCGATCGGCGTAGTCGGGGGCCTCCGGATGTGCCACCAGGTAGCTGAGCTGCTCGCGCACGGCCGCGAAGACCTCGTCGCGAGCCTGCTCGATGAGGGGCTGATCAAAGACGCGAAACCGCACGCTGCGGGCGAGCTCGCCCACGGCCGGATGGCGCAGCTGCGTCGCGAGTATGAGCCGGTCGAGCGTTTCGTGAAACTCGTCGCGCAGACCGTCGGGCAGCGCCTCGGCGTGCTGGAGCCGCTGGTCCAGGAGCGCCATGACGGCCGGAAGCTGGGACGGCGCGCGCTGGTGGGCGAGAAAGATGCGGTAGACCGCCTCCTCGAGCTCGGGACCTCGCTCGAGGTCGTGCACGCCGTAGCGCGCGAGTGCGCGCGAGAGCCGTGCGCGGAAGGTCTCCGGCAGCCCCTCCTGTTCGACGTCGAGCGAACGCAGGTAGGACAGGAAGTGCTCGCGGGGGTTGCGTACACGCTCGCCGTCCTCGTCCTCCAACTCCTCTCCCTCCCGCGCCGGCCAGTTGCGCGAGAGCTCAGCCAGGTCGGCGAAGATCTTGAGCATCTCGAGCTCGCCGTGGAGCAGCTCATGATCGTCGGGGGGCAGCTGGCTCCTCGCCCGCTCGAATTCGGCGACGAGTCGACGAACCTCCTCGGGGCTCACGTCAAAGCCCATGATCAGGCTGCGCAGAGCGTCGAGGTGTTCGCGGGCGCCGACCCGGGCGCCCTCCTCCTCGGGTGCCACCAGCGCATCGAATTCAATCCGCGGCGCGTCGGGTGCGGCGTCGTCTTCCTGCACCCGCGGCTCCACGCGCACCAGCGGAGCGCCGGCTTCGACGTGGACGTTGCCGGCCACGAGCACCTCGCGCACCCGTCCGGCATGGGTCGCGACGATCGTCATCTCCATCTTCATCGCCTCGAGGAGGGCGACGGGCGATCCTGCGTCCACCTCGTCCCCCGGGGCCACATCCACGCTCACGACGAGTGCCGGGACCGGGGCCCGAACGACCCCTCCTTCGTCGCGCGACACGCGATGCGCGACGCCCTCGACCTCGACCAGATGGTCGGCTCCGTGGGCGACGGAGACCGTTCTGAAGGACTGATCGCCGATCGAGAGCCGACTCTCCAGGCGGCGCAGAGGCTCAACGCCCACCTCGACGATCGCTCCGTGCGCCTCGATCCGGTAGCGGCGAGAGCCCACCTGGGCGACCGACAGCTCGTAGGTCTGCCGGCGGTGGGTGAGTTCGGCAATCCGCCCGACCTGGTGGCTCGCCTGTGGGCGCCCCCGACCGGCGGCGGCATAGAAACCATGACGCTCGGTCGCCTCCTCGGCGTCGTAGGAGCCGATCGCTGCGGCCACCAGCGCGACGTCGGCGTACCGGGTCGGGATGTGGCCGTCGCCGGCAACCAGGCGGTCCAGCCAGCCGGTGTCGGCGGTGCCCTCGACCATCTCCGGCCGCTCGAGCAGGTCGAGCAGGAACGCCTTGTTCGTGGTTCCCCCACGGATCACGACGGTCGTCTCGCCAAGGGCTCGCAACAACCGCGTCCTGGCCTCTGCGCGATTGCGTCCCCAACCGATCACCTTGGCGACCATCGACTCATACTCGGGCGGGACCACGTCACCTTCGGCGATGCCCGTGTCGACCCGCACCCCCGGGCCGGAAGGCAGCCTGAGCAGCTCGACTGTCCCAGGGGAAGGGGCGAAGTCGCGCTCGGGGTCCTCGGCGTTGAGGCGGGCCTCGATCGCGTGACCGTTGGTGGGCGGGGCATCTCCCTCCAGACGCCCGCCGCGGGCCACGTGGAGCTGAAGCTTCACGAGGTCGATTCCGGTCGTCAGCTCGGTCACCGGATGCTCGACCTGCAGGCGGGGATTGACCTCCAGAAACGCAAACCTCTTCGTCTCGGGCTCGTAGAGAAACTCGATCGTCCCGGCGTTGCGATATCCGCCCGCCCCGGCCAGCTTGACCGCGGCTGCTCGTAGCCCGTCCTCCTGCTCGGCGTCGAGAACGGGCGAGCTCGACTCCTCGATCAGCTTTTGATTGCGGCGCTGAACCGAGCAGTCGCGCACGCCTGCCGCCCACACGGTGCCGTGATCGTCCGCGATGACCTGAACTTCGACGTGATGCGCGCTCGTGAGCATGCGTTCGATCAGGACCGTCCCGTCACCGAAGGAGCGCAGGGCCTCCCCCTGCGCGTGCTCGAAGGCAGGGGCCAACTCCTCCTCGGAGTGGGCGACGCGGATCCCGCGCCCGCCCCCGCCTGCCCGCGCCTTGATCACCAGCGGATAGCCGATCTCCCGGCCTTGCTCGACCGCCGCGTCCACGGTCTCCACCGGCCCCCGGCTCCAGGTGGCGACCGGCACACCCACTTGCTCCGCGAAGAGCTTGGCGCCGATCTTGTCGCCCAAATTCCGCATCACCTCGGGCGGCGGACCGATGAACACGACGCCCATCCCTTCGCACAGCTCGGCGAACGCAGGGTCCTCCGCGACGAACCCCCACCCGACCCAGGCGGCGTCGGCGCGGCTCTCGCGCAGCGCTCGCTCGAGCTCGCCGTGGTCGAGGTAGGGGCTCTCGCCCCCGATGAGGACGGACTCGTCGGCCTCGAGCACGAACATGGCGCGGCGCTCTGCCTCCGTATGAAAGGCGATCGTTCGCATCCCGAGCCCGTGCTCCAGGTTGAGCTCGTGCACCGCACGGATGAGGCGCACCGCTGCCTCGCCGCGGTTGACGATCGCGATGCGCGTGATGCTCACGTCACCCTCGGACCGGCGCCGGGAGATCCCGGCGTGACCGCGGGGGGCTTGGACGCACACGGATTCTTGTCACGATCCGGACAATAGCCGGGGCGCTAGGCGCAGGCGGGACCGCGCCCGACCTCATGCGGCCCCGGAGGGGCCACGAGCATCAGCGCAGCGCCTTCGCCGGTCCCGATCCGGCCGTGTGGTGGACTCCCGGCCTGGTGACGCGCTTCTTGCCGGCATCCCGGACCAGCGCCGCCCCTGCACCGCTCACCACGCAGGTCAGCGGGGAGGCGGCAAGATGCACCGGCATGCCCGTCTCGGCGCGGACGCGCTCGCCGAAGCCGCCGAGAAGCGCCCCGCCCCCTGCGAGCAGGATGCCGTGCCCGGCGACGTCCGAGGCCAGGTTCGGCGGCGTGCGATCAAGCGTCTCCTGGATGCCCTCGACGATCGCCGACACCGTCGGGTCCAGCGCGCTGCGCAGCTCGCCGCTTGTCAGCGTGAGCTCACGGGGCATCCCGGAGACCAGGTCGCGGCCGCGGATCTCGGCACTGGTCTCAAGCTCTGGAGGGTAGGCCGAGCCGATGCTGAGCTTCAGCGCCTCGGCGGTGCGCGAGCCGATGGCCAACCGATGCACGCCCTTGACGTAGGCGACGATCGCCTCATCGAGTGTGTAGCCGCCCAAGCGCATCGAGTTCGACACGACGATCCCACCCATGGAGAGCAGCGCGACCTCGCTGGTTCCCCCGCCGATGTCTACGACCATCTGGCCGGTCGGCTCTGAGATGTCCAGGCCGGCGCCCAGGGCGGCCGCGAGCGGCTCCTCGATCAGCTCTACGTTGCGCGCACCGGCCGCCAATGAGGCATCGACCACCGCCCTGGCCTCCACGCTCGTGATCCCCGACGGAGCGCACACGATCAAACGAGCCCGGCGACGCGACCCCAGCGCGCGGCGGATGAAGTGGCGGAGCATCTGCTCGGTGATCTCGAAGTCCGCGATCACCCCGTCCTTGAGCGGCCGCTGAGCCGAGATCGACGCCGGCGTGCGGCCCAGCATCCGCTCAGCCTGGCTTCCCACGGCATAGACCTCACCGTCCTCGTCGACCGCCACGACGGAGGGCTCGTCGACCACGATCCCCTCACCGGCCACGAACACCAGCGTGTTCGCCGTTCCCAGATCGATCGCCAAATCCCGTCCGCCGGACAAGAAACCCCAGTGGCCCATCGACACAGGATGACGAGGCCGCGACTGTCTTGCGATCAGCGACGCGCGATTGTTCATAACATGACGTCCATCGAGCGCACGATGCTCACGGCCGACCTCATAGTGGTGGCAGCTCGCACGCGCCCCTGCATCAAGCGCCGGACGCACGGCGCGCTCGCCCGACTGGCGCACCGAGCGGTGGTCTCGCGGTGAGCGGCCACGGCAAGGACCACGGTCAGCGTCTATCGGCGCTGGACGGTTCGTTCCTGCGCCTGGAATCGCCGCAGGCGCACATGCACGTGGGCTGGAGCGCCGTGTTGTCCGCGCCGGTCGATGCTCCGCGCCCGACCGCGCAGGCGTTGCGCGAGCGAGCGGCGTGCAGGCTCCATCAGGTTCCGTGGTGTCGGTGGCGGCTGGAGAGCACACCGCTGGCGCTGTCCGAGCCACGCTGGGTCGACGATCCGGACTTCGATCTCTCCGAGCGGATCGTTGACCTCACCGACCCCGACGATCGCGTGAGCCCGGCGACCCTTGCGGCGCTGTGCTGCGACGTGCTCTCAACCCCGCTTGACCGCTCGCAGCCGCTGTGGCAGATCTTCGTGATTCCGTGCCTCGAGGACGGACGGGTGGCAATGGTGGGCAAGATCCATCATGCGCTGGTCGACGGCATCGCCGCGCTGCAGATCGTCGGGCTCGTGGCCGACGTCGAATCGGGCGCCGAATCCGAGTCCGCGGTCGACTGGCAGCCCAACGACCGCGCGAGGCCGCTGGCGCGGGCGGTCGATGCGCTGACTGACGCGGCAGGCGAGGGGTTCCGGGTTTTGCAGGCCGGGGTCGGAGCGTCCGTACGTCCCAGGACCACCATCCGCGGGGCGCTCGAGGAGATGAGCGGATTGGTGCGTGCGGTTCACAAGGACGTGCTGCCCCGCGCACCCGACAGCGGGCTCAATGTGGAGATCGGCGCACGGCGGACGTTGGTGGGGTACCGAGCCTCCAGAGCCGACCTGCGCGCTGCGCGTGCCGGCGGCGGCACTCTCAACGACGTCGGGCTCGCGGTCGTCGCAGGAGCGCTGCGCGAACTCGCCCTTCGAGACGGCGGCGAATTTGACGCGCCGTTGAAGGTGATGATCCCCGTCAGCATGCGCCGAGCCGATGAGTTCGGTGCGGGCAACCGGATCTCGATGGTCTACATCCATCTGCCGATCCATCTCGACTCCCCGCGCAAGCGGATCGACTGGGTACGACGTCAGACCCGCCAGCTCAAGCACAGCGAGCGCGCAGCCGGCACCGAGACGCTCTACCGGATCGCTGCTCTGCTGCCGACACCCCTGCGCTCGCCCGCGGCCAAGGCGCTGTCCACCCCGCGCGTGTTCAACCTCACCATCTCGCAACCACCGGGACCGCGCCGAGCCGTGCACATGCTCGGCTGCGAGCTCGAGGAGGTCTACTCGGCCGTTCCCATCACCGAGGGACACGCGCTGTCGATCGGGATGGTCCGCTACAACCGGGAATTGTTCTTCGGCTGCTACGCCGACCCCGACGCGCTGCCCGCCGTCGATGAGCTCCCGGCGCTGCTGGAGAGCGAGTTGCACGCCCTGGGCGCTGCAGCATCGGCCTCCGCGGAGTCGGATCAGCCCGAGGCTCCGGTCGCCGTCGACGGCACCTCCGGTGCTTAGCGCTCGACGCGGCGCCGTATCCGCGTATCAGCGGCCCGCCAGGCGTCGGGTGGCTGCCTGCAGCACGCGCCACGCGGGCTTGGGTGCGCCATTGGCGCGTCTGAGGCCGTAGTTCAGCTCGGCGTCTGAGGACCGCCTGGGCCCGAGGTCGCTCGTGCGGTAGAGGAAGACCGCCGCCACGAAGCTTCGGTACTGGCCTTGCACCATCGAGAACAGCTTGCTGGCGTAGGCCGCCTGCTTGGCTTCGCTGATGCAGTCCTGGCTGGGTACGGCGCAAGTGGACCAACCCACCTCGGTGATCCACAGCGGCTTGCCGCCGGCGCCGTGATGCTGGAAGTGATGGTGGATGGTGGCGATACGTTGGAACTTGTCGTGGATGTAGCCGTGAATGGGAGCGTCGGGCGGCCGGTTCTTGCTGTACGGATGCACCGCGACCGCATCGAAGTAGTCGTTGAGGTCCGGTACCGCCGCGTACATCGCGTCGGTCCAGCTCACCCACTCGTGGGATCCGGTGGGCATGATGTCGGTCTCCGAGGCGGCGATGAACTTCGCCCGTGGGTTGGCGGCCTTGCCGGCCTGCCCCGCCGCCTTCACCAGCCGGGCGTAGCGCCCGGGGTCGATCGCATCGGAGTACTGGGGATAATAGGGCTCGTTCCAGAGCTCGAAGTACTCTGGAGCGTGATCGGCGAGCTCGGGATGCGCCGCCCAGAACTCCCCTCCAGGGCCGTAGCGAGCTGTCACGTGGGCGACGAAATCGGCATAGGCCGAGGGGTCGGCCGGCATTGCCTTCCAGCTCCCCCCCGCCCACGAGGGCGTATGCATGAGGAGGGGCAGCACGGTGAACCCGCGCTGCGCCGAGGTCAGCTCGAGCTGGTCATAGCGGGCCCAGTCGTACTGACCGTTTTCGGGCTCGATCGCGCTCCAGTCGAACTGCTCGCGCAGCCATTTCGCTCCCGAGGAGATGACGGTGCTCTGGCGAGTGGCCATCTGCGAACCCCACCCGTGGGCGTTGGCGGTGAGTCCGATCCGCAGCGTGCCCGCGGAAGCGGATACGGGCACATGACGTGTCTGGCAGGCAGGCCGACGCAGGCGGCGGATCGCATGGTGGTCGCCCTGAGTCGCGACGCGTATGGCCGGCTTGCAGGCCTTGCCTCGGTTGGCCTCGTGCGCCGTCGGCCGCGCCTGGGCAGCGCCGGCCAACGGGATCATCAAGGCGATCACCGCGCCACAGAACGCACCAGCCAGGCTGGGTAGCAAGCCGGAGATCGATGTGAGCGAACGAGAGGGCAAGATGGTCACGGCACGACACGGAGATCGCACGGAAGTTCCCGCCATCGCACCCGCCGTCGACCGGTTCCGACCACCGCCCGAGCCCCCGGCGATGTCACGATCAGCCTGCGCGACACGGCGTCGGACATCCCCCGCAGGCGTCCGACAGGACACATAATACCGGCCGCCCGCTGGTGGGCGAGACTAGGCGATCAGCGGCTCGGTGTGCTTGAGCGGCTACTCGTTGAAGGCGACAAGCTCAGGCTTGCGTCGAGCGCGGGATCTCTGCCTACCCCGGTCAGGCTAGCGGCGCGGTCGGCCAAGGAGTCGAACGATGAGGGCTGCGACGGCGAGGTAGACGACCGCGGCAATCCCCCAGTTGACAGCCAGAGCGACCTTCGCGCTGCTGATGCTGAACAAGCCGTCAAACGGACCGACGAGCCAGCGCCCCGCGTCGTGCACAGCCGACGCGATGCTGTTCGTCGGGTTTGCGTCGAGCACGACAAGCAGGATCCCGACAACGATGATCAACGCCACCACCCCGGCCACGAGACGCACGACTCGGGCAAGCCAGCCGGCGCCCGACGCAAGCGGCGCGCCGGAGCGCCTGCCCATCGGACGCCGGGCTCCCGGTGCTGCCAGGCCGCCGCGTCGACCTCGACGGCCGATGTTGTCCCTGTCGCCAGGGCCGATGTCGTCCCTGTCGCGAGGGCCGACATCGTCC
The DNA here is from genome assembly GCA_030945905.1 of Actinomycetota bacterium. Classification (GTDB taxonomy): domain Bacteria; phylum Actinomycetota; class Thermoleophilia; order Solirubrobacterales; family Solirubrobacteraceae; genus JALYZC01. The sequence goes on from JALYZC010000231.1 coordinate 11,132, forward strand.
CGACCTCGACCGCCGAAACCGCCCCGGTCCCGGACGACCTCCTCCCTGTCCCGGCGGCGCTGTCCAGACCTGGTTCTAAACATGCGAGGACCCTCCTAGCGGCCTCCGGGACGGAGGGTTAGTAGTAGTGGCGACGACCGCCGACAGCATGGCCCATCGAGCTGAACACCATGAGTATCACGCCAATTACCAGCAGGATTACTCCGAGTGTCCAGAGGATCGGGATACTGAGGAGGAATCCGGCGATGAGTAGGACTACCCCGAAAAGAATCATCAGTTCTCCTGGCCTTTCTTGGTCTGTCTCGTAGTTGGGCTGCACATCCTGCAATACCCAAGTTGCAACAGACACAATCAGAACTGGACGAACGTACGAGCGGGCCGCCCGCGATGAGGTCGATCCCTGTGGCGGGGCTCGGTACTACGCTGCGGCTCGATGCGCAAGACGCCTCATCCTTCCCTGCGGGCAACGGTCCCCGTATTCAGGGTCATAGCGCTCCTAACAGCCCTTGGAGGAGGCGTCGTGGTGCTGATCGCGGCGGCTGCCGATTTCCCCGGCGCGATCGCCAAGGGGTTGGCCGTCCTCGTGGCTGGATGGCTGCTCGTGGCTTTGGCTTGCCTCACGCTCCTGGCACTCGCGGAACTCATCGTTGTCGTCCTCGAGATCGAACGCCGCACACGTCATCTCAAAATGGCGTCTCCGACTGACCAGGACCCGGCCGAACGTCAAGGACCATACGCCGAGATGGCATGGCCCCGGCGCCGTCGAAGAGAGGCCTAACCCAGGCTCCGTGGCCGTCGCTCCTGCATACGGCGCAGTCCATGCGGTGGTGCCTACCACTCATTCGTGGCGCGTGATCCGTCTACTAGGGCGAGTGGGCCAGCTGGCAGAACCGGTCGCCGAGAGGAGATCGAGCGGGCGTGCGTGGAGGACGTCGCCTGGCGGAACGGCGAGGAGGTCCCCCGAGAACAGATAACTGCATTGCGGACCACCTGTCCCACGCCCCCGGGAGGATTCGAACCTCCGACCCTCGGATTAGAAGTTGCCCCCTGGAGATCGGGTTAGGCCGGTTTGCAGCGGTTTCGCTTCGCTTACATGTCCCGAGATGGGGTCAGAACTGCTGAGTTGGGGACATGCTTCGGGACACGGAATCGGACAAAATCCAATCTCCGGTGGTGTGGCGGTTGAGCCGGAGGTGCACGCGGTCGGCTTATACGTCGAAGAGCTCGAAAATCAGGAGTCGAGCTCGGGCGAGAGGGTCGGCGGTTTCCGGGGATCGCCACAGCAAGGTGGCTGCTCCGAGCGGCGTCGCCCCGTGGCCGACAGCCCCGGAAAAGATGCCGGCAAGTGTCACGTTCGGGTTCTCGCCGCTGGTGTGCTTGGCGACTGAGACGATCACGATGGTTTCGTCCTCGCGGTAGACCGTGGTCATCCGCCATGACGCGTACAAGGGGCGCTGGCACATCGAGTAGTCCTCGGCGTGCGTTGCCGCCAGGCGCTTGCCTCCGGCCCCGCAGCCCTCGCCTTTGAGTACGAGAACCGCGGCGTCGTAAGCGCGGCGTTCGCGCCCGTTCATGTCCGTCTCTACGGTGCGGCGAACGCTGGGGACCCGCAGGACGGTGTAGGCCACTACGCCGGTTCGAGTTGGCGGCCCTTCAGTTCGTCCAGGCCGCGCACCACTTCGGGGCGCTGTCTCTCGGCTCGGTCGTGCAGCAGATCGACAAGCGCACGCAACCAGTCTCGGTCCTGCCC
>JALYZC010000236.1 GCA_030945905.1 Actinomycetota bacterium
CAGAATCCGATCAACCTGGTCAAGGCCACGATCACCGGGCTTCAGGAGCTCCGGACGCCCGAGCAGGTCGCCGAACTGCGGGGGCTCTCGATCAACCAGGTGCTTGGGCTCGGCGGCGACGAGCGCGGCGGGGCCCCTACCCCGGAACCCGCCGAGCCGGACGCCGCGGATACCGCGGCGGTCGCGCCTGATTCCACTTCCGCCGCCGCCCCGTGAGCACGTTGCGCATCACGCAGCAGCGCTCGCGCATCGGTGCCAACGCGAGCCAGCTCGCGTCGCTGCGCTCGCTCGGCCTGCGTCGTATCGGGCACACCGTCGAGCGCCAGGACTCCCAGCAGCTGCGCGGCATGGTGCACGCCGTGCGCCACCTCGTGCGCGTGGACGAGCGATGAGCGACGGGGCGCCACGCAAGAGCCTGCACAACCTCAAGCCCCCTGCCGGGAGCCGGCGTCCGCGTAAGCGCGTCGGGCGCGGCGAAGGGTCGGGAACCGGCAAGACCTCGGGTCGCGGCCAGAAGGGGGCGGGGTCGCGTTCGGGCAGCAAGCGCCGGGTCCGCTTCGAGGGCGGGCAGAACCCGATCCACATGCGGATGCGCAAGCTCCGCGGTCCCCACATGAAGAAGTCGATGCCCTTCGAGCCGTTTCGCACCCACACGCAGCCGGTGAATGTGGCCGACCTGCAAGCGCGCTTCGACGCCGGCGCCGAGGTCACCCCGGACGGGCTGCGGGCCAAGGGACTGGCGACCCGCAAGGGCGTCCCCGTGAAGATCCTTGCCCAGGGCGAGCTGAGCATCGCCCTGACGGTGCACGCGCATGGCTTCAGCGCCGCCGCCCGCGAGCGCATCGAGTCCGCCGGCGGCACGTGCCAGGTGATCGAGGAGGGCTAGCGCATGGTCAGCACCATCCTCAGCGCCTTCACGGTCCCCGACATCCGCAAGAAGCTCGCGTTCACCGCGGCTGTCCTTGCGCTGTATCGCCTCGGCTCGCACATTCCCGTGCCGGGGATCAACACCGACGCCGTCGACCAGATCCAGAAGAACTTCGGCGGCTCGAACATCCTGGGCTTCCTCAACCTGTTCTCGGGCGGAGGGCTCCAACGAGTGGCCATCTTCGCGCTGGGGATCATGCCCTACATCACGGCCTCGATCATCCTGCAGCTGCTCACCGTGGTGGTCCCTTCGCTGGAGAAGCTCCAGAAGGAGGGCGAGGTCGGCCAGGCACGCATCACGCAGTACACGCGCTATCTGACCGTCGGGCTGGCCTTCGCGCAGTCGATCGGCTACGTGTTCCTGTTTCGCTCGTTCGGTACCCAGGCGGGCCAGGACGTGGTCAAGGGGTTCACGTTCGGCCGGGTATTCCTCATCGTCATCTCGCTGACCGCCGGCACGGTGCTGCTGATGTGGATGGGCGAGCTGATCACCCAGCGCGGCATCGGCAACGGGATCTCACTGATGATCTTCGCGTCGATCGCCTCGGGCATCCCCAACGGCGTGCAGGCGTGGTGGACCAGCTCGGATCCGGTGTTCAAGGTCATGATGCCCTTCATCGCCCTCGCGGTGATTGCCGCGATCGTCTTCGTGCAGGAGGGCCAGCGTCGAATTCCGGTCCAGTACGCCAAACGGGTGATCGGGAGACGAATGTCCCAGGGCGGGCAGACCTACCTGCCCCTGCGCGTGAACATGGCCGGTGTGATCCCCGTCATCTTCGCCGCCAGCATCATGGCCTTCCCGCCGACCGTGGGCCAGCTCATCAACACACCCTGGGCGAAGAACCTCTCGACCTTCTTCAGTCCCAACGGTTGGGCCTACGTCGTTGGGGAGTCGATCTTCATCATCCTCTTCACCTACTTCTACACGGCGGTGACCTTCAACCCGGTCGACCAGGCCGACAACCTCAAGAAGCACGGAGGGTTCATCCCCGGGGTGAGACCCGGGCGGCCGACGGCCGAGTTCCTCGATCGCATCTTGGCTCGCCTGACCTTGCCCGGTGCGGTCTACCTCGCCCTGGTGGCGGCGCTCCCCACCATCCTCATCAACCAGACGAGTGCCAACTTCTTCTTTGGAGGGACCTCGCTGCTGATCGTGGTGGGGGTGGCCCTGGACACGATGAAGCAGCTCGAGGCACAGCTGATGATGCGCAACTACGAGGGCTTCTTGAAATAGATGCCGGGCTGGATGACCGGCTGTGGTTGCTGCCTGCGCGCGGCCACCGGTCTCTGCTGACCAGAAGGTGGGCGCGCGCAGGCCCGGAGCCGGACGCGGTCACCGCGGGTGCGCCGTGGACGCGCCCGAGCCGGATGCGGTTCCCCACGGCTAGGAGCGCTCGGCCGCGGCGACGAGGTTGGTCGCGACGATCCGCTTCAGTTCGTCCAGTCCACTCCCCGGAACGCGCATGGATTCGATGCCGACCTTGGGGTTGCCGATCAGGACGCTTCCTTGCCGGACTCCTCCGCCGTGCGGAGCGCTTGCCATTCGCTCGCTGGCCTCGATGGGTGTCTCTCCCAGCGGGCGTTTGAGGATCACTGCCTTGGCGTTGGTCGTGCTCCAGATGCTGCCCCGGAGGTAATAGAGGTGGCGCTCGGTGACGAACAGGATCCTCGCCCCGAACCCGCAGCTGCCGTTGACGCCGAAGATGACGTGCTCGTCTGGGTCGAGGAAGCGTCGCGCACCCCGCTCGTATCTTTGGCGCCGCCGCGGGCGGTTCATCTCCTGGCTCACACCTGCCCAATTACGGGCGCGTCGTCGTCGTGCAGTCGGACAAGGGTGACATCTGCCTGCCCTGAACCACCGGTTGACGTCGGCTGGGGGCGCAATCCCCGGTAGGCTGGCTGGCCGATGTCGGAGCTCAATCTCATCCTCCTCGGCCCCCCCGGTGCCGGCAAGGGAACCCAGGCACAGCGTCTGCGAGAGGACTTCCGGCTCCCCTACATCGCCACGGGCGACATACTCCGCGCGGCGGTGGCCGACGGAAGCGAGCTTGGCCAGGAGGCCAAGGAGCATATGGATGCGGGGGACCTGGTGCCCGACGAGGTCATCACCGGGGTGATCATCGAACGCGTCGAGCACAAAGACTGCGCGGATGGCTTCATCCTCGACGGCTTCCCGCGCACGATCCCGCAGGCCGAGTCGCTCGAGTCAGAGCTCAACGGCGTGGGTCGCACGGTGACGGCGGTGCTGCTGATCGACGCTCCCGACGACGAGGTCATCCGGCGGATCTCCGGCCGTCGGATGTGTCGGAAGAACCCCGAGCACGTCTACCACGTCGAGTTTGACCCGCCGAAGCACGAGGACCGCTGCGACACCGACGGCGCTCCCCTGGAGCAGCGCCCCGATGACGCCCCGAACAAGATCAAGCGCCGCCTTGAGGTCTACCACGCGCAGACCGAGCCGTTGTGCCAGTACTACGAGGAGCGCAATCTGCTGCGTCGCTTCGACGGCACGCGCGACAAGACCGAGGTCCACGACCACATTCGGGCTACCCTGGCCACGCTCCGCCTCGAGGAGAAGCTGTGATCATCAAGAAGACGCCCGCTGAGGTCGAGAAGATGGCCGAGGCCGGAGCCATCCTGGTCGAGGTCCTGAACCTGCTCAAGGGCAAGGTGCGGCCGGGGATCACGACGGGTGAGCTCGATGCTGCAGCCGAGAAGTTGATCCGCTCGCGCGGCGCCGAGCCGGCCTTCAAGGGCTACCGCGGCTTCCCGGGATCAATTTGCGCCTCGCCGAATTCCATGGTCGTTCACGGGATTCCGGGCGCCTACCGGCTCTCGCGCGGCGACATCCTGTCCGTCGACGTCGGGGTGGTGCTCGATGGGTGGGTGGCGGATGGCGCGCGAACGTTTGCCGTTGGCTCGGTATCGCCGATCGCGACGAGGCTCCTGCGGGCCACCGAGGGAGCGCTGCTCTCCGCGGTGAAGGAGTGCCGGCCCGAGAACCGCCTCGGCGACATCTCCCATGCTGTGCAGGCACACGTCGAGGGACTGGGCTTCTCCGTCGTGCGCTCGCTCGTGGGCCATGGCATCGGACGCGAGATGCACGAAGACCCGCAGATCCCGAACTTCGGCGCCCCGGGCGCGGGGCCGCAGCTCGAGGAGGGCATGGTGCTCGCGGTTGAGCCGATGGTCACCGCCGGGCGCAACGCCGTACGCATGGCAGACGACAACTGGGCCATTTTCTCCCAGGACGGGTCGCTGGCCGCCCACTTCGAGTTCACCATCGCCATCGAGGCGGCGGGGCCGCGAATCCTCACCCCCTGGCACCTCGACGGTAAGCGCGCGGCGGCGTGAGGGTGGCGCGCAGGCCTGCTTTGGTAGCATCCCCCGTTGCGCTCGAGGCCGCCTAGTTGGCCCGCGCGCCACTCCGCGACCACGTAGCGGCTGCCGCACCGGCAGCCAGAGCGCGGTCACTGGAACCAGCCGAAAGGAACGCGTGAAGGTACGGCCGTCGGTCAAGCCAATGTGCGAGAAGTGCAAGATCATTCGACGCCACGGCGCCGTGCTGGTGATCTGCCAGAACCCGCGGCACAAGCAGCGGCAGGGGTAGCTCGCGCGTGGCACGCATAGCCGGGATCAACATCCCACTCAACAAGCGCGTCGAGATCGGCCTGACCTACGTGTACGGGATCGGTCGGCCGACGTCCAATCAGCTGCTCGCGCAAGCCGGCGTGAGCCCCGAGACCTTCGTGCGCGACCTCACCGACGACGAGGTCTCAAAGCTCCGCGACGCCATCGAGGACTCGGTGACCGTCGAGGGCGACCTGCGCCGCGAACGATCCCAGAACGTCAAGCGCCTGATGGAGATCGGCTGCTATCGCGGTCTCCGCCATCGTCGTGGCATGCCGGTGCGCGGTCAGCGCACCAAGACCAACGCTCGGACCCGGAAGGGTCCACGGCGCATGCAGGTGGCCGGCAAGAAGAAGGCGGTCAAGAAGTAGTCATGCCCGCTCCCAAGCGCCCCGCGCGCGGCCGTCGCAAGGTCAAGAAGAACATCGCCGTCGGTCAGGCGCACATCAAGACCTCGTTTAACAACACCATCGTCGCTCTCACCGATCGCGAGGGCAACGTCATCGCCTGGGAGTCGGCCGGCGGAGCGGGGTTCAAGGGCTCGCGCAAGTCCACGCCGTTCGCGGCCCAGGTCACGGCCGACGCAGCGGCCCGCAAGGGCATGGAGCAGGGCCTTCAGAAGGTCGATGTCTTCGTCAAGGGGCCGGGCTCTGGCCGCGACACCGCCATCCGCTCCCTGCAGGCCGCCGGCCTCGAGGTCTCGGCGGTGAAGGACGTTACGCCTCAGGCGCACAACGGCTGCCGGCCCCGCAAGCGGCGGAGGGTCTGAGCCATGGGCCGCGACACCTCGCCGCAGTGCAAGCAATGCCGCCGGGAAGGGCAGAAGCTCTTCCTCAAGGGTGAGCGATGCCTGACCGACAAGTGCGGCGTGGAGCGACGCGCCTACCCGCCCGGCGAGCACGGTCGGGGTCGCCAGAAGCAGAGTGAGTACCGGGTGCAGCTGCGGGAGAAGCAGAAGGCCCGGCGCTACTACGGCGTGCAGGAGAAGCAGTTCCGGACTTACTACGCCAAGGCGAGCCGCCAGGACGGCATCACGGGCCAGAATCTGCTCTCGATGCTCGAGTGCCGCCTCGACAACGTGCTCGTGCGCCTGGGCTTTGCCGCTTCGCGGCGCCAGGCGCGCCAGATGGTTCGCCACGGTCACTGGACCGTCAACGGGCGGCGCGTCGACATTCCATCCGCCCAGGTACGCGCCGGCGACGTGATCGCCGTAAAGGCGGGCACACCGGCGGAGCGCGTCATCCGCGACGCCACCGAGCTGACCGGCCAGGTGCCCGCGTGGCTGCAGGCCGACCACGATGCCCTCACCGCGAAGGTGCTGCGCAAACCGGAGCGCAGAGAGATCGCCGCTCCCGTGCAGGAGCAGCTCATCGTCGAGCTGTACTCGAAGTAACGCTTTGCCGCGCTGCGTCCTCGACGCCGCGCGAGACACTACGGCCGCCTCGTAGCGGCGACCCACGCCCGACGTTAGGACCCTGATGCTCGACTTCCAAGTCCCCCAGATCACCGCAGAGAACATCGAGGACAACCGTGGCTCGTTCACCGTCGAGCCGCTTGACCGCGGGTTCGGCTACACGTTCGGTAACTCGCTGCGTCGCGTACTGCTCTCCTCGCTGGCCGGGGCGGCAGTCACCAGCGTGCGCATCGAGGGCGTGGCCCACGAGTTCTCGACAATCCAGGGCGTCAAGGAGGACGTCACCGACATCGTCCTCAACCTCAAGGGCGTGGTGTGCCGGATGCACTCCGACGCCTCGGAGATCGAGGCACCGCTGGTGGTGACCGGTCCCGGCGACATCACCGCCGCGGACATCGACCTTCCCTCCGGTGTGGAGATCCTCAATCCCGAGACCCACGTTGCCACGCTCGAGAAGAAGACGAGGCTCGAGCTCTACCTGACGATCGGGCGTGGTCGCGGCTACCGCCCGGCCGAGGAGAACAAGTCGGCCGATCAGCCCATCGGCGTGATCCCGATCGACTCGATCTTCTCACCCGTGCGCCGTGTGGCCTACGCCGTCGAGCAGGCGCGGGTCGGGCAGCGCACCGACTACGACAAGCTCACGCTCGACATCGAGACCGACGGATCGGTTGCGCCCCAGGCTGCGCTACGTGAGGCCGCTGAGATCCTGATCTCGAGTCTTGCGATCTTCACTGACGCGGAGCGACTGGAGGAGATTCAGGGGCGCAACGACGGGATCGGGGGCGAGGTCATATCCGCCGCCGGCCCGACGAGCAGCCGCACGTCCAATGGAATGGACGACATCCTGATTGAGGAGCTGGAGCTGGGCGTGCGCTCCTACAACTGCCTGAAGC
>JALYZC010000006.1 GCA_030945905.1 Actinomycetota bacterium
CGCCCGAGCCACCCGCACCACCAGCGCCTCCGTTACCGCCCGTGACGTTCCCGCCCGGACCGCTACTACCGCCGTTGCCCTGACCAAGGGCCGTACCGATGCCCCCACCGATCACGAGCACAGCCACAAAGGACAGCGCTAAGCCCTTGAAATGACGCATGAAAGCCCTCCTATTGAAGACATGATTAAGGAGGTCCTACCTGATTGGAGCACCTAGTGGCAACCCCAGTTTTTTGGTCTACCGTGTAAACGCGGCGTGGATGCGGTCGCCGTTACTCCGCTTCGGGGCGGCAACCGGCCGGCGAGCTTCCGGCAGCGGGGCCTCAATACCCGCGTGCCGTCAGCTGTTTGCCCAGGCTCTGGAGCTTTAGTCCCTGCGCTTTGAAGGTTGCCAGCGCCGCGGTGTAGGAGGCCTTGTCCTTCTTGCGCAGCGAGTCCCGCGCCCGGTTGGAGGCCTGTCCCAGACCCTGGAGCGCCGCCACGACCTGCGTGTGCAGGTCCCCGATATCCTTGGGTGGCACGATGGCCTGAATATCAGCGTAGGCCTTCTGGTAGATCCCGCCCACTTGCTCGAATACCTGGGCGTCGCTCTCCCGTGAGCTGGTCTTGGTGATCCGGCCGGCCAATGAACCCGCTGCCTGGGCGGGTCGTAACCCGGCCACGAGCCTCGTTTCGTACTCGGCCTTGGAAACCGGGGCGTTGGCACTCGACTTGCCGGCCGACACGCTGGACGTCGACTTGGCGTCGGATTTCTTGTCGCTGCCGCCGCAGCCGGTCACCAGGGCTAGGCTGAGAAGGGCGACGAGCACGGTCAGGCGTTGTGGCATGTGGCTCCAATCACGGGGGCGTGGGGGCGGCATTCTTGCAAGCCGACTAGATGACCAGCGTCCGGTAGCGCAGCCCCCCGCGCAGCACCGCTGAGAGCTCGACCAGGTCGTGGAGGAGCAGGAATGGGAGGACCACTGCGCTTGCCCCCTGGGCCTGGGCCCGGCGACGAAGCTCCACAGCGTGGCGAAACAGCAGCAGCCGGCGCAGCGAGCGGGGAGCGAGGAGGGCGAGTGCCGAGCGCAGGAGGAGGTAGTGCCACACGTTCCAGAAGACCCCCCGCACCAACGCCTGACGACGCAGCTGGGGATGGGCGGCGAAGATTCGCACCGTCTCGGTCCAGCGCGCGGCCACCCGAAGCTGCCCGAGAGGACCCAGCCGTTGCACCGCGTGGTGGACCCGGGCATCGGGGGCGAACGCGGTGGCCACGCCCAGCTCGATCGCCCGCCACGCGAGGTCGGTGTCCTCGCCTCCTGGTGCGAGCCCAAAGCCCTCGTCGAAGCCCTCCAGGCGCTCGAGCAGCGCGCGTGGGTACAAGATGTTGCACGTTTCGTAGTGCGGCCCCAGGCGCTCGACGCAGACCGTGCGTGAGAACACGCCCGCGGAGCGGCGCTCGGCGGGGTCGGGGTCCGTGCGACCCTGGATCACCGCCCCAGGGCTGCTCTCGACCGCCGCCACCAGCGCCCGCAGCCATTCCGGCGCCGGTATACAGTCGTCATCGGTGAAGGCCACGACCTCCGCACGGCCGGCACGCCACGCCACGTTGCGCGCCGCGCCGGGGCCGCGAGGAGTCTCGTGGCGAACCACGCGCAGATGCAGCTCGCCCCGATCCCGGGCCTCGGCCAGCACCTCCGCGGTCTCCGGCCCCGAGCCGTCGTCGACCACCACGACCTCGAACGCATCCGCGTCGAGCGTCTGCGCACCGAGGCCCGCGATCAGTGCAGCCAGACGGGCGGGCCGCTCGTGCGAGGCGACCGCCACCGTGACGCGAAGCGGCTCGGTCGGCAGGAGCTAGCGACCGCCGGCGACCGCGGGCAGGATAGTCACCTCGTCACCGTCGGTGACCTCGGTGTCGAGTCCGGAGAGGAACCGGATGTCCTCTCCGCCGACGTAGACATTGACGAAGCGGCGCAGGTCGCCGTCCTCGCAGATTCGCTCGCGGAGGTCGCCGAAGCGCTCGAACAGGCCGTCGAGCACCTCGCCCACGGTTCCCCCGCTCACCTCGGTCTCCGAGGCGCCGTCCGCGGCTGCCCGCAGCTGGGTGGGTATCTTCACCACCACGGCCATGGCGTTACGCCGCAACCGGGGTGGGCACGCCGTCCGCGAAGGACTGAAGCGTCGGCTCGATCTCGTAGGTCTCGAAGGTGCCACGGGCGACATCGAGCGTCTTGAGCCCGTCGCCGGTGATGACGAGCACGACACGCTCGGACGGGTCGATGTCGCCGCGCTGCGCAAGTCGGGTGAGAACTGCGGTCGTCACGCCTCCGGCGGTCTCGGTGAAGATGCCGGTCGTCTCGGCCAGCAGGCGGATCCCGTCGCGGATCTCCTCGTCGGTGACCGCGTCGATGCCTCCGCCGGTCTTGCGGGCGAGCTCCAGCGCGTAGGGCCCGTCGGCCGGGTTGCCGATGGCCAGGGACTTGGCGATCGTGTCGGGCCGGCGCACCGGCTTGCACGTCTGCTCACCATCCGCGAACGCCTGCGCCACGGGCGAGCAGCCCACGGCCTGTGCGCCGTTGAAGGTGGGGATCGTTCCCTCGATCAGGCCGAGCTCGATCCACTCCTCGAAACCGCGGGCGATCTTGGTGAACAGCGAGCCCGACGCGACGGGGCAGACCACCCGGTCGGGCAGCTCCCAGCCCAGCTGCTCGGCCACCTCGAAGCCGATCGTCTTTGACCCTTCGGCGTAGTAGGGCCGCAGGTTGACGTTGACGAAGGCCCAGTCGTGCTCGCCGGCCAGCTGGGTGCACAGACGGTTCACGTCGTCATAGGAGCCCCGCACCGCGACGAGCCGGGTGCCGTAGACGCCGGTGGCGAGGATCTTCTGCTCCTCGAGGTCGGAGGGAACCAGCACGTAGGAGTCCAGACCCGCCGCCGCGGCGTGGGCGGCCACGGCGTTGGCGAGGTTGCCGGTCGATGCGCAGGCCACGACCTCGTAGCCCAGCTCCTGGGCACGGGCGAGCGCCACGGAGACCACGCGGTCCTTGAAGGAGTGGGTCGGGTTGGCGGTGTCGTTCTTGACCCACACCTCGTCGAGGCCGAGCCTGTCCGCGAGGCGCTCTGCGCGCACCAGCGGGGTGCAGCCGGTGGGCAGGGTCTCGCGCGGCGGCGCGGTCAGGGGCAGGAAGTCGGCGTAGCGCCAGATGCTCTGCGGCCCAGCCTGGATGCGGCGGCGCAGCCCCTCCACGTCGATTGCCTCGTCATGCGTATACGAGACCTCGAGCGGACCGAAGCACTGCTCGCAGACATAGCGTGCCTCGAGAGGGTATTCGGTTGAGCATTCCTTACATTTGAGCGCATCTATGGCCATAAAAAAACCTCCACCCTTGATGTGAGCAGAGGTTCCAGAAGGCTCTGTTCACATCTCCCAGGCTTGTCGTTGGAGCCTGCAGGAATTGGCACCCTTCCGCCGCTGACGACGGAATGGTTGCCGGGGTTTCGTAGGGCCAGTCCCTCCACCCCTCTGGATGCGTACGGCTATGTGTCGAAGAAGTATACCCAGGATCCGGCGAACGTAACGCGGCCAGGCCCCGGGCTCGCGCTCGGCTCGCCCTGATGCGCAGGTACAATCCCCTCCAAGGCGAATCCCATGCACAACGACGACCCGCGAAGTCCCGATGCCGAGCCTCCCCAAGCCCCGCTTTGGCCGATTGGCGCGAACCCGCGGCGACGTCGCCACCCCCACCGCCGAGCCTGAGACTCCCTCCTTCGAGGTCATTGAGGCCCACGGCCTGCGCTGGATCCACATCGAGCGCCCCCGGCAGAGCGAGCGCACCTGGCTGGAGGAGCACTTCGACTTCCACCAGCTGGACTATGAGGACGTCTTCTCGCGCAACCAGCGCCCGAAGATCGACGAGTATGAGACCTACCTGTTCATCGTGCTCCACTTCCCGCGCTTCGACAAGAACGTGGGGCGGCTGAACGCGGCCGAGCTCGACCTGTTCGTCGGGCCGGACTACGTCGTCACGCTCCCCAACGAGGAGCTCCAGCCCGTGGAGTACCTGTTCGAGCGCTGCCGTACCAACGAGGAGCTGCGCGAGCAGTACTTCTCCCAAGGCGCGGGCTACCTGCTCTACAAGATCGTCGACGACTCGGTGGACGCCAGCTTCCCCATGCTGCGCAAGATGGGCAACAAGCTGGAGCGCCTGGAAGCCGAGATCTTCGCGGGGCGCTCCAAGGAGATCGTGCGCGACCTCTCAAACGTCAAGCAGGAGATCATCAACTTTCGCAAGACGGTCCGCCCCCAGCGGGCGGTGATCGGCGACCTCGAGCGCACCAAGCAGCGCTACATGGCCGACGACCTCGACATCTATTTCGATGACATCAACGACGCCTCCGAGCGCATCTGGCAGATGCTCGAGGGCTACAAGGAGACCGCCGAGGCCCTCGAGGACACCAACGAGTCGGTGCTCGGCCACCAGCTCAACGACGTCCTTCGGGTGCTCACGGTGCTCAGCGTCGTCTTCCTGCCCCTGACGCTGATCGCCTCCATCTGGGGCATGAACACGGGGGTGCCCGGCGAGGGGAGCCTCGGCGCGTTCTTCATCGTGGTGGCGGTGATGGTCGTGGTGCTCGGCATCATGCTCGCCTACTTTCGCCATCGCGACTGGCTGTAAGCCTCACAGCAGCAGCGTGCGCGCCTCCAGGCTTCCCCGCGCCAGGGCAATCGCCGCCACCGCGTCGGCGGCGAGACGCGTCGCGGCAATCCCGGCCGCGCGGCGCCTGCCCCAGCGGCGCGCGTCCGCGGCGAGCAGCCGAGCGTAGGGTGCTGCCGCCGTGAGCGCTGCCGGGCGCCGGGTGACCAGGCCGGCCAGGAGGCCGACGGCCGCCAGGTCGAACGCAGCGCTGCGCGGCGAGTGAAACCAGCGGCGGTAGCAGAAGGCCTCGCGGAGCTCGGGGATGCGCTCCACGAGCGCGGCGAATTCCCCGACTCGGGAAAGCTCGGTCACGTAGGCCCGTGCATCGCCGGGGAGCACCGCATGGTGGACGAGGGCGCGAGGCGCAAAAGCGACGACAGCACCCGCGCGCCGGGCCCGCCAGACCAGCCAGGTGTCCTCCCCGAACGGGCGTCCCCGGGGGTGGTCCGACGCGGGGGCCCAGTCCTCGAAGCCTCCGAGTCGCTCGAAGCACTCGCGCGAGACGAAGAGATTTGCGGTCGGATAGAGCCCGTAGTCCTCGCGGACGCTGAGCGTGCGGTCATACGGTCCGATGGAGGCGCCGGGAGGCGGTTCCACCGCGCCTTGCACGACGTCCGCGGCTCGGCCGGCGAGCTCGCCGGCGCGCAGCCATCCCGACGTCGGCCGGCAATCGGCGTCGGTGAAGGCAAGGATGCGCCCCCTGGCCACCGCCGCTCCATCGTTGCGCGCAACTCCCGGTCCCGCCCCGCGAGGTCGACGAAGCACTCGCATTCCCGACGCTTCCGCGAGGTCGGCCGTCGCGTCCCGCGAGCCGTTGTCGACGATGATCACCTCATGCTCGCCCTCGAAGCGTTGCCCCATGAGCGAACGCAGCAGGGGCTCGATGAGATGCGCCGCATCCCGCGCCGGGACGACGACGCTGACGTCGATCACGTCAGGCAGCCGCCGGGCGTGCCAGCACCCAGGCCGATGCGCCCCCCACCGGACGCACGCAGGTCCAGAACAAGACCTCGCGAGGCGTGGGGCGCTGCCGGAGCGAAGGCAGGCGGGGAACCCCGCGGCCGAAGCGCTGGAAGACCGGGCCCCCGGAGCGCACGACGTCAAAGCCGGCGGCGGCGATCAGCCGACACAGCCCCGCGCGGTTGGGTGTCCACCAGCGGGGCTCGTCGCGGTCCCAGAGAAGCGCGGCGGGAGTGCGCGGGAGAACGGTCGAGAGCGACAGGACGATGGGCTCGAGGGAGACGAACTCACCGCCCACCACCTCACGGACCGCTCGCAGGGCACGCACCGGATCGCGCAGGTGAAGGAGCAGGCTCCCCATGAAGACGAAGTCGAAGGTCCCGAGCGCCTCGGAGGAGATGTCATAGACCGAGCGGTCGACGCGCTCCACCGCCAGGTCGAGCGCTTCGCGGGCGTACTCAAATGCCCGGCGCGTGCGCCCCTCATCCGCCTCCCAGCGTCCGCTGGTCAGCCGCGCCCGCGCGGCGCGTTCGTGGACGGTCTCTGCCCGCCCTTGCCATTCCTGTCGGGCAGCGTCCTCGAGGTCGAGGCTCACCACCTCCTCCGCTCCACGACGGCACATCTCAAAGGCCCAGAACCCGTCGCTGCTGCCGACGTCGAGGCAGCGCTTGCCCGCCAGGGAGGCGGGGATCGGGATCCGGGGCACGAGTGACCGGTGGTCGTAGAACCCGGGCGTCACGCGGCCGTCGGGCAGCTCGATCGTGTGGTACCAGGTGGTGGTGTCGAGCTCGTCACTCACCTGCGCTTCTCCAATCGGACGACCGCCAGACCACTCGGCGTCGTCGCCAGGACGCGGGGAGCAAAGCGGCGCAGGACGACCACGGTCGCCTCGTCGAGCAGCGCGTTGTGCCCCGGTACGAACCGGGTCGTGTAGCGGCTGCGATCCTGAACGAGGGCAAGAGTCCCCGGGGCGAGCCGACCGACGGCGCGCCGTACTCGCGTCCGCAGATGGCCGGCGATCAGATCCGATTGAAGCGGATATCCGAGCGCAACGGCGTTGGCGCGGCCGCTGCGCATGAGGATCTCCAGGCCGAGGTCGCGCTCCACCAGCATCAGGACGGCGCTGTGACCGGGCGCATAGCGGCGAAGCGCTGCCTCACCCTCCCGCGAGCGGGGATCCAGCCGCGGGGCGTGCCAGAGCGAGCCGACGTCATGGCGCAGCGAGGATGAGCCCGGCACCGCATGGATCAACGCGGTTCGGTCGGCGGTCTCGGTGGCCTGCGGCCAGGTGAAGACGCCGAGCAGGGCGGCCACGAGCGATCCCAACGCAAGGCCGACAAGACGCATGCGCGGCGCAAGCCGGGTGGCTCCGAACGCGAGGTCCACCCACAAGGCGCCGAGCAGCACCGCCGGCAGCGCCACCCAGCGCAGGAAGAGCGGGTCACCGTGGGTGATCCAGTAGCTGAGGCTGAGAATGCCGAACCCCGTCAGGGCGGCTGCGGCGACCAATCTGGGCCGCACTTCAGGCCTCAGACGGGCCACCGAGGCCAGCCGGCCAATCGTCACCGCCGATGCGAGATAGATGAAGCCAACGGCGAAGCCCGACGACCAAGCGCCGATGGCGGGGAAGGTGAAGACACCGGGCACCGTCCGGCCGGAATAGAGCGTCAAAAAGGCGATGTACGAGCTCCAGTCGGGCCAGTGGCCCGAAAACAGCCGGGTGAGCACTGCCAACGCGACGACTGCTGTCACCGCCGCCCCGAGCGCCCAGGCCACGCCGGTCAGCCATCGCCGGCCGCGAGCCTGCCAGGACGCCTGGGAGGTCGCTGCCTCGATGCCCTCGGCGGCGAATGCGATGGCCAGGGCATACACGAGCGCCTCGAGGCTCCAGATGGCAGAGATCCCCACGACCACCAGCTCCACCGCGCGCAGCTCACGGGCTCGCGCGGTCCAGCGAGCGCGGGCGACCACGATCAGGATGAGCAGGTACGCCGGTCCGAAGCGCAGGGCCCCAAGGCTCGGGAAATCGGCGGCAGAACCGATCACCTGCCACTGCGTAACGGCGATCCCGAGGGCGATTGCGATCGCCGCTGTCGCGCGGCGGCAGCCCGCGAGGCGCAGGATGCCATAGCCGGCAGCGCAGGCCAGCCCGGTGAGGACGCCGGAGACGAGCGCCATCGGGCCATAGCCGAGCGGCACCACGGCGAAGATGGCCGCCAGGAAGTAGATGACGCCGACGCCGTACTGGCAGAACGTGTCGACCAGCACCGCATGGCCGTGAAGAACGTCCGTGACCGGCCCGAGGTAGAAGCTCTGGTGCGTGAGCACGACAGACACGTGGTCGGCCCCCACGGGCGACGCCGGCGCCCTGGCGGCATTCCAGGGCAGATAGGGCAGCAGGGAGCTGGCGTCGACCACCGCGAGAACGATCAGAACGACGAAGAGCACGTCGATCGCCATGCCGAGCCGCCGTGACAGACGAATGCGCTCGGCGGCGAGAACCAGCGACGTGAGGGCCGCCCCCACCGCGAAGCAGATCGCCAGCGATAGGGGGCCGCGAAGCCGATCGGGCACGAATCCCAGCGTCGAGGCCACGGCGAACGCCACGGTGGCCGCCCAGGCCGCCATCGGGCCCCGCGGACCGACAGGCGGCGTAAGCCACGCCGGGCGGCGGTCGGACCGCACAATCCGGCGCGCCGCGAGGGCACCGAGGCACCAGACGACCACCCCACCGACGAGGACCGGCGCCCCGGGTCCACCAGCGGCCGAGACTACGCGCGCCGCCAAGAGCACCGACAGGACGCCGATCGCAGCGCTTGCGGCCAGGGTCGCGGCCATGGGACCTGGGATCCCGCGTAGCCAATGGTCCAGGCGAGGGCCAAGGGCCATCGCGACGGGCAGGATGACGAAGAAGCACAGGAGGTACGCGACGGTCTGACGGGATTCGGGCGATCCGGTCACGGAGGCCAGGCCCACGGTGGCCGCCGCTGCCGCCGCCACGAGGCTGAGCTCGAGCACCAACGCGGGCGCCACGGGCGCAGTGGAGCGGAGCGGCGCCGGAGCGGCGTCTGGCACCCTCGGCGCAACTGTCGTGTCCGTCGCCGGAGGCATGGATGGCTATGCGCGCGCCTGCTCGCGCACGGCGGCGCATATGTACACGGCGCAGCCCGCGGCTCGCAGGAGGGGCACCCCCTCCACGACGGGCTCGACGCGCTTCATCGCGCGGGCGAGCCGATCGGGGCAGAACATCGGGACGAAGCCCGCGAACACGCGAGCTTCGACGGTGGCGCCGAGCTCTTCGATCCAGCCGTCAAGCGTCCGCGGAGCGTAGGAGCGTTCGTCGTGCTCGACGTGGTAGCGGGAGACCCGCTCGAGGACCTTGAGGCCGGGGTTGTAGCCGTTGGGCTCGATCACGATGACCCGAGGCGCCACTCGCAGCGCCTCCTCCAGCGCGTCCCTGGGTCGCTCGACGTGGTGCAGCACCCCGCGCAGCTGAGCCAGCTCGAAGGCGTCCGCCTCGTAGGGGAGCGCATAGGCCGACGCCTCCGCGAAGTTCACCGGGAGCGCACCGACGCGCGCCTGAGCGGCCCGGATCGCGTTGCCCGCCGGGTCGACACCCGTGACCTCGGAGGCGCCCCCCAGCTCCACGAGCTCGGTCGTGTAGGTGCCGTCGCCGCACCCGATGTCGATGACCCGGCGCCCGCGAAAGTCGGCCACGCTCAGAGCGGCCTCGGTCAGCCGCCGGTTCGCGGTTGCGCTGCTCAACCGCGTGTCGCTCGTGTAGACGTAGGCGCCGTCTCTGGCGACGTCCGCCTCGAAGGGAGCAGTGTGCGGATCAGGCGACAAGGGGTCCGGTGAGCTCACGGCGTCGTCGCGATTTCGGTGACGCCCCGCGGGCGGTGATCGGCGACAACGGGCCGTGCACGGTAGCCGATGACCGCGACGTTGCCCACGGGGACCGCGATCGCCATCGCTCCCATGCGGCCCTGGAGCGCGTCCAGGACCCGCCGCTTGAGACTGGCCGGAATCGCCACGTAGCGAAGCCATACGCGGAGTGGGTACCGGTTGAGCACCGGGTGCATCTCGATGCGCTCGAATCCTGCGTGCCGGAACAGACGGCGGAGCGCAGGGCGAGAGAAGAGCTGCAGGTGCTCGATGTCGAAGATCGGCGAGCGCCGCTTGAGCACGCGGTTGAGCAGCGCTCGACGGTCATGACACACGACGGCGAGCGCACCGCCGTCATGCAGAAGCCGGTGCGCCGAGCGGCACAGCGCGAGCGGCTCCGCGACGTGCTCGAGCGTCTGAAACGCCGTCACCAGCCGAAACCGGCCAGGCTCGAAGTCCTCGCCCCGAAAGCGCCCCGGGCGAATGAGGTCCCGCACGTCCGCGGCCGCGGTCGCCCGGGCCGAGCCGGAGGGCTCGACTCCCACGACGTCGTCGAGCCCTTCCTTGCGCAGCTCGCGCAGGAAGGCGCCGTCCCCGGCGCCGATGTCCAGCGCCCCGCCCCCGGGGGGCGTCTGCGCCAGCAGGCGGGGAAGCAGCCTCGCGTAGGTGTCCGCCGCATAGCCGGCGGCCTCGCCGCTGTCGTAGTCCGCACGCTCGTATGCCTGCTCGAGAACCTCCTGGGACGGCGCCGGGTCCGCGTAGAGGGTGTCGCACGCCTCACAGGTCACCAGGCGCCAGTGCATGTACTCCGGAACCTTGCGAGAGGCGAAGGAGAACCCGTCGAGCCGCGCCGGATCCACGTTCGCGGCGATGGCCGCGCCGCCCGCGGCGCCGCACACGGGGCAGCGCCGATCGCCGACCGTCAGGGCCTCATCCCGGCGTTCACCTGGCATGCGCCAAGAGTATGGTGGCCGCCTTCCATGAAGCTCAGCGCCGTCATCGCCTGCTACCGCGACGCGCCGGCCGTTCCGGTCATGCACGAGCGGTTGACGGCGGCCTTCACCGGCCTGGGGGCCGACTACGAGATCATCTTCGTCAACGACGCGAGCCCGGACGACGCACGAACGGTGCTCGCCGAGATCGCCGCCCGAGACCGACACGTCACGGTCGTCAATCACACCCGCCCGTTCGGTTCTCAGAGCGCCTTCACGAGCGGTATGACGATCGCCACCGGCGACGCGGTGATCCTGTTGGACGGCGACCTGCAGGACCCTCCGGAGCTCATTCCGGCGTTTGTGGAGAAGTGGCAGCAGGGCTACCACGTCGTCTACGGCGAGCGCGTCGACCGCGAGGGCGGGCGTCAGATACGCGTGGGCGCCAAGCTCTTCTATCGCCTCTTCCGGGTGAGCTCCTACGTCGACATACCGCTCGACGCGGGGGACTTCAGCCTGATGGACCGTCGCGTCGTCGACGCCATCAACGCGCTGCCGGAGAAGCACCGGTTCATCCGCGGGCTGCGTGCGTGGGTGGGCTTCCGCCAGATCGGAGTGCCCTACGTGCGGCCGGAGCGGTTGTTCGGGAGCAGCACGAACTCGTTCGTGAAGAACCTCGGGTGGGTCAGGCGAGCCATCGTCTCGTTTTCGTTCGTGCCGCTGGACCTGATCACCTGGATGGCCTTTGCCATGGTCGCCCTGTCCTCGCTGGCCATCGTCGTGCAGGTGGTGCTGCGGCTGCTGGTCCCCGATGCCGTGCCCAAGGGGTTCACGACCCTCCTGGTGCTGGTCCTGTTCATCGGGGGGATCCAGCTGCTATGCCTGAGCATCATCGGCTCCTACCTCGCCCACATGTACGAGGAGAGCAAGGCCCGGCCCGCCTACATCGTCGAGGAGATCATCAATCCGCCGGGCCGGGTCGACGACTCACCGTCGTCGGCCCTGAGGTCATGAAAGGTCAGCTGGAGCGTGGTGGGGCATGCGTGGAAGGGGAGGCGGGCGCCGCAGCCAGGTAGCGGTCGAAGACATCGGGCTCGCCCGTCAGCCACTCTCCCAGTCCCCGCAGGCCGGCCTCCAGCGAGCGCTGAGGGGCCCACCCGAGCTCGCGCTTGATGCGCCGCACGTCGGCCACCCAGACGTCGGTGTCCCAGGCGCGCGCCGCCGCCGTGCCCCACCGTGGCTCGACCGGCACCGCGAAGATCCGCCGGGCCATCGCCACCAGCTCTTCCAGGCTGGTCTGCGTCCCTGAACCCAGGTTGAGGATCGGGGCCAGCCCACCTCGCCCGGCCGCCTGCGCAGCCAGCAGGAAGGCATCCACCACGTCCCCGACGTGGACGAAGTCGCGGGCGGTGGCGGGTCCCACGAGGGGCGGGAGCATTCCGCGCTGCGCGTGGGTGACCAGTGACGGCATGAGGCGGCCGGGCTCCTCCCACGGGCCGTAGGCCGAGTAGAGGCGCAGCGTGGTCGCAGCCAGGCGCCCCTGACGCGCCGCGTGCGCGCAGTACATCGTGGCCGCCGCCTTGGTGACGGCGTAGGGGCTGTTGGGCTGGGGAGGCTCCTCCTCGCCGGGCGCATGGTCGCGGTAGCCGTACTCCGACGAGCTGCCCGCATGGATGAGGGCTTCGCAGCCCCCCCGCGCGCCCGCTTCCACCAGCGCGATGGTCCCCGCGACGTTGACGCGCGCCATCTCGGGCACGTCCGTCTGCCAGGAATAGGCGCCGTGAGCGGCGAGGTGGAAGATCCACTCGGGCCGCAGCTTGGCCACCGCATCGGCAACCGCCTCGCCGTCGCCGAGGTCGAGCTCGACCCGTCGTGCCTCGGGCGCCCCGTCCAGCCGCCACGCGCGCGCCCCGGGGCGCACGATCGCGTGCACGCGGTGACCTTCGGCCACGAGGCGCCGGACGAGATTGGCACCGATGAAACCGCCCGCGCCGGTCACCAGCGCCGTCCGCGCCATGGTCAGCCGCGCCGCCCGCCGGGCCGCTACGCCGCGGCCGGGGTGACGCGGTAGGCGTCGAAGACCCCCTCGACGTTGCGCAGGCGGCTGACCGCGCCGTCGAGCCCCCGGGTGTCGCCCACCTCCACGACGAAGCGGTTGCGCACCATCTGGTCGGAGACCACGCACCGGGCCTCGAGGATGTTGACGCCGGCCTCGGCGAAGGTTCGCGAGAGATCCTCGAGCAGGCGGTGGCGATCCCACGCGTCGACGTGGATCTCGACCCGGAACGCCGTCCGGCCCTCACCGTCCCAGGAGACGCCGGTGAAGCGCTCTGGGTCCTTGCGCAGTGCGCGAACGTTGGGGCAGTCCTCGCGATGGATGGTGATGCCGCGGCCCAGCGAGATGTAGCCGACGATGGGGTCCCCGGGGACGGGCCGACAGCACTTGGCCAGGCGCAGCATGACGTCGTCGACGCCGTCGACATTGATGCCGTACTGGGAGGAGGACGAGTCGGGGCGTCGCCGCCGACGGTTGGTGGTGAGCAGCTCGCCGGGCGCCGGCTCGCCCTCCGCCGCCTCGCCGTGCTTGAGGCGCTGCATGATCTTGCCCACCACGATCTTTGGCGAGACCTTCGCCGCACCGACGGCGATGTAGAAGTCGTCGGCCTTCTTGAAGCCCATCTCGCGAATCACGTGGGCGAGCAGCGGCGAGCCGACGATCTTCTGGGCCGGCAGGCCCTGACGGCGCAGGTGCTCCTGCAGCGTCTCGCGCCCGCTGTGCTCGGTGTCCTTGCGCGACTCCGCGCGGAACCATTGCTTGATCTTGTTGCGCGCCCGGGTGGTCTTGACCAGGGCCAGCCAGTCCCGCGACGGGCCCCGCTCGCGCTTGGAGGTCAGGACCTCGACGATGTCGCCCGACTTGAGCTCGTAGTGCAGCGGAACGATCTTCCCGTTGACCTTGGCGCCGACGCAGCGGTGCCCCACGTCCGTGTGGATCTCATACGCGAAGTCCAGCGGCGTCGCCCCGGCGGCCAGCGACTTGACCTCGCCCTTGGGCGTGAAGACGAACACCTCGTCCTCGAACAGGTCGACCTTGAGCGTCTCGACGAACTCGCTGGAGTCGTCGAGCTCCTGCTGCCAGTCCAACAGCCGGCGCAGCCAGCGCAGCTTGTCGCCGTCGGCGGGTCCGGCGCCCTGCGGCGCCGCATCTCGCCCCGCGCCCTCGCCGACCTTGTAGATCCAGTGTGCGGCGATGCCGTACTCGGCCATGTCGTGCATCTCGCGCGTGCGGATCTGGATCTCCAGCGGCCGTCCCTCGGGCCCGATCACCGTCGTATGCAGCGACTGGTACATGTTGAACTTCGGCATGGCGATGAAGTCCTTGAACCGGCCCGGCAGCGGCTTCCACAACGAATGGATGACGCCGACGGCGCCGTAGCAGTCCTTCACCGACTCCACGACCACGCGCATCGCCGTGAGGTCATAGATCTCGTTGAACTCTCGCCCCTTCTTGGTCATCTTCGAGTAGATCGAGTAGAAGTGCTTGGCGCGCCCGGCGATCTCGGCCTCGATGGGCAGCGCCTCGAGCTCCTTGTGCAGGTAGGACCCAGCCTTGTCGACGTAGCGCTCGCGTTCCTCGCGCTGCTGGGAGACCAGGCCCTTGATGTCCTCGTATTTGCGGGGGTGCAGCGTCGCGAAGGCCAGGTCCTCGAGCTCCCATTTGATGGCGTGGATCCCCAGCCGGTGGGCGATGGGGGCGTAGATGTCGAGCGTTTCCTTGGCCTTCTCGATCTGACGCTGCTTGGCCAGCGCGTCGATCGTGCGCATGTTGTGGAGGCGGTCGGCCAGCTTGATGAGGATGACCCGGATGTCCGAGGCCATCGCCACCATCATCTTGCGGTAGTTCTCGGCCTGAGCCTCGTCGCGGGACTGGAAGGTGATGCCGGTGAGCTTGGTCACGCCGTCCACGAGGCCGGCGATCTCCTCGCCGAAGCGCTCGCGGACCTCCTCCAGCGATGCCGAGGTGTCCTCCACGGTGTCGTGCAGGAGCGCGGCGCAGAGTGTCTCGGTGTCCAGGCGCATGCCCGCACAGACCTCGGCGACGCCCACCGGATGGCTGATGAACTCCTCGCCCGACTTGCGCAGCTGGTCTGCGTGGTGGGCGCAGGCGAAGACGAACGCGTCACGCACCCGGACGCGGTCGATCTCGACGGCTGCCTCGCCGGCGTGCTCCTCCACGATCGCGAACAGGTCTCCGAGCAGCTGTGCCTCGCTGTCGGACAGCCGCTCCTGCGCGATGTCGGGCGGTGGCCGCTCGGGACGCTCGAGCGTCCCCACCGGCCGACGCTGGGTCGGGCGCAGCGGCTCGCCATCGCGGGCCCCCCCGGTCCGGGCAGGCTCCGCAGTCCGGCGTCGGCGGGGCACCCGCGACGTGCGGGGCTTCTCGGCGTCCGCCGACGTGCCGCCGTTGGCGGCCGGTTTGCCCTCGCCCTTGGACCCGCGCCGCTTGGACGCCGGCTTGGCGGGCTCGGTCGAGCTCACGCGGCTCTGGCTGTCGCGCCCCTCAGATATCGCAGGCCGTCCTCTCCACGGGCGCGATAGGCGCGGAACGCAGTCGAGCGCTCGAGGTCCGTCGGCCGGGCGGGGGGCACGGCGACGGCCGGAGTCCCACGATCGAGCGAGACCAGGTCGAGCTCGAGGAGTACGCGAAGCGCACGGCCGGCCATCGCAGCCGAGTGCGGGCGGCGCGGGTCGCCGCGCAGGAGGCGCTCGAGTTCCCGACCCCCGGCTTCGCCATGGTCACGGAGCGCCCGGTACAGGGCGGCCAGGGTTGCTCGAAGGCCGTATTCGTACTCATGGTTCTCCCGTGCAAAGCCTAGCTCAGGCTCACCCCACCCCAGGTGCGCGAATCCGCCGGGCCCTCCCGCGCGCAGCAACCTGGCCTGATGGTCGTGCGTCGGCGGGTCCAGCGCGAACACGTGCGGGAACCGGGCGCCCAACGTGGGATCACGCTCCAGGGCGGCGTAGGAGCACACGGCGAAGCCGCCGAGTCGTCCGGACAGGGCGCCGGCGCGGCGACGCGCATCGGTGCATACCGCGAGCACGGGGTCGCCGGATCCGACGAGGTCGGCGAGCGTGCCGGCGATGCCGCCGCCCCGACGGTCCAACACGATCCGCTGCTCCGACGGCGCGCGTGGCGGCCACGGATCCAGTGGGGCATCGAGCTCGGCCAGCGCGGACTCGAGGAAGCCCGCCGGCTCGCCCAGGAGCTCGATCGAGCCAGGTGCGCTCGGGCGCGCGGTCAACAGCTGGAGCCGGCACTCCACGGCTCCGTTCCACGTGGTGCGCGTGAGCGCGAAGCTCGCATCCACCGGCGCGTCTACCGCCACCGGGAGGCGTCCGCCCGCGACGCCGAACGCGATGGCGCGGGCCCGTACGCCGCCGGCGTGCACGGTGAAGCGCGCGTGGCGCCCCTCCCCCACCGCCTGGGGATCGGCAAAGCGAGCGGCCGGCAGCAGCAGCCGCACCGGCGGATTGCCGATCCCACACGGCTCCATGCGCTCGAGCTCCTCGGCCAGTGCGAGGTCCAACCCGTCTCCGGGCACGACGGCGTCGATGCGCTCGTGCGCCACGAGATCCTCCGGCGCCAGGCTGGCCTCGGCGTGGGCCTCGAAGCTTGCGCGAAAGGCGTCCAGGCGCTCCCGCGCCACCTCCAGGCCCGCGGCGGCCCGGTGGCCGCCGTAGCGCTCGAGCTCCCCCGAGGCCGCGGTCAGACCGGCCAGCAGGTCGTAACCGGCGATGGAGCGCCCGGAGCCGGTTCCGCGCGCGCCGTCGAGGGCGACGAGCACGGTGGGACGGTGATGGCGCTCGGCGATGCGCGAGGCCACGATGCCGATGACCCCGGGATGCCAGTCCTCTCCAGCCAGGACGTAGGCGCTACGTTCACCGGCGCGTGAGACCTGTGCCTCGGCAGCAAACCGGATCCGGGTTTCCACGTCGCGGCGCTCGGCGTTGGCGCGGTCGAGCTCACGGGCCACCGCGTCGGCCCGGTCCTCGTCGTCGGTGAGCATCAACTCGAGGCCGGCGTCGGCCCGGTGCAGCCGACCGGCCGCATTGATCCGCGGTGCCAGACGGAAGCCCAGCGCTCGCGCGTCGAGCCCGTTCGGGTCGACGTGGGCGGTCCGCATCAGGGCGCGCAGGCCCGGGCGCCTGGTGACGGCCAGCGCGCGCAAGCCCTCGCGGACCAGCCTGCGGTTCTCGCCGAGCAGTGGCACGCAGTCCGCGACCGTGGCCAGCGCGACAAGATCGAGGTCCTGGTCGTCGGGACCCGGATCCACGCCGGCCAGCGCCTGCATCGCCAGCGCGAGCTTGTGGGCCACGCCGGTGGCGCACAGGTCGCGGCAGGGATAGCCGCTGAGGACCGGATGGACGATGGGCGCGTCGGGCAGGACGCCGTCGGCCCGCGGGCGATGATGGTCGGTCACGACGACGTCAAGGCCCGCGGCCCGGGCAGCGGCGACCTCGTCGACCGACGTGATGGCGCAGTCGACCGTCAGCAGCAGCCTGGTCCCGCGGGCGGCGAGGCGCTCGACCGTGGCGTGCGACAGCCCGTAGCCGTCATCCGACCGGCTGGGGAGGTACCAGTCGACTGCGGCCCCCAGGCGGCGCAGACAGGAGACGAGAATCGCTGTCGAGCACACGCCGTCGACGTCGTAGTCGCCGTGGACGGTGATCCGGGTACGGGCTCGGACGTGCCCCAGGACGAGCTCCACCGCCCGCTCGATCCCGTCGAACGCGGCCGGAGCATGCGCCTCGTCGGCGGCCAGGAAGGCTCGAGCGTGGCTCGGCTCGCCGTGCCCGCGCCGCAGGAGTACCTGCGCGAGCTCGTGTGAGACGCCGAGCTCGCGTTCGAGGCGCCGGGCCGCCGTGAAGTCATAGGGGGCGATGTCCAGACGGGGTGCCGGGTCGACATCCATGCCCGGAGCCTAGGGTCGGGCGGCGACGGAACCGCCCCGGGACCCGCCGCTGAGCTACTCAGCGCGCGAGGCGTTCGCGCCGAATCCCCTCCATGTACACCGCGGCCATCCCGAGCAGGGCGCCCGGGAGGGCCTCGAGGGCGGTGAGCAGCTCGGTGTCGTTACGGCCGGGCACGCTCCCGGCGTTGACGATCATCCCGAACACGACCGCGCCCACCAGGGCGCCCAGGAAGGCACCGACGATCCCGCCCCAGAACCGGTCGGGCAGCCAGATCGTGAAATGCCAGACGGCCAGACCCATCATCACCCAGGCGAGCAGGCCCATGTCTAGCGCTTCCTTCCGTGGCGGCGGTTGCGCGACTTGGACTTGCTCGCACCCTTGGGCTTGGCGGGCCGCGGCCGGGCCCCGCCGGTCGTGCTGCTCGTGCTCGAGCCCTGCGAGGGGCGCCCCCCGCGCGCGGGCACCGGCGTGGGGGCTTGCGCCTCGCCGCCGCCGCCCTCCGCGTCACCGGCATCCAGGTCGGCGACGAGCTCCTCGAACTCCTCCGGGGTGACCTCCTCCGGCTCGGGCGTGGTCAGACCCCCGGGGCGCCGGCGATTGCGGCGCGCCTCCGGTTCGGCGTCGACCGGAGCGCCGCCCACGGTGGCCACGGCGTAGGCGGGGATGATCCCGCCGAACTCACGACGGATGCGCTCGCCGCGCTGCTTGTAGACGCGTTCGCGCTCCTTCCAGTGGGTGAGCACCGGTGACGCGATGAAGATCGACGAGTAGGCGCCGGAGGCGACGCCGACGAGCAGGGCGAAGGCGAAGTCCTTGAGGGTCTCGCCGCCGAAGAACAGCAGCGCAGAGATCGGTATCAGCGTGGAGAAGGTGGTGGCCAGCGATCGCGTCAGGACCTCGCTCATCGAGCGGTTGACGATCTGCGAGAAGGCGGCGCGCGGCATGCGCGGGACGTTCTCGCGCACGCGGTCGAAGACGATGATCGTGTCATAGAGGGAATAGCCCAGGATGGTGAGCAGCGCCGCAACCGTCGACGTCGTCACCTCCCGGCCGGTGAGCGAGTACACGCCCGCGGTGATCAGCAGATCGTGCATCAGCGCGATGAGCACCGGTACGGCGTACTTCCACTCGAAGCGCAGCGCGATGTACGCCGTGATCACCAGCAGCGAGGCGATGATGGCGATCAGGGCGGTGTTGGCGATCGTCTTGCCGAAGGTGGGCCCGATGGAGCTGTTGGAGAAGTTGTTGCCCACACCGAAGCGCTCGTCGAGCCTCTGGCGGACCTTCTGGACCTGGTCGGGCTGGAGGGTGCGAGTGGAGATCTGAAACACGTTGCGCCCGAGCTTGGGGTCGTCGCGGCGCTGGATCTTGGCGTCGGGGGCGCCCGCGGCGGCCATCACGGAGCGGATGCCGTTTTCGTCGGTCGACTTGCGCACCGCGGTGCTGATCCGGGTGCCCGACTCGAAGTCGATCCCGAAGTGCAGCCCCTTGCCGCCGATCGCCAGGGCACCCACCAGCAGGATCACCCCCGACATGGAGAAGAACCACTTCGAGGCGCCCATGAAGTCGAAGGTCCAACGGCGCCGCTGGGGCTTGGCGCCCAGGGCCGCGGGGTGGGTGATCAGGCGCGAGCGCGACATCGAGGTGAGGATGGCCTGCGTGGCCAGCACGGCCGTGAACAGCGAGACGATCGTCCCGATGCCCAGGGTGAACGCGAAGCCCTTGACGCCCGCCGTGGCCAGGATGAACAGGATGAACGCGGTCATGATCGTGACCACGTTGGCGTCGAGGATCGCGGCGAAGCCCTTCTTGTAGCCGGCGGCGATACCGCGGGCGACGGAGTTGCCCCCGCGTATCTCCTCCTTGACCCGCTCGAAGATCACGATGTTGGCGTCGGCCGCCACCCCGATCGTGAGGATCAGCCCCGCGATCCCGGGGAGCGTCAGGGTGATCGGGATGAGCTTGATCAGCGAGTAGAAGTAGAGCGCGTAGATGCCGAGAGCGGCGACGGCGATCAGGCCCAGCACGCGGTAGAAGACGAGCAGGAACAGCGCCACCAGCGCCAGGCCCACTGCCCCGGCCAGCAGGCCCTGGTTGAGTGCTTCCTTGCCCAGCGTGGCCGACACCTGCGACTGCGAGATCAGCTTGAGCTTGATCGGAAGCGCGCCGGTCTGGAGGTTGCGGGCCAGGTCCTGTGCGGACTGGATCGTGAAGCCGCCCTCGATGTCGGCGCCGTTTGAGCCGTCGATGCCGTCGGGGTTCTGCTTGTAATCGATGAACGGGACCGTGATCAGTTGTCCGTCGAGCACCGCCGCGAAGTGCTGGGCGGACGGAGGGGCCTGGCCGGGAGCCGCCGATTGGCCGGGCACCTCCTGTTGCTGGCCGCGCTGGGCGATCGTGCGGGTGACCCTTTGCCAGGCGCTGCGGCCCTTGTCGCTGAAGCTGAAGGTGACGTTGGGCGAGCCGCCGGCTCCAGTGCCGTTGGCGAAGCTCTGCTTGATGTTCGTGAGCTCCTTGCCCGACAACGCCGGGGCGTCGTTGAGCACGAAGTAGCGGTCGGGTGGCTTCTTGGCCTTCTTCCCCTGCGCATCGGTGGCGGGCTCGGCCTGGACGACCAACGTGCCCTGGTTGACCTTGATCACCCGGTCACCGCGCGGCGCCTCCCCGCCCGGCAACTCGGAGACCAGGTCGTTGGCGGACTCGGCCGGCCCCTGCAGCACCTTCTTCTGCTTGTCGTCGACCAGGAAGAACTGGCCGCTCACCGTCGCCTTGTCCAGGTTCATCGGCGGCCGCTTGGCGCCCAGCGCCACCGCGTCGTAGTAGGACAGGCCACCGGCCTGCCCGGCCGAGGGTCCGCCGGTCACGTTGGGGTCGGACGGGTTGGGCTTGCCGTCCCGGCCCAGGACGCTGGCCTCCCAGTCATAGAAGTAGAGCTGGGCCACCTTGCCGACGGACTGAATCGCGCGCTGAGCGTTCTTGGTGCCCGGCAGGCCGACGGCGACCTGGTCGGTGCCCGAGCGCTGGATCTCGGGCTCGGCGACGCCGAGCGCGTCGACGCGCTTGCGCATGATCTCGATCGCCCGGTCGAGCGCCTGCGAGTCGACCTTGGGCTGCTGCGGCGTAGGGCGCCCCTGATAGACGAGTTCGACGCCGCCCTTAAGATCCAGGCCGAGGCGCGTCTTCTTGGTCACCAGGACCACGACCGAGCCGACCAGCAGCAGGGCGACCGCGAGCAGGATGAGCAGATTCCGGCGCCGGTCGCCCATACGTCAGAGGCTACTTGGCGGGCGTAAGGATGACGAGGAGCCCGCCGTCGTCATCGTAGGCGGGGAACATGTCGGCCGTGGCCCGGGCCGGCAGGTCACCCTCGGCATTGACCTCGACCGACTTGCCCAGCACGCGCACTCCCCACTCCAGGACGGTGTGCACATGGTCGTCACCGTTCTCGAACTTCAGGCCCAGCACGTCGTTGACCGGACGGCCGATCACCTTCTCCTCGGTCAGACCGGTGAGCTCCGTGGCCCCCCGGCCGATCCCGATCAGGCGGCCCTCCTGGTCACACACGAAGAACGCGGCATCGGGCGCGGGGTAGTAGTCGTCGAGCAGCTCGAACAGGAAGCCGAAGCCGCACTTGCCGCAGCCTCGGGCTTCGCGTCGAAAACCGGCCGAACGGTCCGTGGAGCTCGTGCGGTTGCCGCAGTTGGGACAAATGAAATGGTGGGCCATGGCTGATCGTGCAGGATACGAGGCAGGGCGTGCGGGCGTCCGCATCCAATGGCGGCGGGGCACCGGGACCCCGGCCGGCCCGCGCCCGGCGGCCTGGTCAGAACAGGCGCACGTCGGCGGGCGGCGCCTCGAGGCCCAGATGGGCCCAGGCCCGCGCGGTGGCGGCGCGACCGCGCGGCGTGCGCTGGATCAGCCCGCTCTGGAGCAGGTAGGGCTCATAGACGTCCTCGATCGTGTCTGCCTCCTCCCCCACCGCGACCGCCAGCGTCGAGAGGCCGACCGGACCGCCGCCGAACTTCGTGCAGATCGAGGTGAGGATCTCCCGGTCGAGGCGGTCGAGGCCTTCGTGATCGACCTCGAGCAGGTCCAGCGCGGCCGTAGCGATGTCGGCGGTGATGACGCCGCCCGCGCGAACCTCCGCGTAGTCGCGCACGCGCTTGAGCAGACGATTGGCGACGCGCGGCGTCCCCCGGCTGCGATGGGCGATGGCGTGCGCGCCCGCCTCCTCGATCGCGGCGTCGAGGATCGCCGCCGAGCGACGAACGATCCGTGCCAGGTCCTCGGGTCCGTAGTGCTCGAGGCGATGCTGGATTCCGAAACGGTCTCGCAACGGCGTGGTCAGCAGGCCGGCCCGCGTGGTCGCCCCGATGAGGGTGAAGGGCGGCAGCTCCAGGGTCATCACGCGTGCACCGGCGCCCTGGCCGAGGGTGACCGGCAGGCGACGATCCTCCATGGCCGGGTAGAAGGTCTCCTCCAGGGCGCGGGGCAGCCGGTGCACCTCGTCGACGAAGAACACGCTGCCGGGCTCGAGCGCGGTCAGGAACGCGGCGACGTCCCCCTTGCGCTCGAGCGCCGGGCCGGCGGTCTGCACGAAGGGGGCTCCGAGCTCCGCGGCGACGATCTGGGCCAGCGAGGTCTTGCCCAGGCCGGGGGGGCCGGCGAGCAGGACGTGGTCGAGCGCCTCCCCGCGGGCGGCGGCAGCCTCCAGGGACACCGCGAGTTGGGCCTTGACCGAATCCTGGCCGACGAACTCCGCCAGCGCACGCGGCCGCAGCGACCGCTCGAGCTCGTCCTCGGCGATCGCGTCTGGCGTCTGGATGCGGGGGTCGGCGGCCATCAGCTGCGCGCCGCCCTCAGGGCGTGCGCGATCAGGTCCTCGGCCGACTGCGCGTCGGCGGGGGCGTCCTCGAGCAGCTCCGCGGCCTCTTGGAGGGAGAAGCCCAGCCCGACCAGGCCGTCGCGCGCCATCCGGTGGGGGTCGTCGCCCCGGGTGATGACGATCGCATCGCCCTCGGGCACGGCGCCGACCTTCTCACGCAGCTCGACGATGATGCGTTCGGCCGTGCGCTTGCCGATGCCCGGCACCGCCTGAAAGCGCGCGGCGTCGCCGGCGGCCAACGCGCCGACCAGCTCGTGCAGGGGGGCGCCCGAGAGCACGGCCAACGCGACCTTGGGCCCCACGGCCTGCACGCCGAGCAGGAGGAGGAAGAGCTCGCGCTCCTTCTCGTCGGCGAAGCCGTAGAGGGCGAGCGCGTCGTCGCGGACCACGAGGTGGCTGTGCAGCGTGACGGGCTCGCCGACCGCCGGGACACGGGCAAGCGTCTGGGCGGACACCGCCAGGCGGTAGCCGACGCCGCCGCACTCGATGACCACGTCGCCGGGACGACGCACGGCCACCCGGCCGCACACGAGCGCGATCACGCCCGCTCCAGCGCGGCCGCGAGCGGAGCCCGGTGGGCATGGCAGACCGCAACCGCCAGCGCATCCGCGGCGTGGTCGGGCCGTGGCGGCTCGGAGAGGGAGAGCAGTGTGCCGACCATCCGCTGCACCTGGTCCTTGGCCGCCCGCCCGCTGCCGCACACCGCGCCCTTGACCTGCTGAGGGGTGTAGCCGCGACAGGGGATCGCACGCTGACCGGCGGCCAGGAGCACGACGCCGCGTGCCTGTCCCACGGCGAACGCGGTACGCACGTTGGCGCCGAAGTAGAGCTCCTCGATCGCGAGGTCCGCCACCAGGTACTCGTCGAGCAGCTCGCACACGCGCGAGTAGATCGTCGCGAGGCGCAGCTCCGGTGCGGCTTGCGCCGCGGTCTCGATCACGCCGCCGTCGAGCGCGCGCAGACGGCCGCCCTCCTGGCGGATGACGCCGTATCCGGTGCTGGCGGTACCCGGATCGATTCCCAAGACGACCATGTGCCGAGATTCTGCGCCGCCGGTCGGATGCCTCCCTGCCACCTGGTGCGCGGGACGGTCACGTCGCGACGAAAACGTGCCGATATCCCTCCCGTGCGAGCACGCAGGCAGTCAGACGACCTCGAGCTCCAGCTCGCGGAGGCCAATCGACGCATCGTCGAGCTCCAGCAGCAGCTCGGCGGCTTGGCGGGCAACGACTCGGTCACCGGGCTCCCCACCCTCGGCCGCTTTCGCGCCCAGCTCGACATCGAGGTCAAGCGCACCCGGCGCCATGGCCGGCCGCTGTGCGGCGCGGTGCTCGACATCGATGGCTTCAAGGCCATCAACGCACGCCACGGATACGGCGTGGGCGACCAGATCCTCGCGGCGACGGGCGCCGTGCTCGGCGCCGGGATGCGCGCGCACGACCTGGCCTGCCGAACGGGTGCAGACGAGTTCGCGGTCCTCATGCCCGAGACCGACGCCGCGGGCGCCGAGGTCGGGTTGGCCCGCGTGCTGCAAGAGCTCGACGGGGTACAGGTCGGCCCCGTCTCGTCGATCTCCGCCTCGATCGGCATCGCCGTTCTGGGCCGCGGGGACACCGGCGCCCAGCTCCTGGCCGACGCCACCGACGCACTCGCCCGCGCCCGCGCCGCGGGCGGCGGTCGGGTCAACGCGGACAACAGCGCGGAAGCGCCCACGACAGCCGAAACGCACCGTCGTGACGCCGTGTCCGCACTCACCGTGGCCCTGCTGGAGCGCGACCATTACACGGGAGAGCACTCTGAGTCGGTCGTCGACCTCAGCGGCCGCGTGGCCAGGGGGCTGGGGCTCGACGCGAGCGCGGTGGCCCAGGTGCAGGCCGCGGCGCTGCTCCACGACATCGGCAAGGTGGCGATCCCGGATGAGATCCTCAACAACCCTGGATCGCTGAGCGAAGAGCAATGGGCGCTGATGCGCGATCACACGATCATCGGCGAGCGGATCCTGCGAGTGATCCCGGGTCTCGGGGGCGTGGCGCGCATCGTCCGCCACGAGCACGAGCGCTGGGACGGGACCGGATACCCCGACGGGCTGGCGGGCGAGGACATCCCGATGGGCTCTCGCATCATCCTGGCCTGCGACGCCTATCACGCGATGACCTCCGACCGCCCCTACCGGGCCGCCATGCCCCACGCCGAGGCAATCGCCGAGCTGACGGCCAACATCGGCAAGCAGTTCGACTCGGCCGTGATCGAGCAGCTCGTGGGGGCGCTCTACGGCATGCGCCAGTCCGGCGAGCTCGTCAGCCACTGACGGCGGGTCACCCCGCCACCTGCTCGAGGACGTCGGAGGGGATGTCGAAGTTGGCGTGGACCGCGTCGACGTCGTCGTTGTCCTCCAGCGCGTCGATCAGCCGGAGCAGGCGACCTGCGTCGTCTGCCTCGACCGGGACCAGCGTCCGCGGCCGCTGCTCGAGCCCCGAGCGCTGGACCTCCACCCCGGCCCCCGCCAGCGCCCGGCGGACCCCGGCGAGGTCCGCTGGAGCCGTGATGACCTCGTAGAGCTCGGCATCGCGTTCGATCTCCTCGGCGCCGGCGTCGATCGCGGCGATCAGGTCCTCGTCGGAGTAGCGCTCGGCGTCCACGACCAGCACGCCGCGCTTGTCGAACAGGTAGGCGACCGACCCCGGCTCCCCCAGGTTCCCCCCGTGCTTGCCCATGATGTGCCGTACGTCGGCACCGGTGCGGTTGCGATTGTCGCTGAGCGCCTCGATCAGCAGCGCCACGCCGCCGGGCCCGTAGCCCTCGTAGAGGATCGCCTCGATGGCCGCAGCGTCCGCCCCCTCCCCCGTCCCCTTGGCGATCGCCCGCTCGATGTTGTCCTTGGGCATCGAGGCCTCGCGGGCCTTCTGCACCGCAT
Source organism: Actinomycetota bacterium (assembly GCA_030945905.1). Lineage (GTDB taxonomy): Bacteria > Actinomycetota > Thermoleophilia > Solirubrobacterales > Solirubrobacteraceae > JALYZC01. The sequence goes on from JALYZC010000006.1 coordinate 25,231, forward strand.
TGGCCAGTGTGGGGTTGCCGTCGGGATCGCCTCCCCCCTCCCGTGCGGCAACCGTGAGCGCGCGGGCGAGCTTGGTGAACTGCTGCCCCCGGCGCGAATCCGCCGCGGCCTTCTTGTGCTTGATCGATGACCACTTGGAGTGACCGGACATGACGTCAAGTCTAGGACGGCCGCGGCGCTCAACCCAACCGGAAGACAAGCACCTGGTCGTCGGCATAGACCGGCCGGTGTCCGGCGAGGCAGCCTGCGGCCGTGAACTTGGGCAGGAGGTCCTGGGCGGACGTCGGCTGGCGCAGCAGCACCCATCCCCGCCGTGCGCGCTCGACGACGCGGGCGCACGTCTCGTCGGTGGGTATGAGATCGACGCGGTGGGCCAGGCCGTCGCCGGCCAGTACGCCCGGCGGGCTTTCGGCCGCCGACACGGGGGCGCTCCCGTTGCGAAAGGCCGGCTGCGTGCCGAACCACAGAGCGGCCTTCGCGTCGAAGGTGGCATGCGTCTTGCCGTGGCGCTGGACGTACCCGGTTGCGGCCGCGGCCAGGCACGCCCCGGCTGCGGTCGCGATCACGCCGGCCCGCAGGCCGGACAGGCTCGGCAGCCGGGCGACGGCGAGAGCCTTCGGGAGCACGATCGCCAGCAGCGCACCCACCGCGCCTCCGGCCGCCAGCCACCAGGGGTCGGGGAAGAACGGGTACCCGAGCTCGGCGTTGCGGGCCACGTTCCAGCTCACCGCCGCGGCCAGGAGCACCGAGACGCCGAGACGCAGCCGGCGGCCGGTCCTCGCGGCCAGGGCGAGCGCGAGAGCGGCGGCGGCGGCCGCCGGCATCAGGTAGCGCAGTGCGCTCAGGGACAGGGCGTTCAGGCGGGGGTCGTCGCCGATCCCGGTGAACGGCGCGCCCGCCCAGATCAGCAGGGCGAGCCCGGCGACGACCGCCCCTGCCCATACCACGCGTCGCCGGGCAGCCAACGGCACGGCGAAGGCCCCGGCGAAGAGCAGCAGGTACCCCGCCAGCGTCCCTACGTAGAGGTCCCATCGTCCGCTCAGGGTCGCTCGCGGGCGCTCGAGGATCGAGAAGTGCTGCAGCGCCAGGTACCGCGGGACTCGATCACCCCACGGCGCCGCAGTGAAGGGCCAGAACGGCCACCCGTGATCGAAGAGGTTGCGCAGATACCAGGTGCCCCCGACCACGGTGGCCGTCGCGATCGCCATGCCCAACGGCACGACCAGGCGGCGCAGCACCGGGCGTGCGCGCAGACCCGCGAGGACTAGTACCAGCGCGGCCAGGGGCAGTGCCGTGGTCTTCGTGCCCACCGCCAGACCAGCGGCAACCACCGCGGGAGCGAGCAGGGCCGGCCGGCGAGCCGACGCGGCGCACAACGCCGCCGTGCTGACCAGCCACGCGACGGCGGGAAGGTCCGTGTTGGGTCCGGTGACCTGCTCGACGGGCAGAGGCGCCGTCGCCAGGGCCGCCAGGGCCAGCGCGCTCACGCCGCGCGGCACGGACAGGGTGCGCAACCCCAACCATCCGGCGAGCACCAGCAACCCGAGCGCGGCCGGAGTGGAGAGCGCCGCCGGGACGAACGACCGCGAGATCCCGCTTGCCCACGCCAGGAGGACTTCCTCGGTAACGGGATAGCTGCCCACCGGAAACACGTAGGTGATGTTCTGCACGGTTCCGGGATGGCCGCTGTGCACCCAGCCGGCGATCTCGGTGAGGTGCTCGACGACCCCGTCGATGCCGATGGACGGGTTGACCAGCAGCCATGCGGTCCACCCCAGGCCCGCTCCCACGAGTCCGGCCGCGGCGCAGCGTGCCGCGGGGCGCAGCGAGCCCCACCACCCACCCAGCTCGGCCCCCACCCCGAGCTGCGGCGCGGGCAGCCACAGGCGAGCCGCCAGCCACGTGGCGAGCGCCGCGATCGTCAGCACCACCGGGTGGGTGCCCAGTCCGATCAGGCCCAGTCCGAGTGCCTCCGCCACCGCCGCCGCGGCGGTCAGCACGACGGCGGCGAGCGTTCGCTCGAGGCCATCCGGTGCGGCGAGGGACGCGGCGCGGACACCGGCGCCGGTCAATGCCGCCAGGCTCAACCCCAGCGCGGCATGATGCACGATCGCCGCCATCGCGCGCGCTACCCTACCCGCCCTCTGACGCCGCCACCGTTTACCCGCACCGGCAGTTTCGGATCGCCCTGCGACCCGTCCTCCGGGCTGTCCGCCGCGCCTCCCGGCTGCGGTCGGCGCCTTCCGCGTCTCGTCCCGGGACGCGATGCCTGAGCGCCCCGACGGCCGCGTGATCGTGGTGATGCCGGCGCACAATGCCGCTCGCACCCTCGAGCGCACGGTGTCGGGCATTCCCACGGAATGGGTCGACGAGGTGATCCTGGTCGATGACAAGTCGACCGACAACACGGTGGAGCTCGCACGGGAGCTGCCGCTGCGGGTGATCTGGCATCCGCACAACGTCGGGTACGGCGGCAACCAGAAGACCTGCTACCTCGAGGCGCTGCGCCGGGACGCCGACGTGATCGTGATGCTCCATCCCGACGGTCAGTACCAGCCCGAGCTGATCCCGCAGATGGTGAGGCCGATCCTCGGGGGGGAGGCCGACCTCGTGCTCGGGTCCCGCCTGGCGGAGCCGGGCATGGCGCTGGCCGGTGGGATGCCGCTCTATAAGTACGTCGCCAACCGGGGGCTGACCACCGTCGAGAACCGGATCCTGGGCACCGAGCTCTCGGAGCTGCACACCGGGTACCGCGCCTACTCGCGCGAGCTCCTGCTCAACGTCCCGTTCCTGCGCAACGCGCTCGACTTCTCCTTCGACTCCGAACTGCTCATGCAGGCCGTGCACTTCGGGTACCGAATCGCCGAGGTGCCGGTTCGCACACGCTACTTCGCAGACGCTTCGTCCACGTCGCTGCGCGCCGCCACGGTGTACGGGGTCAAGACGCTGGTGGCCGCCGGCCGACTCGTGCTGCACCGGGCGGGCGTTCTGCGATCGCGCAAGTTCCAGCCGTGATCGTCACCGGCGAGCGCGTGACCACCAGCGCGGGCGGATTCAACCCCGCGTGGCAGCGCCACGTCGCCACCTACGCCCTGTGCGCGCCGCTGCTCGGGCCGGGCCCGGTGCTCGACCTGGGCTGCGGCATCGGGCACTCCTACGAGCTGCTCGCCCCTCGCCGCAGCGTGGGGGTCGACGTCGATGCGGACGCGCTGGCCGGGCAGGCCCGGGAGACCGTGCGGGCGGACATGCGCGAGCTGCCCTTCGAAGACGCGAGCTTTGACTCGGTGCTGGCGGTCCAGTCGATCGAGCACGTCCCGGACGCCGAGCGTGCCCTGGCCGAAGCTGCCCGCGTCCTGCGCCACGACGGAGTGGCCGCCTTCGTCACCCCCAATCGCCTCACCTTCGCCCGACCCGACGAGATCATCGACCCCTACCATTTCGTCGAATACGATCCCGACCAGCTGCACGCCCTGTGCGCGACGTCATTCGGCGCAGTCGAGGTCCGCGGGCTCTTCGGGTCCTCGCGCTACCTAGAGTTCGTCTCCCGCGAACACCGGCAGCTCGACAGGCTGCTGTCCAGGGATCCGCTGCGCCTGCGCCGCCTGGTTCCGCGCTCGCTCCGCCAAAGGCTCTACGACCGCCTGCTCAGCCGTGCCCGCGGGGAGCCGGACGCGCTGGCGGGCGAGATCACGGTGGAGGACTTCGAACTGCGGCCCGAGGGAGCGGCCGCCGCCTTCGACCTGGTGGCGGTCTGCCGGCTGCCTCGAACCTAGGCGCGATGTCGGCGGCGCCGCGCGCGAAGCGTCGCCCGCAGGAGGCCTCGTAGCCGGGCGAGCGTGGCGCGCGCCAGGTGACCCCGGCGCCCGCCGGGAGGATCCTGCTCCATCACCGGTGCCGTGAGGTAGCTGCGAAGGTCCTCGCCGTCGATGAAGATGTCCTCGCTCGCGCGGAAGCCCTGCGTCCACCACAGTTGCTCCACGCGCTCCTCGGCACCGAGCCGTGCCCAGAACGCCGCCGAATAGTGAAATTCGGGGGCGGCTCCGAGGAAGTGGGGCTTATGCACGAACCGGATGTGGTCCTCGAGCACGTCACACAGCCAGCGATGATGGCTCCAGCCCACCCACGGCCCTTCGACCTCGCGGCTCTGCTCCTCCAGGCGCGAAGGCACCTCGATATACCCCGCCCGGCCGACGCGCTGGAGCTCCTCACATACCCAGATCGGGTCCCGGACGTCTTCGAGCGTGTGCGCGCATACGACCAAGTCGAACTGGTCCTCGACGAACGGCCACGGCTCGCGGCGGCAGATGTCGCGCTGCACCCAGGTGCTCGCATCGAAGCGCTCCTCCACGCTTTCGACGTCGTAGCCGTAGAGGCCCCGCGACGCATACGGCAGCAGGTCGATCACCCAGTCCGCGCGGGGAAAGGGGCTCGCCCACCCACCCACGTCCAGCACCTGCGCGTCTGAGCCCAGGGTCGCCAGGATCCTCTTCGCGCTGCTCTCAAGCACGGCGTGGTGCCTCATCGGACCCCTGCACCAGCGATCGGTAGAGCGCCTCGTATGCGGTCACGCAGCGCTCGAGCGAGAAGTCGGCGGCTCGCGCACGACAGGCGGCGGCGGTGCCCGGCTCCTCGGCGAGCTCCAGCGCCTCCAGGAGCGCCTCCGCCAGCGACGCGGCCGGCTGATCGGCGTCGTCGAACCGCCGCCCGATCTCGGGCCGATCGATGACCTCGGGGATCGCGCCCGCGGCCGTGCCGACCACCGGCGTACCACAGGCCAGCGCCTCGACCAGTACGAGGCCGAAAGCCTCGGCGTAGGAGGGCAGGACCGAGACCCACGCCCGCCGGTAGGCGTCCGCCAGCGCCGTGCGATCGTCGAGGTCCTCGAGGACGACCCCGGGCGTATCACCCAGATCCCGCACCGCGGTGAGATCGCGCGGACGAGACAGCACGAGCCGGGCATCCGGGCGCTGGCGGCGGACCGACTGGAAGGCCTCGAGCAGGAGACCGACGCGTTTGCGCGGCTCCTCCACCGACGCTGCGCACATGAACGTCGGCGCCTGCGCCCGTTCGCCGCCCGGCGCGAAGGCGTCGAGGTCGACGCCGGGATGGATCACGCGGGCCGCGAGCCCCGTCAGGCGTTCATAGGCTTCGGCGGCCGCCCGTGAGAGGACGACGAACGCGGTGTTTGCGGTGGCTGCCCGCATGGTCGCCTGCGAGAGGTAGCGCGATCCCACCAGCCAGCTGCGCGTGGGCAGACCCATCGCCGAGTAGATCGATGGACGACCCGTGCGCTCACTCCAGCGGGCGCCGGCCAGCGCATCGATCGGATACAGCGCGTGTGCGACGTCGTCGTTTCCGGCGAGCAGGCTGAGATAACTGAGCGGGGCGTGCGCCACGTAGGTCGGGAAGCCCCGCCGGCGCAGCCTCCCTTGGGGTGGGCGCCAGTGACGGACGATGGTCAGGCCGCCCTGCACGCTTCGCTTCGGCCAGCCGCGATGGCTGGTGATGAGACGAGGGGCGTGCCCCCTGGCGATCAAGCCATCCGCGAGGTCGGTGAGGAAGCGCTCGGACCCGCGCCGGACCTCCGGCCAGTAGCAGGGGTTGAGGATCGCGACCCTCAGCCCAGCCTGCCCTATGTTCACAGGACGATCGTCCGGTAGCGCACGCTGCCCCGTGCCATCGCGAGTACCTCGACGGCGTCGATCGCGGCTCGGCCCGGGAGCTCGGTGAGCGAACGCAGGAGGCCGCGCGCCCCGTATCCGCGGTGGGCCATGGCGTAGCGCAGCCACGGCAGGGTCAGCAGCCACCACGCCGAGCGCCGGCCAGCCAGCGGGAGGGCGCAGGCCGCGAGCGTGGCGGCAGCGTGCTCGGGCTTCCACCAGATGCGGGCCACGAGATGCCTGCGCAGGCCGGGATGGCGCTTGATCGTGTAGGCAAGGTGCTGCCAGCGCCACGCAGATCGGATGCGCGCCGGGAGCCAGACGTCCTCCACGGCGTGGTAGGTGACCGCATCGGAAGCCGCGACGAGCGAAGCCCCCCGCTCCGATGCGCGCACCCCGAGGTCCGTGTCCTCCCCGGCCGCCTCCGGCAGGCGCTCGTCAAAGCCGCCGAGCGCTTCGAGCAGGCCGCGCGGGTAGAGGATGTTGCAGGTCTGCGCCCACGGGTCGGGCGGCTCGATCTCCTGCGTGCGCGCATGAGGCGCAGCGTGCAGAATTCCCAGCTCCTCGGGATCGGGATGGGTCGCGCCCTGCACGATGCAGCCCGGATGGGTGTGCGCGGCGGCCAGGAGGTGCTCCAGCCAGTCCGCAGGCGGCCGGCAGTCATCGTCGGTGAACGCGATCAGCGGTGCCCGGGTCTGACGCCACGCAGCATTGCGCTTCTCGGCCGGGCCACTCGGCGAGGGGTGGGAGAGTCCATGCAGCACGCCGGCTCGGGCCAACGGATGCCCCCGCAGCAGCGCTTCGGTCTCCGTGCCGGAATCATGGGCGACGCGGACCTCGAAGCGGTCGGGAGCAAGGGTCTGCTCTTCGAGTGCATTGAGGAGCCACCGCAGGCGCAGCGGGCGGTCGTGCGACGCCACGACCACCGCGACCTCCGGCGCCTTCACAACCGCCGGTCCTGGGCTGCGGCAGTGGCGTTCTGGGGCACGACCGGCGCACGATGGGCGGGCTTGACCGATTCACGATCGCGCGAGCGGTACTTCAGCCGCATGAGCGGGCGTTCGACGACGTAGTAGCTGACCGCCGCACAGGCCGTGCTGAGCGCCAGGGTCGCGGCCGTCAGGGAGACGAACCTGCTGCCGGGGATCCACTCCGCGGCATGAACACGGTTGAGCTCGAAGAGGATGGGGGCGTGCCAGAGGAAGATTCCGTAGGAGACCAGGCCCAGCCAGCGAAGGATGCGGCTCCCGAGAAGCCGTCTGGGCAGACCGCCCGCGCGGTCTCCGAAGATCGCCGGCAGGAAGATCAATGCGGCGATCACGACCAGCACGACGTGCGCGCCGAGCTGCCCGGACAGGTCGGCGCGCGTGGTGGCCGCCGGCACCGGGATCCCGGGCCGCCACGCGGTGAGCAGGCCGTACAGCACCGCCGCCGCCGCCCAGGGAGCCATGGGGTGCGCAGCCACGAAGCCGACCGCCCGCGATGGTCGCTCCCGCGCCGCGAAGGCGACCGAGGCGATGGCGAGCGCCAGGCCGAGTGAGAACCACACGAACGTGCCGGCGAGGGTCTCCTGGAGATACAGGCGCCCGTCACTGCTGGTGGACCACGCCCGCACGAGCAGCGAGACCGCCGCGAGCGTCAGGATCACGAGCAGCTCGCGCCGTATCCACCGTCGCCCGCTGCCCGGCGCGGCAAACCGGTTCATGGCCAGGACGTAGAGCGGCAGCGCCGCGTAGAAGGCGACCTCCACGGCCAGCGTCCACGTCACCACCAGGCCGCACCCGCAGCCGGCGTGGACCGGGTAGATCTGCAGCAGCCCGTAATAGACCCACCAGTCGTGGGTGAACACGCCCTGGAGCCCAGGGTAGATGGCCAGGACGGTGAGGGCCAACCAGTAGGCCGGCATGATCCTCAGCAGCCGGCGCCGCGCGTAATCACGGATTTTGGGAGCCGGCGCCGCGGTCACGCGCGCAGACACGAACGGTCGATAGAGCAGGAACGCCGACAACAGGAAGAACAGCGGTTGGCCGACGTTGCTGTGCGCGAACAGGGCCCGGTAGGAGGCCGAGTCGACCACGCCCGCCACCGTGGCCGAATGCGCGACCAGGATCGATATCGCCGCGACGGCGCGCAGCGAATCGCAAAGCGGGAACCGTGGATGACCCGGCGGGGGTGCGACCACTGCCGGGACCGACCTTCCGCCTGCCGTGAAGGCGGCCTCTGCGTTGCTCGCCACGAGGGTCACGAGTTTACTTCTCGCCCCCGCGGTCGATGGACAGGCCGGCCTGTTTCATCGGCCCGTACAGGTCGGCCTCGCCCAGCCCGGCGGCGTCCCCGAAGCGGCCGAGCGGCGCGCGGTTGCCCAGACATGCCGCCAGCCGCCGCGACACGGGGTTTTGAAAGCGCACGATGATCAGCCACCCGCGCTGCGCCCGTCCGCGCACGTCGTCACACGGGGCGCTGCCGGGTACGAGCGAGACCGCATGGCGTAGGCGGTCGCCGCCCGCGAGCGGGAAGGCCACGGGGGTCATCGCGACGGGGCGCTCGCCCCGGTCATACCCCGGTTGGACCGCGAGTGCTCCGAGCAGGGCGGAATAGCTGGGGGAGCCGAATGCTCGCGCATGACGCAAGACGTAGCCCGGCGCTGCCGCCGCCAGCGCGAGCCCGGCGACCACCACGAGCGCGAGAGGGCCCCACGCGGGGATCGGCAGGCGCCGGGCGCCCACGAGCAGCGCCGCCC
>JALYZC010000012.1 GCA_030945905.1 Actinomycetota bacterium
AGTTGGCGGCGATCGATCCGCTGACGGGGACGCGGGCTAGAGGCGCGGGCCTGGCCGAGCTGCAACGCGAGATCGATCGCGCCCAGCGCAGCGCGGACGTGCTCGTGCTCGCCTTCGTCGATGTCGACGGCCTCAAGCAGGTCAACGACGGCGAGGGCCACCTCGCCGGTGACCAACTGCTCGCGACAGTGGCAAGCGCCCTGCGAGACGGGCTGCGCTCCTATGACCTCATCATGCGGTTCGATCTGCGCCGGCTTCGCCGAGCTCCAAGACGGCGACGACGCCCACGCCCTCATCGCACGCGCCGACGACGCGCTCCTCAAACGCCCGTTGAGCGAAATAGCCGCCTTCGGACACGCGAAACCAAACCTCAGATACAGCTCTTTCTGGCTCGTCGCGCGGGGCTGTGTGGGCGCCGCTCAGCTGAGCACCTCGCGAACCTGGCGGGCGATCTCGAGGTCTTCGCGGGCGGTGATGACGAGGGTTCGGACGCGGGCCTCATGGCCTGTGAGGTCGGCGTCGCCGGTGGCGGTCCGGTTTTTGTGGTGGTCGATGGGTGACCCGAGAAAGCCGAGTCCGTCGGCTGCGGCGGCGCGGATCGCAGGGGCGTGCTCGCCGACGCCCCCGGTCCACACGATCACGTCGAGGCCGTTCATGGCGGCGGCCATGGCGGCGATGCCGGCCCGGAGGCGATGGAGGTAGACGTCGAGGGCCAGGCCGGCGCGTGTGTCGCCGGCCGCGTCGGCGTCGATGACGGCGCGCATGTCGGCGCTTCCGGCCAGGGCGAGCATTCCCGATTCGTGCTCGAGCGCGTTGGTCATCTGCTGCTCATTGAGTTCCGTGTGTTCGAGCAGCCAGAGCAGCAGGCCCGGGTCCACCGATCCTGAGCGTGTTGCCATCGCCAAGCCTTCCAGCGGCGTGAACCCCATGGTCGTATCGACCGAGCGCCCGGAGTTCACCGCGGCGAGGGAGGCGCCGGCCCCGAGGTGGCAGGTGACGATGCGCAGCGCGTCAAGCGATTCTCCCAGCAGCTCCGCGGCTCGACGCGCCGCATAGGCGTGGGAGAGACCATGAAAGCCAAAGCGCCGCAGCCCCCATCGCTCCCGCCAGGCGCAAGGCAGGGCATAGGTGGCGGCACCCCGCGGGATCGTGGCGTGAAAGGCCGTGTCAAAGCACGCCACGGCGGGACACTCCGGCAGAGCCCTCCTCACGGCGGCGAGCACCGTGAGCGACTTGGCCTGGTGCAACGGTGCCAGGTCGGCCAGTTCCCGCAGCCCCGACACGACGTCGTCGCAGATGCGCACCGGCTCGAGGTATCGCTCTCCGCCGTGAACGATTCGATGCCCGATGGCATCGACTGGACCAAGCTCGTGCACCGCGGCGGCGACCTGTCCGGGGTCGATCGCCGCGCCGGGAGCCGTCAGCTCCTGGGCTCCACAGAGCTGATCATCGTCAAGGACGCTGAGCTTGAGGCTGCTGGCGCCGGCGTTGACGACGAGAACGCGCACGCTCAGGAGGGCGCGCCGCGTTCTGCTTCCCCGCTGGCCAGCCAGGTCCAGTCGCGCACGTCGGGCGGGTCGTCTCCCACTTGACGCGTGTAGGCGCGGTGGCGTAAGCGCTCGTCGACCATCTGCTGGCGTAGCCCGGAGGCGCGCGAGCCGAGGCTGGGGACCCGGTCGATCACGTCCATGACCAGATGAAAGCGGTCCATGTCGTTGAGCATCAACATGTCAAACGGGGTGGTGGTCGTCCCCTCCTCCATGTAGCCGCGCACGTGAAAGTTGGCGTGATTGTGACGGCGATAGGTAAGGCGGTGAATCAGCAAGGGATAGCCGTGGTAGGCGAAGATCACCGGACGGTCGGTTGTGAACAGCGCATCGAACTCGGGGTCGGGCAGGCCGTGTGGATGTGCGCTGTCGGGCTCGAGCCGCATCAGATCCACCACGTTGACCACCCGCACCCGCAGGTCGGGGAGATGCTCACGCAGGAGCGCAACCGCCGAGACCGTCTCCAGGGTCGGGATGTCCCCCGCGCAGGCCATCACCACGTCGGGCTCGCCGCCTTGGTCGTTGCTGGCCCAGTCCCAGATGCCCAGCCCCCGCGTGCAGTGCGCAACCGCCTCGTCCATGGTCAGGTAGCCAAGCGCGGGCTGCTTGCCGGCCACGATGACGTTGACATAGCCGCGGCTGCGCAGGCAGTGGTCGGCCACCGAGAGCAGGCAGTTCGCGTCCGGCGGTAGGTAGACGCGGACGATTTCCGCCCGCTTGTTGGCCACGTGGTCGATGAACCCCGGGTCCTGATGGGAGAACCCGTTGTGATCCTGACGCCAGACATGCGAGCTGAGTAGGTAGTTCAGCGAGGCGATCGGCGCCCGCCACGGGATCCCGCGCGTCACCTTCAGCCACTTGGCGTGCTGGTTGAGCATCGAGTCGACGATGTGGATGAACGCCTCGTAGCAGTTGAACAGCCCGTGGCGGCCGGTGAGCAGATAGCCCTCCAACCAGCCCTCACAGAGATGCTCACTGAGCACCTCCATTACCCGCCCGTCGCCGGCCAGGTGATCGTCGGTGGGAAGCGTCTGCGCTTCCCAGGCGCGGTCGGTTTCCTCAAAGACGGCGCCCAGACGGTTCGACGCTGTCTCATCAGGCCCGAAGAGCCGGAAGTTCGCATGCGCTGCGTTGAGACGCATGACGTCGCGCAAAAACGCGCCGAGCACCCGCGTGGCCTCACTGGAGGTGCGCCCGGGCTGGGGCACGTCGGCCGCGTAGTCCCGGAAGTCGGGCAGCTCCAGGTCGCGCAGCAGCACGCCCCCGTTGGCGTGGGGATTGGCGCCCATCCTGCGCTCCCCGCGCGGCGCGAGGTCGGCGAGCTCCGGTCGCAGAGCCCCGGCCTCATCGAAGAGCTCCTCGGGCCGGTATGAGCGCATCCACGCCTCAAGCTGCGCGACGTGCTCCGGGTTGCTCGCCAGATTGGCCAGCGGAACCTGGTGCGAGCGAAAGGAGCCCTCCGCCGGCAGACCATCGACCTCCTTGGGACCCGTCCAGCCCTTCGGTGTGCGCAACACGATCATCGGCCAGCGCGGCCGTGCGGTCGCGGATCCCGAGCGCGCGGCTCGCTGAATCGCGTCGATCTCCAGTGCGATCTCATCCAGCGTGCCGGCCATCAGCGCGTGCATCGCCGCGGGGTCTGAGCCCTCCACGAAGCGCGGCGCGTAACCGTAGCCCTCCAGTAGCGCGCGCAACTCATGCTCGGGAATGCGCGCGAGTACGGACGGGTTGGCGATCTTGTAACCGTTTAGGTGCAGGATGGGAAGCACCGCACCGTCCCGCGCAGCGTTGAGGAACTTGTTGGAGTGCCAGCTGGCCGCCAGCGGCCCGGTCTCGGCCTCGCCATCGCCGATCACGCAGCACACCAGCAGATCGGGGTTGTCAAACGCGGCCCCGTAGGCATGCACCAGCGCGTAGCCGAGCTCGCCTCCCTCGTGGATCGATCCTGGGGTCTCGGGCGCCACATGACTGGGGATCCCGCCCGGGAAGGAGAACTGACGAAACAGCCGCCTGAGTCCCTCACTGTCACGCCCGATGTGGGGATAGACCTCGCTGTAGGTTCCCTCAAGGTAGGTGTTGGCCACGAGACCCGGGCCGCCGTGACCGGGACCCGTGACATAGATCACGCTGAGATCGCGCTCGCGGATGAGTCGGTTGACGTGCGCATAGATGAAGTTCAGTCCCGGCGTCGTGCCCCAGTGACCGAGCAGGCGCGGCTTGATGTGCTCCAATCGCAGCGGCTCACGCAACAGCGGGTTGTCCAGCAGATAAATCTGGCCCACCGAGAGATAGTTAGACGCGCGCCAGTAACGATCGAGCAGATCCGACTCTGGCCGGCTGAGCGAGCCAGCCCCGGCATCGCTCGTTGGCGTCATCGATTCATCACCTAAAGCGTGCATGGGCCGTACGCCAGCTCGAGGTGGGAAACTCGACCTCGATCACGCCCCGGCTGTTGACGCTTACGGCCGCAAAGCCGTCGCGAAAGACCGCGAGCATGTCGTGGTTCTCAGGAAGAAGCTCAGCGAAGAAGCAAGTGATCTCTCGATGCTCAGCAAACTCGGCTAACCGAATCACCAACAGCGTGGCCAGTCCGAGGTGGTGTAGATCATCGGCCACCTCGACGGCAACCTCCGCCCGTTCAGAATGCGGAACACGAACATAGGTCGCGTGGCCGACCACGCCCCGCCCAGGCACCACCGCCAGGACGCCGTGGTGATCCGCGTCGTCGCCGGCCGCTCCCAGATGAGCCTGAGCGCGAAGATCGGTTGCCGCGCTGAAGAAGCGAAGACGCCGCGAGTCGATCGAAAGAGCCGTCAAGAATTCGCAGATCGCGGCTTCGTCGTCGCGCGTGACCTGCCTGACCGAGACCGTCAAGCCGTTGCGCAGGACGATCTCCTGCGCCGGCACAACCGAAGCCGTCATCTCACGAGGGGCACGGGACACTGACTGCTCTAAACAACCGCGCGAGAAGCGGCTGCCCAGGGCGACGGACAGGCTTCTCGCCCTGATGCGATCCAGCACCACATCTCTCCGGCCGGCGGTCTCATAGGCCTACTCTACGAGGTCGTCGACGTTTGGCTCCTCAGTCGCTCCCGCACCAAGCTCGCCACGAGACAACGACGATCCCTCCCGTGGCGCAGGCGCGCTCTGCCGCCCGCAGTCCAGCTCGGCTTGAAGATGGTGATGTGGCTCGTCGCGACCGAGCCCGTCACGCCATCGGCCCTCACCACCGGAACGCCACCGACATATCCACCGGCGCGCAGCGCGCTTCAAACGGACGGTCAACCCAGCCCGCCTCGCTGGCTGAGCTCCATTCTCGGCGACTTTCTGCCCAGGTCGCAGATCTTGAGGTCAGTCGCCTGCCCACCGGAACCGAGATGTCCGACATGGGAGGCACAGCCCCCTTAGCACTCGGACCTGTGGTCAGCACGCACCAGGTTCATCTAACGCCGGACGACATCCAGCGACCACACCGGGTGCGTGATCGGCAACTCGTGATCCGCGGTCGGGTGGATGACTCGCCGTACATTGCCGTGCGTTGCGGCGATCTCGGCTGCGCGCCCCGGGACCGGCACGCGGTCGAGTGCACCATCCGCGAGCACGACCGGTACGTGACGCACCTCAAGCTGTCGTAGGGGTTTCTCCCATCCGCCGCGGCGGATCACCCCGTTCATGGCCCCCAGGTAGGACGCCCATGTGTGCCGGACGCCGTAGCGAGCGATGATCACCGGCCACGTCGGCTCCAGGGCGACCATCAACCAGGCCGCCATGGTGCGGTGGCGGCACATCCACGCGCACAACGTCTCGGCCGCCCGACCCTCGAGGGCGAAGGCACGCTCCAACCAGCCCATGCCCGCGATCCGCTCGTCGGCCTCGACTGCGCTAGCATACAGCGGAGCGCAGAGTGCGACGACCCTCTCGACCCGCGGGCTACGCGCTGCCCAGTGCAATGCGAGGAGGCCCCCGAGCGAGTGACCGACGAGGGTCAGCGACCGCTCGTCCAGCGCGAGCTCGACGAGCATCTCTTCGAGAGCCCTAAGGTGGGCGTCCAGTGAGAAGTCGCTAGCCGACTCATCCATCGAACGCCCAAAACCGAGGATGTCGGGAATCACGACGTGGCCATCTGCGCCGAGCGGATCCCAGCCGGCGCCGAACACGTCGCCCGAGGCGGTGATCCCATGGAGGAGCACCATCACCCGATCGCCAGAACCAAAAGTCCTCACCGATAGGCGCCCTGCGATCAGTCGTCGCCCTCCGCCGGGTCGCCAAGCGCGCACAACTGGCGAACGCCGGTGCAGGAAAGACCAGCGGATGCCAAACAGGGCCACCAACATCGCTCCCGTGCGGGCCAGCCACGGATAAGCGGCAGAGCGCATGCGCGGATAATGCCCGCCCGCTCGGCGCGTGGCCCTCAGCTCACGCGGCGCTGCCTCGTAGGCGCTCGCCGAAACTCATGCAGGCGACCTGGCATGCGGTGCGATGGCGGACTCGATCTCTCTGCCCGTCGACGAGGCCGAGCGAGCGGCGGACCGGTCGAGCTTGTCGACAGCGATCGGCTGGGGCTGGAAGCCGCACTTGATGCGGATAGCGAGCGGCGGCCCTAGGCTGCGTAGATGCCACGGGAGAGGTCGCACCCCTTCCTCGATCACGACGGCCCGATCGCCTTTGCACATCGCGGCGGCGCCGACGAGGCGCCGGAGAACACGCTTCCGGCGTTCGAGGCCGCGGTCGCTCTGGGGTACCGGTACCTGGAGACCGATGCCCACGTCACGCGCGATGACGTGGTCGTCGCCTACCACGATCCCCACCTGGACCGTGTCACGGACCGCGTCGGCGCGATCGCGGAGCTCGACATAGCCGAAGTCGAGGCTGCCGACGCCGGATACGCGTTCTCGCCCGATGATGGGCGCAGTTTCCCATTCCGCGACCGCGGCGTCCGGGTGCCCCGGCTTGAGGAGCTGCTGCGGCGCTGGCCTGCAGCCCGCGTGAACATCGACCCCAAGTCCGAGCGCTGCGTCGTCGCGCTCGTCGCTCTTATCGATCGTCTCGACGCCTGGGAGCGGGTGTGCATCGGCAGCTTCTCAAGCCGTCGGCTGTGCCGCATCCGCACGCTACGTGGTCGAAGAGCATGTACGTCGATGGGGCCCAGCGCTGTCGCCTTGGCTTGTCTGAGTTCCGTAGTTGGGCGGATGCATCGCCAAGGTGCCAATTGCATTCAGGTGCCGCGGCGCCAGGGTCCGATCCCGCTGGTCACGGCTCGCTTCGTCCGTGCGGCGCACTGTGCCGGCCTGCCCGTGCATGTTTGGACGGTCAACGATGAAGCCGCGATGCACGCGCTGCTCGATGTCGGCGTGGACGGGATCATGACCGACCGTCCGTTGCTCCTGCGCAACGTCTTCGCCGGACGCGGGCTGGCTCTCTGATAACCAAGTCGTTCATGTGGGTCTCGAACCCGGCGGGTTGCGAGCGCGGAGAGTCGCATGCTGGAGGACGGCAGCGCGCCGAAGCGTCTCGGCTATCGCCTCACCAGCCGGGAGGCGGCTGGGGTCAAGAAGCCATTGAATGATCAAGCCGTCAAAGACGGCCATGACCAAGGTGGCGAAGACCTCGGGGTCGAGGCGGCGCGATTCTGGTTGTGTTGCTTGGAGTTGCTCGATCCCAGTTGTGATGGCCACGCGCAGCGCATCGAAGTCCGCGGCCATGGCGCTGCGCAGGCCAGCGGCGTGTTCGGCGCGTAGGAGCGCCTCGGAGTAGGCGAGGACGAGCGGACGGTTGGCGTTGAGCGTCTCGAGGAGCCGGTCGATGGCAGGTCCGAGCGCTTCGCGGCTAAGACGCTCCGGGACAGTTGAGATGAGATCGATCAACGGCCCGAGCCATCGCCGCACGCCTTCGGCCAGAGCATCGTGCAGGAGCTCGTCGGTAGACCCGAAGTGGTAGCCGATGGCTCCCAGGCTGACACCTGCGCGGGCGGTTATATCGCGGGCCGTGGTGTCGGCGTACCCCTTGTCCTGCAGGCAGGCGATGCCGGCCTCGAGCAGTGCTTCGCGGTTGGGCATGCGGCGCACCTACCAAGTCTTGCACATTTGTCTTGCAAAACTGTACAATCCGCCTGCTAGGTAATGCTCCCTCGGCCAGCTGTTCTTGGCCTTTAGAACAGGAGTGAGCGATGAAACAGAAGTTCTCAGAGACCAAACACTCGATGAAGATGATGTGGGGCTGCGCAGCCCTTGTCCTGCTGGCGGTGATCCTCGCGCTCTCCACCAATGCCGGCGTGCTGCTGTTCGTCATTCCGTGCATGGCCATGATGGGCGCGATGGTCTGGATGATGATGGGCGGCATGGGTGGCGGAACGCGCGGCGGCGAACGAAGGTAAACGCGCGAGACGAACGCCCGATGCGTCGCGTGGAGTGTTGTGTCGAGCGAACCCCTGACGCTCGCTCACGTCCCACGCGAGGAGCCCCCGGCCGAGGTCGCGGGGCGTGTCCTGCGCGTCAGTGGGGTGGGTAAGGCGTTTCACCGTGGGATCTGGCCGATGCGCCGCTCGGTCGAAGTCCTCAGCGGCGCGACGCTCGAGGTAGGACCTGGCGAGCTGGTGGGGCTGGTCGGCCAGAACGGCTCCGGGAAGAGCACCCTGTTGCAGATCATCGTCGGGCTTCTCGGCCGAGACACCGGCAAGGTCGAACAACCCGATCGCCTGGGCTACTGCCCGCAGCTGGCGATGCTTTGGGAAAAGCTGACGGTCGATGAGCATTTTGCGCTGTTTGCTCGCGCGTACGGGATGGACGATGGCGCTCGGCGGCGGACCGTGGCCGAACTGCTCGAGGAGTTGCAGTTCGAGCGCTACCGCGGCTATCGGGTCGAGGCGCTTTCTGGCGGCACGCGCCAGAAGCTCAATCTGGCGTTGGCGTTGATGCATGAGCCGCAGCTGCTGTTGCTCGATGAGCCCTACTCGGGTTTTGATTGGGAGACCTATCTTCGTTTCTGGGAGATGTCCAAGCGTCGCCGCGACGCCGGGATGGGCATCCTGATCGTCTCGCACCTTCTGGCCGAGCGCGACCGTCTCGATCGCATCTACACGCTGCGAGACGGCAGAACCGCTGAGGAATGAGCGCCCTGGCCGTACTTGGGCCGAGCTTTGTCCGCGAGCATTTGCGGACCCGGCTGACGTTGGTCCTGCTGGTCGCGGTCCCCGCCTTCTTTGTCCTGATCTTCGCAAGCGTGCTCGGCCAGTTCGCGACCGCTTTGGGCGGAAGCCTCGCGGGCCAGGCGGCGACGGCGATCAGTGCCGGCTGGGCCGCTGCGTTCCTGTCCGGAGCGCTCGCCTTCTTCGAGGTGGTCTCCTCACGGGGAGCAGACCGCCGCCTGGCCCTCGCCGGCCTCGGGGCGGGCCGAGTGGCGCTGGCCCGGATAACGGCAGCCGTGAGTCTCGCTGTCGTGGTCAGCGCAGTTGCGTTCCTGACGTTGACGCTGCGCAGCGGCATCGCGCACCCTCTCCACGCCGCGGTCGCGATTCTTGGCTTCGCGGCTATCTATATCGGCATTGGCGCGCTGATCGGAGCGTTTGTCTCCGGTCCCCTCGAAGGCTCGCTGCTGGTGATGCTCGTCTTTAGCATCGATGTGTTCTCCGGTCCGGGCATGACCAGCGGCGGCGGACTGCTGGCCAGCCTGACTCCGACCCGCAAGGCCGGCGATCTGCTCATTGCCGCCGGCAGCGAACAAGGGTCAGCCGCAGGGACCTGGCTCACAGTCGCAGCCGTCGCGCTCGGAGCCCTCGGCATAGCGCTCGCCGCGTTCTGGTTCACCGC
>JALYZC010000039.1 GCA_030945905.1 Actinomycetota bacterium
CGCTGCGCCTGCGCGGCGTAGCGGCCGGCGACCCCGGGGGCGGTGAGCATGACCGACCCGTCGGCTCCGGTGACCCCGGTGGCGGCGCCCAGCGCGACGGTCACGCCCACCGCCGCGGCGTCACGGCCGTCGTCGTCATGGCTGCGCACGAGCGCTCGCATCGTCTGTCCGGGCGCCGAGCGCAGCGGGATGATGAGCTCCAGCGTGCGCTGGCACCCTCCGCTGCGCTGCATGCGACAGTAAAACCAGGTCAGGTCGTCGCCGCTGGACAGCCGCCGGCCGTTCGGATCGCCCGCACCGGCGCTCGGCACGCTGTGGCCGATCTTGTAGACCCACCCGTCGCGGCCCCGGTTGCGGTCCCGGCCGACCTCGAACACGAACAGCGACGCGGCATCGGCGGCGCGACGCGAGCAGGTTCCGTAGTCGCGCAGCCGATAGGCCGGGCCGCCGGCCCGGCGCGCGGCGTCCAACCCGGCCAGTCCCGTGCCCGCAGCGACCGTGCAGCGCCGCCGCCCGACGGTCACCGTGCGCCGGCGTGCGGTGACCGTCTTTCCGGCCAGCAGCGTCTGGGTCTTGCCCACCACCATCACCCGCACGCGCGGCGCGGCGGCCGCCCCCACCTCGCCCGCCAGACCGCCGACCGCGCCGGCCGCGGCGAGTCCGGCGATCGCGCCGAAGACGACCAGTCGCTTCATCGCACGTAGAAGTCCACCCGATTGCCTCCAGGCACGATCGGACTTCCGTTGCCCAGGCGGTCGACGCCGATGACGTCGAGGCGATAGTGGCCGGGCGGCAGCCTGAACGGCAGCAGGTAGGACCAGGCGCTGCGATCGCCCACGAACACCAGCTCACGGCGGCTTCCGCAGCCTCCCCGGCGCAGGGTCTCCGTACGTGGGTTATAGAAGGTGCACCGTCCGCGGCGGTGGCTCCACAGCCGCAAGTACACGCCCTTGAGCCCCGACGGGTCGGGGTCCACCACGCCCGAGAGCAGCCGCGGCGCCGTCCGCCGCGAGTAGCGCTTGCCCGAGCGAATGCCCGCGATCCGTGCCGCGGGACCGGTGAGGTCTGACCCCGTCAGGCTCGGCTGTGCGACGCCGCCGCAGCCGCCGTCCCCCGCGTCGTGGACGCAGATGGGATAGCGCTGGGAGCGCTCGGTGGCGCCCTTGGCCGCCTGCAGCGACACCGAGCCGTTCGCCGACGCTCGCAGCGTCACCCGACCGTCGGGGCCGGTCACGCCGCTCGCGCCGCCGGCGCTGACCGTCACGCCTGCGGTGGGAGTGCGCGTGCCCGTACCCGGCGAGCCGGACGCGTCAGTTCGATACTCGACCGCGGTCACCGTGAACAGGCCGCCGCGCTCGGCGACCGCGGGCACGCCCTCGACCGCCAGCGGGACGACCGTCGGCGCGTAATCGGGCGGGGGGCCGGAGAAGTTGGCCGTGATGAGCACGTCGTCCCCGGGCTGGAGCAGATCGGTGCAGATGCCGTTGCCGACCTTGTTGTTGAGGAAGGAAGACCAGTAGTCGCTGCGGGAGAAGTCGTGGGTCTCGCCGGCGATCGTGCGCGTGAAGCTCTGGCGGTCCCAGTTGCCGCGCGTTGCGACCTCGATCGCGCCGGCCACGCTGGTGCCCGGGCAGCCGGGCGAAACCGGATCGGTGCTGGTGGTCACCGAGGTGCGGGGCACCAATGTGGCGTTCTCCCCCTCGATGCGAATGGTGACCGTGGGACCGGCCGCGGCGTGCGCCGCCTGAGCCGTTACCGACAGGAGGACCGCGGCGATCGCCGCGAGCTTCGCGCACTTGACTCGTGCATGCATAGTGAGCCACCCCTTTCCGCGAGGGCGTTTGGCTTGTCGTCGGCGGCAGGTCTCCTGGCTAGCCGGGTGCTCGCCCCCTCCGCGCCTTCCCGGAACGCCTGGCGTCCCAGTGGCTGCACATGTGCGTGCGGTGGGGCGTTCCCGGTCACAGTGGCGGGTCCGCGCCGGAGTCTCACCGGCTTCCCTTGATCACCGACCTTGAACGCTGGCGATCCTAGCGCGCCCGCGCCCTCTATGCTCAGCGCCGCATGACCGTCAACCTCACCCGGATCTACACCAAGCTCGGCGACGGCGGCGAGACCCACCTCGGCGACATGAGCCGGGTGCCCAAGACCCATCCGCGGATCGAGGCCTACGGGACGATCGACGAGCTCAATGCCCACATCGGCGTGCTGCTCGCCGACCTCGAGGTGCCGGCGCAGTACGCGGAGTGGCTCCGACGGGTGCAGAACGACCTGTTCGACGTCGGGGCCGACATCTCGGTGCCCTCCGGCGGCGAGCGCGACCGCCTACGGGTGCGGCCCGGGCAGACCGAGTGGCTCGAGGGGGTATGCGATGAGGTCAACGACACGCTCGAGCCGCTGAAGTCCTTCGTCATTCCCGGCGGGACGGCGCCGGCCGCCCACCTGCACGTCTGCCGCACCGTATGCCGGCGGGCGGAGCGCCGCACGATCGAGGTGGGAGAGGAGCTCAACCCAGAGGTCGTGACCTACCTCAACCGGCTCTCCGACCTGCTGTTCATCCTCGCCCGCGGAGCCAACCAGGGGCAGGAGCCGCTGTGGGACCCCGGCCTCGGTCAGTCCGCCAAGGGCGAGAGCGAGGCGACCTAGCGGCGCAGGGCGAGCGCCATGCCGGCCGCCAGCGCGCTGCCGGCCATGGCCAGCGCGGCAGCCCCGACCACGAAGGTGGTGTGCGCCCGGGCGTAGGCCAGCGTCGCTTCGGGGCGTACCAGCGCGACCGCCGCCGCGCACGTGGCCGCGGCGAGCAGCGCAGCGCCCGAGGGAGCCAGCGTGTCACGCGCGCGCACGGCCGCGGCCCGCCCGGTCCGAGCCGGCCAGCGCGCCCCCGCTCCCCAGAGGGCGCCGACGCCCAGGCACGTCCACAGCGCCGCCACGAGAAAGCCCCCGAGGATGTCACTGGGAAAATGCCATGCCAACGCGAGGATCGAGTAGCTCACGGCTACGGCGAACGCAGCCCCGATCGCCGCCACGGCCGGGCGCCAGCGCGGGGAGGCCACCAGCACGGCGCACAGGACGAGCGACATCGCCCCGGTGGCATGGCCGCTGGGCCACGAGGCGGCGTTGATCTGGTCGGTGCCGAGCACCTCGGCGAACCGCGGCGTGGCCAGGGCCGGCTTGAGCAGCTGGCTGGTCACGTTGGCGCCCAAGAGGATCAACGGGACGACGAGCGCGGTGCGTGGACGTCCCCGCCGGAGCGCGATGACGGTGAGGACGGCTCCGAGCACCACGAATGGCTCCGGGTTGACCAGCGTTCCCACGTGGTGGGCCACCGTGGCCGCGCGCGGGCTCAGCAGGCCCATGAACCCCTGCAGCGTAGCCGCGTCGGCCCAGTGTCCGAAGCCGGATGCAAATGCGAGCACCCAGACCGCCGTGAGGGCGGCCAGGCAGCCCAGGGCGCCCAGGAGCGCGGTACGCGGGGTACGGGTCACCGTCCCAGAGTAGCCCAGGTGCGCTGAGGCGCAGGTAAAGGCGAGTCCCCTCAGACAAACGGTGATCGTCAGCTTCCGGGGGGAGGGGCGAGCGGACCCGGGCCGGCAACTGGTGCGGGGTCCGCGCGGAACCCGGGGAGCTCGACCACGATGCGCGTCCCGCCGCGAGGCCGCGCTTCGATCCAGACCTGGCCCTGGTGAGCCCGGACGACCGCGCGGACGATCGCAAGGCCCAGCCCGGTGCCACCCGTACGTCGACTGCGCGACGCGTCCGTGCGGTGAAAGCGGTCAAAGACCCGCTGTCGCTCGGACGCCGGTACGCCCGGACCGTCGTCCTCGACTTCGATGCGTAGGTGGTGAGCATCGACGCGGGCGCCCAGGGCGACGACCCCGCCGGGTTGGGTGTGTTCGATGGCATTGGCGAGCAGGTTGCGCAGGGCCTGGGCGAGCTTGTCGGGATCACCGTCGAGGACGCCGGCCGGCACGGGCCCGAGCCCGAAGCTGCGCTCGGCGGTGCGGGCGGCGTCCTCCAGGAGTTGGGAGAGGTAGGGCGCGAGCGCCATGGGCTCGCGACGCAGGAAGCGCTCCTGCTCTGCACGGGCGAGCAGGAGCAGGTCTTCGATGAGCCGTTCCATTCGGCCCAGCTCGGTCTGCACGAGCTGGTGCACCCGGTGAACTTCGTCGGCGACCGGGTGGGCTTGGCGGTCGAGCACGTCGAGCTGTCCGCGGATCACCGTCAGCGGAGTGCGCAGCTCGTGCGAGGCATCGGACACGAACTCGCGTTGCTGGGCGAATGCCGACTCCAGGCGGTCGAGCATGCGATCGAACGTGTGGGCGAGGGTCCGCATCTCCGCCCGGGCGTCGGGGCCCGACATCCGGGGTGAGAGGTCACCGGCATCCACCTGTGCGGCGACGCGGGCCATGCGGTCCAATGGCCGGGTCAAGCGAGCGGCGAGGAGGTAGGCGACGAGGAGCGCGGTCGCCAGCGTCAGCGCACCGGCGACCAAGAACGTGCGGGCAACATCGCTCTGGGCGCGCTCGACGGGGCGCAGCGGCTCGCCCACGCCGACCGTGGCCAGACGCCGACCGTTCCGCAGGATTCGACGGGTGTAGAGGCGCACGTGTCCGACGTCCGCCAGGGCGACGACCGAAAACCCGGGACCCGCGCGGCGCAGCGACCGTGCCTGGCGGTCCTCGCCTGCTTGGCGCTCGGCCGATTCGCCGCGCTCGTGGGCCACGCCCAGGACCTCGGGCTCGTTCGTGGCCAGCCCCCCACCCGGGACATCGGCGTAGAGCAGGCGTACCGAGGCGCGGAAGGGCTGGGCCTGGACGTAGCGAAGCGCCGAGGCCAACACGTTGCCTTCCGTATCGCCCGAGACGCCGCGGCGCGCGAAGGCGTCCGCGTCGCCGCGAAGCTCGCGATCGACCTGCCGGCGCAATTCCCTACCCGTTCCCCGGTAGACGGCGACGAACGTCGCAGCGAGCGCCGCGAGCAGGATCACGGCCGAGGCCAGCGCAAGCCGACGGCGCAGGCTGAGCTCTCGCCACCGATCAAGCATCGCCGGTGAGGCGGTAGCCGACTGAACGCACGGTCTCGATGCGACCCGATCGGCACGAGCCGGCGAGCTTGCGACGCAGGTAGCCGACGTAGACGTCGACGACGTTGGTGCCGGGATCGAAGTCATATCGCCACACCGCGGTGAGGATCTGCGTCCGCGTGAGCACCTCGTCGGCGTGGCGAAGGAAGTGGACCAGCAACTCGAACTCGCGGGGTGAGAGCGCCAGCGCGTGACCGCCGCAGGTGACCCGGCGGCTGAGGAGATCGGCTCGGATGCCCGCCGCCTCGATGACCGCCGCCGTGACGGGATCGGCGCGGCGCAGGTGCGCCCGCACCCGGGCGACGAGCTCGTCGAACGAGAACGGCTTGACCAGATAGTCCGTGGCCCCGGCCTCCAGGCCGGCCACTCGATCCGGCACCTCCGCCCGCGCGCTGAGAATGATCACCGGCAGGGTGGGGCGGCTTCCGCGGATCGCGTCGAGCACAGTCAGCCCGTCGAGCCCGGGCAGCATCAGATCGAGGATCACCAGGTCGGCGTCACCGGACAGGGCCCGCCGCACGCCCTCCTCGCCGTCGGGCGTCCAGGTCACGACGAAGCCCTCGGCGCGCAGACCGCGCTCCACGAAGTCGGCGATCAGGACCTCGTCCTCGACGACGAGGATTCGCATCGCTCGGATCGTACGCGCGCTCCATAGGCGAGGACCGAGCATGAACGCTTTCTCATCCCAGCCTTATTCCCGTCTTACGCGGCGGTCCCAGAGTGCCCGAGATGGCCAAGCCGCAGCACGGACGAAGCCTCGGGTCATGGTCGCTTGGCGGCCGGGATCCCGGCGCCGCGCTGCTCCCGCTGCGGGGCTTTCTCGGCATCACGTTCGTCTACGCCGGCATCCAGAAGCTCTCGGACCCCGGGTTCCTGCACAAGGGCGCACCGAGCTATCTGGGAAACCAGCTGCGCGGCTTTGCCAACGGGACGCCCGGAGGTTTCATCCTCAAGACCTTCGCGATCCCCCACGTCACGCTGGCGGGCGCGGGGATCGCCCTCGCGGAGATCGCCATCGGGCTGCTCGTGCTCATCGGCCTGTTCACGCGCGGCGCCGCCATCGCCGGGCTGGTGATCAACCTGCTGTTCCTCATCACCGCGAGCTGGAAGACCTACCCCTACTTCCTGGGTTCGGACATCGTGTTCGTATTCGCCTGGCTCCCGTTCGCGCTCGTGGGAGCCAACGGCCAACCGGCGCTCGAGCACGTGCTGGCTCGGCGGGCGCGCCGACCGGCCCCGGATGCGGGAGACGGCCGAGCCGCGCCCGCCGGGGCCGAGGCCGTGACCGCAGAGGCAACGCGGCGGGAGCTCCTCGGACGCGCCGCCGGGCTCACCGGCGCCGCCACGCTGCTGCTCGGCGGGGTCTCCGCGCTGGCCAAAGGACGCTACCGCTCGCACACGACGTCGCTGAGCGCGAGCACCAAGGCTGCCCCCACCGGCAAATCGCCGGCCCCGGCCGCCCCTCCCAGCGAACCCCCCCTCCCCTCCGGTGCCGTGCGAATAGGACCCGCCAGCCGCCTCACCGCCGACCAGGCCGCCACCTATCGCGACCCCGGCAGCGGAGACCCCGACCTGGTCATCCGCCACCAGAACGGGACGCTCACCGCGCTGAGCGCCGTGTGCACCCACGCCGGATGTACCGTGGGCTATGAAGGCGGTCAGATCACCTGCCCCTGCCACGGCGCGACCTATGACCCCCAGACCGGCGCGGCCACCGGCGGTCCGGCGCAAGGGCCGCTCGCCAAGCGCCGCGTCGTGGAGCACGGCGGCAGCATCTACGCCATCCCCTCCTGAGGATCAGCGCTGCTCGAACCACCCCGCTCCCTCCAGCTCGTGGAAGACCACGAGGTTGCGGCCGTCGGTCGTTACCACCTCCCAGTAGCGGCGGCGAAGCAATCGATCGGTCCACCAGCGATCCTCGATCAGCCAGGACTCGCGCACCGACTCGACGGTCCGCCCCTCGACGGTCAGCGGACGACCGCCTGGCCCGGCGCGCACCGCGGCGGGCCGGGGAAGCGCCAGCCGGCGAGGCCCGGTCACCGCTGGGGCCGGCGCTCGTAGGGCGCCAGCATGGCGCGGCGCTCGGGCACGCGTGAGT
>JALYZC010000043.1 GCA_030945905.1 Actinomycetota bacterium
CCGAGCTCGCGGCGCTCGCGCTGAAGACGCTCCTCCGGAGTCCGGGCATCGCCGTGAACCTGCCGCGGATAGCCCGGATAGGCATGCACCAGCACCAGCTTGCCGATGTCGTGCAGCAGCGAGGTCATCATCAGGCGATCCCGCGCCTCATAGCCGATCTCCCGGGCCAGCCGATCGGCGGCGCGCTGGGTGGCGATGGCATGCAACCGGAAGCGCTCGGGAATCCCCTGCCAGACCGCGTTGCGCTCGAAGAAGTCACACGTGGGCACGCGGCTGGCGATCTCCCCCACCGTGCGCGCCGACAGGAGCTCCACGGCTTCGACCGCGCTGTCAACCTTACCGCCGTCGACTCGATTGGCCAGGCGGAGCACCGCGACCGCGAGCGCCACCTCGGCCTCGACCCCGCCGACCACGGCGCCCTTGGCAGGCTCGCCGGCTTCGAAAAGCCGGAGCAGGCGGTTGCGCGATTCGACCATCATCGGAAACACCTCGAGCGCCTCGAACGCAGCCGTCAGCCGGCGCCCGTGGCCCTCATCGTGATCGCCCTGGAGCGCGGAGTATGGGTCGGTCGTAGTTGTGGTCACTCCACCCAGTCCCAGGCTTCACCCGCGGGAAGGACGGGTTCGGCTTCTTACCGGCTAGTACGCCCCGGTCGGGAGAAAGTCAGGAAGCACTTCAAACAAGCGTCCCAAGGGCGTGCCGTTCGCGAGGCGTGGCGCGGTGGTCCTGGCCGACGTGCCGTTCGTGATGCTTTTCGCGGTGGTCCTTGCCGACGTGTCGTTCGTGATGCTTGGCGCGGTGGTCCTTGCCGCGGTGGCGATCGTGATGCTTGGCGCGGTGGTCCTTGCCGGGGTGGCGATCGTGACCCTGCCGGCCGGACCCGGTTCTCGACCGCTCGCTCTTGCCTCCCGCCGAGCGCGACCGCGAGCGGGCAGGGGAGGAGGCCAAGTTGTTTCGCGACAACCGGCGAAGCTGCGCCGCGGCCCGCGCCCGGGCGCTCCGAGCTGACGCCCGGGAGGTGGACCCGCCTCGGGCTGCCGCCGAGCCTCGGTGGCGGGATCCCGCGCTTCCGGCGGGCCGGTTCGAGCGGGTACCGGTGCTCGTGCGAACCCGATGGCCTCCGGCCGCAGACCCCCCGGAGCCACTCGAGCCAGGCGCACCGGCGGACAAGGAGCCTCCGGAACCCGCGAGGGCCGCGTGGACGGGCGACGCACCGCGCGTAGAGCGCGGGGAGTGGTGCAGAACCGCGGTCGCGCCCACCGCCGCGGTGGCGATCAGCGCAGCCCCGGCCACGGCCTTCGTGGCGAGCGCCATACCGGCGGACTTGCCGGCCGTGGCCGCGACCGCTCCTCCGGCGCCCCCACTCCCGTGTCCAGAGCCGCCGCCGATGATGCGGGCGAGCAAGCCCGCCGCCGCGACACCGGGCAGCGGGGGGGCCAGTGCCCGCAGATCGGCAGCACGCGCGGGAATCGCCGCCGCGAACGCCGCACACCCCGCGCAATCGCGGAGATGAGCGCGGACGCGACGACTCCGCAGCGCGCGACCGTCACCATCGGAGACGGTCCGGCAGATCTCCTCACAGGCCATGGCGCGTCCCTCGGAGAATTCGGCCAGCGACCGCCGTGCCTCGAATACCGTCTGCTTCGCCGCGCCCACCGAGATCCCCAGCGCCAGCGCCGCATCCTCGTGCGATAGCCCGCTGAGCTCGCGCATCACCAAGGCCCCTCGCTGGCGCTCGGGCAACTCGCGGAGATCGGCCAGCAGCAGGGCGAGCCGGGCGCGCTCCTCTGCGACGTCCTGCGCCGAGGCCGAGGCGCTCGCCGGCCCAGAGCCCTCCGAGAACGCGTCCTCCGGACGCCGCCGGCGCAGCAGCGAGATTGCCTCGTTGTGCGCGATCCGGTAAAGCCACGGCCGCAGCGGCGCGTCGCGCTGGTCGCGTCTGAGCGCCACCAATGCCCCCGCGAACGCCGACTGCAGCGCATCCTGCGCGTCGGCGTCGTCTCGCAGCATCGATCGGCAGTAGCGATACAACGGCTGGTGATAGCGCTGGTACAACGCGGCGAACGCGCGCTCGCTGCCGTCGCCGACCAACCGCGCCAACCGTTCGTCGCCCAATACCGCCAGCCGCAGCGGACGCGCTTCCGTGCCGGTCGTAGGCACGTCGATCTGGGCTTCCATACATCACATCATCGTCTACGCACCAAGCCCGGCAAAGTCAGGATGTATGCACGCGGACCCGACGGCCAGCATCTCCGTGCCTCAGTTCCGTTTCCGGGACCCTCGGCGACCGACATGCACAACCACCACATTGACCGGCGTGTCCGGGACCGCAGGGACCTCGTGGACCCGCCGGGCCAGCGGTCCCGTCACCAGTGGGACGATCGACTTCTCGGCTTTCAGCGTGTCCCGCAAGCTAACGAGACCGGTAACCGGATAGAGGCGCTCGCCATCCCCGATGGGAATGCCGAGCGGAATCCCCAGCACTTCCGTCCACACGTTCAGCACATCCGGGCTGACCCCGACAAACGCGGCGGCCGCCTGCGGCTTCATCAGTAGTTCCACCATTGTCTCTCGCCCTAATCACGCCGCCCGGCGCCCGAAGTCAGGAACAAGTTGAAAAGCGTTCCCTGTACCCAACGAGTATTGCTCTGTACTCATGAGGTACTCTGCGTGCGTGCCGAATTCCCTGGTAGCCAGTCATCCGGAGATCGCCCCACTGCTGAGCGAGCGGCCACAGCGGGCACGCCTGCTGGAGGCAATGGTGAGCGCGGTGGCGGAAAAGGGGTACGAGGCGGCCACGGTGGCCGATGCCGTGCGGCTGGCGCGGGTTTCGCGGGGGACGTTCTACGAGCTCTTCGACTCCAAGGAGGCGTGCCTACTGGCTGGGTACAAGGCCGGTTACGAGGTACTCGAGGCGCAGATCTCCTCCGCGGTCAACGACGCCCGACACTGGCGTGAGGAGCTCCGGCTCGGGATCCGCGCGTACCTGCAAACGCTGGAACAGGATCCGATATTCGCGCGGGTGTATCTGCTCGAGGCCGAGGTCGTGTGGGCGGAGCGCGACCAGATCCTCGATCGCTTTGCTCGCCGGTATGCGAAGACGTTTGCCAAGTCCGGGCGGCCGACGCCGCCACTGGAGGCGCTGAATCTCCTGGCCATCGGCGTGCACGCGCTGGCCTGCGCGCGCGTGCGCGCGGGGAGGGGAGTGCTCGACCTAGAAGACATCTTGGTTGGCTGCGCGGTGCGGCTCGTCACTAAGGAGGAAACATGGACCTGACCTTCAACGCGCGCGAGCTCGCGTTTCGCGACGAGCTGCGGACGTGGTTCGCTGAGAACGACGCCGGTCCGGAGCCCGAGGGCGACGAGGACGCGCACGCCGTCTGGCGGCGCGACTTTCAGCGCCGGCTGGCCGACGGCGGCTGGGTGGCCGTTCACTGGCCGCGCCAGTACGGCGGTCGCGGCGCGACACTGACCGAATCGGCGATCTTCTTCGAAGAGCTCGGGCGCTCCGGCGCGCCTCTGCCGATCAACGTGCTCGGGGTGCTGCTGGCCGGGCCGACGATCATGACCTGGGGTACGCCGGACCAGAAGGACCGCTATCTGAGCCCGATCCTGACCGCCGAGGAAATCTGGTGCCAGGGCTTCTCCGAACCCGACGCCGGCTCTGACCTGGCCAGCCTGAAGACCCGGGCAGTGAAGGACCCTGACGGCGGCTGGTTGGTCACCGGCCAGAAGGTGTGGACCAGCGGCGCGCAGTACTCGAAGTGGTGCATGCTGGTGGCGCGGACCGACACCGAGGCGGCGAAGCACAAGGGCCTCACCTACTTTCTGCTCGATATGGAGCAGGAGGAGGTCCAGGTCCGTCCGCTGCGCCAGATCACCGGCGAGGCCGAGTTCAACGAGCTGTTCATCGACAGGGCGCGGATCCCGGACGGGAACGTGCTCGGTGGTGTCGGTAACGGCTGGAGGGTCGCGCTGACCACCCTGATGAACGAGCGTGCGGGCCTGGGGTTCTTCCTCCAGGTCCGCCTGCGTCAGATGCTCGACCGGCTGATCGCGGAGGCGGCGGCCGCCGGACTGCTCGATGACCCCATCGTCGCCGACCGGCTGGGCGAGCTGCACCTGCGGACCGAGATCTTGCGGCTCACGGCCTATCGCGGACTGACCGCGATCGAGAAATACGGGCAACCCGGCCCCGAGGGCTCGCTGACCAAATGGCTGTGGTCGGACACCAATCAGATGCTCACCCAGGTGGCCGCCGATCTGCTCGGGCCCAGGACGCTCCAGACCGGAGACAAGTGGGCCTACGAGTTGCTGCGCGCCCGCGGAAACTCGATCGAGGGCGGCACCACCGAGGTGCTCAAGAACATCATCGCCGAGCGGGTGCTCGGCCTGCCGAAGGCACGTTAGGAGAGGCTGTGGATTTCGACCTGACGCAGGACCAGAAGGAGATCAAGGGCGTCGCCCGTGAGCTGCTGGCCGCGCGCTCACCGATGCCCGCGGTGCGGCGGGCAGCCGAGGCCGGCGGGTACGACCGCTCGCTGTGGGATGAGCTCGTCGCCCTCGGGTGGCCGGGGATCGCGGTCGCGGAGGAACACGGCGGCCAGGGTCTCGGCGCGGTCGCACTCGCGGTGCTGCTCGAGGAGCTGGGGTACGCCTGCGCGGCGACCCCCTTCTTGTCGACCGCGGTGGCGGCGGCGGTCATCCAGGCCGCCGGCACTCCTGACCAGCAGACTCGCTGGCTGCCCGGGTTGGCCACGGGCGAGCTCACCGCCGGGATCGGTACGCCCGACCTGGCCGCCGATGCGGCCGGCGCCGCGGTGGTCGTCCTGATCGTCGGCGACGAGGCTCAGCTGGTCGAAGCTCCCGTGACCGAGCCGCTGGAGGCGATCGACCCGACCCGGCGCTTTGCGCGCGTGCACGGATCAGGGGGGACGCTGCAGGCGGGCGCGGCGGAGAGGGTGCGCAGCGCAATTTCGGCCGAGGTCGTCGGCGTCTGCCAGCGCGCGCTCGACATGACGCTGGAGTACGTCAAGGAGCGCAAGCAATTCGGCGTCGCGGTCGGATCGTTTCAGGCCGTCGCCCACCGCTGCGCCCAGATGCTGCTGCACACCGAGAGCGCGCGGGGCGCCGCGTAC
>JALYZC010000080.1 GCA_030945905.1 Actinomycetota bacterium
GCCCGGCACCGAGCTCGCCGGGCAGCGCCCAGCCCTGCGCCGCCTTCTCCTGCGCCGGCTCGCCGAAGACGCCGCCGGGCGCCCGGTGCCCGCCGCCGCGGAGCGCGCCGAGGAGCTACTCGCACTCTGCGGGCGTCCCGGTAGCGCCGAGCTCGCGCTCGAAGGTGGCGTGCGAGCCCTCGCCGAGTACGGGGCGCTGCGCTTCGCAGCGGGTGCGCCGCCGGTGGCACCGGCGCCGCAGAGGCTCCCGGTGCCGGGGGCCGTCCGCTTCGGTTCGTGGCTGGTGCAGGCCGAGAGCTGCGCGGCGCGGGTGTGCGAGGGCGCGCTCGACGCCGACTCCCTCACCGGCGAGCTCCGGGTCCGAGGTTGGCGGCCCGGCGATCGCATGGCGCCGCTCGGCCTCGGCGGAACCCGAACGCTGCAGGACCTCTTCACCGACCGCAAGCTGGCCAGGGAGCGGCGGCGGTCGTGGCCCGTCGTGGAGAGCGCCGGCGTGATCGCCTGGGTTCCCGGCATCGCCACCGCCGAGCAATTTCGCATCACCTCGACCACCACCAGGGCGGTGCGACTGAGCGCCGACCCGGTGAGCTGATCGCCAGGGCGAAACTCGGCTTGGCGAGTGGAGCGCGGCGCGCTACGGTGCGCGAGATGGTGGTGCCGCTGTGGGTTCGCTTCGTGCTCGCCGGGATCGTCGTTGCCTCGCTGGCGGCGGCGTTCTGGGGACGGCCGCCCCGGCGGCGACCCAAGCTCGTGACCTGGCGATGCCTGGCGACGGCCGCCGCCCTGTGCTACGCCGCCGGCTGTGGCGCGCTGTTGCTGGACGAGGCCGCTCTGAGTGCCGCGTTCGTCGGTATGGGGGTGGAGTCGCTGTCGGTGGCGGCGTGGCTGGGACGCTCCCTCGACGACGACAGCGACGGCGACGGAGGCGGCGGGAACGGCCACGATCCCTCCGACCGCGACGGCGGGGCGCCCGGGGATGGCTGGCGCCCGGAGGACGACCGCGCGTTCCGGGATCACGTTGCCCGGCGCGAACGCGACTGCGAGCCGGTTCCGGGCTGACCCGGCCGGGGGCGGCCAGCGCTCGGCCCTGCCGTTAGCCTGCTGGTCATGCGCGAACCCGCGATCGGCGAAATCCTCGTTCAGGCGGATGAGCTCCAGCACCGCATCCGCGAGCTCGGTGGACAGATCAGCCGCGACTATGGACCGCTAGGCGGCGAGCGCACCCTCCTCCTCGTCGGGGTGCTCAAGGGGGCGGTCTTCTTCCTCGCCGATCTCATGCGCGAGATAGAAATACCGTGCGAGCTCGATTTCATGGCCGTCGCGTCCTACGGGTCGGCGACGGATTCGTCGGGCGTCGTGCGAATTCTCAAGGACCTCGATGGCTCGATCGAGGACCGCGACGTGCTGATCGTCGAGGACATCGTCGACTCCGGACTCACGCTGCAGTACCTGCTGCGCAACCTGGGGGCACGCGATCCCCGGTCGCTCGAGGTGTGCGCCCTGCTCACCAAGCCCGAGCGGCGCAAGGTCGAGCTGCCCACCCGCTATGTCGGCTTCGAGATACCCGATAAATTTGCCATCGGCTACGGGCTCGATCACGACGAACGCTTCCGCAACCTGCCCTACGTCGCGGCGCTTGCGCTTGTCTGATCCGCCCGCCGCGGATGCGAGATCCTCAAGCGCATCCGTACGGGCGCCGACGACGTAGGACAATGCACATGCAGACCCTGCCCACATGCTTCGGTCGGCACCGGCCGCCGGCCGTCTCCGTCCCCCGGGGACCGCGCAGGCGCCATGGTAGCCTTGACTCTCCTGCGCGCCGTGTCCGCGGTGGCACCGGGCGCGCCGGGACACCGTCATGAGCAGGTTCTTTAAGAGCGCAGCCTTTCCCATCCTGATCGTGGTGGTCCTCGCGTTCTTCGCGCAGCGGCTGATCAGCCCGAGCGGCGAGACCAAGAAGCCGGAGTTCAAGCAGTTCCTCGCGCAGATCGACGAGGGGCAGATCAAGAGCGCCGACTTGAAGACCAAGGACAACACGATCGACGTCACGACGACGGGGGGGCGCAAGTACGACGTCGGCTACCCCGACTCCTACAGCAAGGACGTCATCAATCGGCTCAGCAAGGCGCCGAACGGGCCGCAGTTCAAC
The DNA here is from genome assembly GCA_030945905.1 of Actinomycetota bacterium. Taxonomy (GTDB): domain Bacteria; phylum Actinomycetota; class Thermoleophilia; order Solirubrobacterales; family Solirubrobacteraceae; genus JALYZC01. The sequence continues at coordinate 2,150 of JALYZC010000080.1, forward strand.
GTCGAGGGCAAGAAGACCAACGGGTGGTTCACCCTGCTCACCACCGTCCTGCCGTTCATCATCTTCATCGGGTTCTGGATCTTCCTGATGAACCAGGTCCAGGGCGGCGGGTCGAAGGTGATGTCGTTCGGAAAGTCGCGGGCCAAGCGACTGTCGGTCGACTCGCCCAAGATCACCTTCCGCGACGTGGCCGGCGTGGACGAGGCGGTCGAGGAGCTCCACGAGATCAAGGAGTTCCTCGAGAACCCGAAGAAATTCCAGGCGCTGGGGGCACGGATCCCCAAGGGCGTGCTGCTCTACGGGCCGCCGGGCACCGGCAAGACCCTGCTGGCTCGCGCCGTCGCGGGCGAGGCCGGGGTGCCGTTCTTCTCGATCTCGGGGTCTGACTTCGTGGAGATGTTCGTCGGGGTCGGCGCGTCCCGGGTGCGCGACCTCTTCGAGCAGGCCAAGCAGAACAGCCCCTGCATCATCTTCATGGACGAGATCGACGCCGTGGGGCGCCACCGCGGCGCGGGCCTCGGCGGCGGTCACGACGAGCGCGAGCAGACGCTCAACCAGCTGCTGGTGGAGATGGACGGCTTCGAGATGAAGGACAACATCATCCTCATCGCCGCCACCAACCGGCCCGACATCCTGGACCCCGCGCTGCTGCGCCCCGGGCGCTTCGACCGCCAGATCGTCGTCGACCGGCCCGACCGCAAGGGCCGGGCCAAGATCCTCGAGGTCCATACCCGCGGTAAGCCGCTGGCGCGGGCGATCGAGGTCGACACGCTGGCCGGGCAAACCCCCGGGTTCACCGGAGCCGACCTGTCGAACCTCGTCAACGAGGCGGCGCTGCTCGCCGCCCGCAACGGCAAGCGGGAGATCACCCAGACAGAGCTCGAAGAGGGGATCATGCGAGTGATCGCGGGCCCGGAGAAGAAGACCCGGGTCATGTCCGAGAAGGAGCGGCTGATCACGGCCTTCCACGAGATGGGACACGCGATCGTCGGCCACTACCTCGAGCACTCCGACCCCGTCCACAAG
>JALYZC010000081.1 GCA_030945905.1 Actinomycetota bacterium
ATGAGGATGATGTTGTCCTTCATCTCAAAGCCGTCCATCTCCACGAGCAGCTGGTTGAGCGTCTGCTCGCGCTCGTCACTGCCGCCGCCGCCCCCGCCGCTGCCGCGCCGGCGACCTAGCGCGTCGAGCTCGTCGATGAACAGGATGGCGGGCGCCACCGCGGCGCCGGCCTCGGCGGCGGTCACGACGAGCGCGAGCAGACGCTCAACCAGCTACTGGTGGAGATGGACGGCTTCGAGATGAAGGACAACATCATCCTCATCGCCGCCACCAACCGGCCCGACATCCTCGATCCGGCGCTGCTGCGCCCGGGTCGCTTCGACCGTCAGATCGTCGTCGACCGGCCCGACCGCGTCGGCCGTAAGAAGATCCTCGAGGTCCATACCCGCGGCAAGCCGCTGGCCCGGGTGATCGAAGTCGACACCCTGGCCGGCCAGACCCCCGGTTTCACCGGAGCCGACCTGTCGAACCTCGTGAACGAGGCGGCGCTGCTCGCCGCCCGCAACGGCAAGCGCGAGATCACCCAGACGGAGCTCGAAGAGGGGATCATGCGCGTGATCGCGGGCCCGGAGAAGAAGACCCGGGTCATGTCCGAGAAGGAGCGGCTGATCACGGCCTTCCACGAGATGGGACACGCGATCGTCGGCCACTACCTCGAGCACTCCGACCCCGTCCACAAGATCTCGATCATCAGCCGCGGCCAGGCGCTGGGCTACACGATCTCGCTGCCCACCGAGGACAAGTTCCTGACCACTCGGGCCGAGCTCGAGGACACGATGGCCATGACCCTGGGCGGACGCGCCGCGGAGGAGATCGTGTTCGGCGAGATCACCACCGGCGCGTCCAATGACCTCGAGAAGGTGACCAAGACCGCCAAGCAGATGGTCATGCGCTTTGGCATGTCCGAGAAGCTCGGGCCGCGGGTGTTCGGCCACGACCACGGCCAGCCCTTCCTCGGACGAGAGTTCTCCTCCGAGCCCGACTACTCCGACGAGATCGCCCGCGAGATCGACGATGAGATCCGCCGGATCGTCGAGTCCGCGCATCAGCAGGCCAAGGACATTCTCACGGCCCATCGCGATTCGCTGGGCAAGATCTCCGAGGTCCTCGTCCAGCGCGAGACGATTGAGAAGGAGGACTTCGAGGCACTTCTGGCCGGCAAGAGCGCGGACGACGTGTTCCCGCCCGAGGAGTCCACCGGCCCGGAGCTGCCCGTTGACCCCGACCCCGCCGACCGACCCGAGCGCGAGGCCCCCCGGCCGCTGCCGCGCCCCGGTCTGGCCGGGGGGGCCGCGGAGCTTCGCGGGCTCGATCCGCCCGAAAAGCCCACGCTCCCCTGACCTGACGGCGTCTCGGCGCGCCTGGCGGCGTCCTCGGGTTGGGCCCGTGCACAGCACTGTGCCCAACCCTGCGTCCTGGCCAGTCACGCCGAGACGCTCGTCAGACGGCTAGGCTCACCCTTCGCGCGATGGCGAGCGACTTCTCGATCATGGGCGTCGTCAATGTGACGCCGGACTCGTTCTCGGACGGGGGGCGGTTCCTCGATGCGGACGCCGCTGTGGGCCATGGCGTCGAGTTGGCCCGCGAGGGGGCGGAGTTCCTCGACGTGGGGGGTGAGTCGACGCGACCCGGCGCGGAGCCGGTGCCCGCCGCGCTGGAGGCGGCGCGGGTGGTCCCCGTGATCGAGCGGTTGGCCGCCGCCGAGACCGGCGCGCGCATCTCCGTCGACACCTCGAAGGCGGCCGTGGCGGGGGCCGCCGTCGAAGCCGGTGCCCGGTACGTCAACGACGTCACGGCGTTCCGGGGCGACCCGGCCATGGCGGGCCTGGTGGCCGATTGCGCCCTTCCCTGCTGTTTGATGCACATGCTCGGCGAGCCGCGGACGATGCAGTCGGATCCGCGGTACGACGATGTCGTGTCCGAGGTCAAGTCCTTCCTCGAAGAACGACTGAGCTTTGCCAGGGCCGAGGGCGTGGCCGAGGAGCAGGTGATGCTCGATCCCGGGATCGGATTCGGCAAGACGGTCGCGCACAACCTCGACCTGCTGGCGCGGCTGGAGGAGATCGTCGCCATCGGCCGCCCCGTCGTCGTCGGCGTCTCGCGCAAGGCCTTCCTCGGAGCGCTGACGGGGCGGGAGGTGGCCGACCGGGTCTCCGCCACGGTGGCGGCGAACGTGCTGGCCTTCGAACGGGGTGCGTCGGTGTTTCGCGTGCACGATGTCGCCGCCGTGCGCGATGGCCTCGCTGTGGCCGCTGCTACGGTCAAGCCGCGATGGACGACGAGCCCACAGGCGACGAGGAGCTAGGGGCGGAGGACCTCGACGCAGACGGAGGAGCCGAGACCGACGTCACCGTCGAGATCTCGGGGCTGTCGCTGTACACCCACCATGGTGTCAGCGTCGCCGAGCAGGAGGTGGGCCAGCGCGTGGTGTTCGACCTGCGCCTCGATGTCGGCGAGTGCGATGCCACCCTCACCGATCGGGTTGACGACACCGTCGACTACGCCGAGGTCTGCCAGGCGGTGGCGCTCGTCGCCCAGCAGCGCTCCTACCGCACGCTCGAGCGTCTGTGCTCCGCGGTGGCCGACCGCCTGCTCGACGCCTACCGGCTCCAGAGTGTCTGGGTGAAGGCGGCAAAGCCCGAACCCCCGATTCCCCTGCCGGTCGAAGAGGTGGCCGTGGAGCTGTGGCGAGAATGCGCTTGACAGCAGAGTGAGTACTCACTAACTTTTCGCCATGGCAGCGCCGTCGGCCTCGAGTCAGCGCCGCACCGCCGAGGAGCGGCGCGAGCAGGTGCTCGAGGCGGCGCTCGGCGCGTTTGCTGCCCAGGGCCTGCACGGAACCTCCACCGAGGCGATCGCTCGGCGGGCCGGCATCTCCCAGCCCTATCTGTTTCGCCTGTTCGGGACCAAGAAGGAGCTGTTCTTGGCGTGCGCGCGCCGCTGCATGGACCGGACACGCGAGACGTTTCGGGCGGCGGCCGAGACCGATGGCCCCGAGCCGATCCTCGGCCGCATGGGCAAGGCCTACATCGCGCTGCTGGAGGACCGCGAGCTGCTCCTGGCTCAGCTGCAGCTGCAGGCGGCGTGCGGCGACGAGGAGATCCGCGCGGTGGCCCGCGAAGGGTACGGGGAGCTCTATCGCGAGGTGGAGCGCTTGTCAGGCGCGAGTGAAGATGAGGTGCGCCTGTTCTTCGCCACCGGCATGTTGCTCAATGTCGCCGCCGCCATGGACCTGCCCGAGCTGGCCGATCGCGGCGGGTGGGCTCGCCGCCTGATGGGGGATGGGGGCCGATCTCAGCGCGGGTGACCGTCTTTTTTTGTTCCCAGATGACAGTGAGTACTCACAACCTTCAGAGCTCTAGCACCCGACCCGGAGGGGGAACGCCATGCTGATCTTCATCGCCCGCCTTGCCAGCTCGCACCCCCGCCGCATCGTGCTGGTCACACTCGTCTTCGCGGTCATCGCCGGCGTGCTCGGCGGTCCGGTTGCCGGCGTCATGAAGGCCGGCAGCGACAACTTCGAGGATCCGGCGTCCGAGAGCGTCGCCGCTCGTCACGTGCTCGAGCGGGCGGGCGGGGCGAGCGCAGAGCCGGACCTGATCGCGCTGGTGGCACCCGGCGCGCCCGTCCGCAGCGCGTCGGGCAAGGCGCGGGTGACCGACATGACCCGGCAGATCGCGGCTGACCGGGGCGTGGCCCGGGTGGTGTCGATCTCCAACACCCCGGACCCGGCGCTCGTGTCACGCAATGGCGCTGCGACCTACCTGGCGGCGTACTTCCGCGGCTCGGCGGTCGACGCCAAGGACGACACGGCCACTCGTCTCAACGCCCGCCTGGGTCACCAGGCGGGCGTCAAGCTCGGAGGCCCTCGGCTGGCCAACCGCCAGGTCGGCGACCAGGTCTCGGCCGATCTCGCGCGCGCCGAGCTGCTCGCCTTCCCCATCCTCTTCCTGCTCTCGCTGTGGGTCTTCCGTGGTCTCGTGGCGGCCGCGCTCCCGCCCGTGCTCGGAGGCCTCTCCATCGTGGGAGCCCTCCTGGGGCTGCAGATCGCAGCGCAGTTCACCGATCTCTCGATCTTCGCGCTCAACCTGGTGACCGGGATGGGACTGGGCCTGGCCATCGACTACTCGCTGTTCATCCTCTCCCGGTATCGCGAAGAGCTCGCGCGGGTCGGCCCCGGCCCGGAGGCGATACGGCGCACGCTCGCCACGGCGGGACGTACGGTCGCCTTCTCCTCGGTGACCGTCATCGCGGCGCTGGCGTCGCTGCTGCTGTTTCCGCAGCGCTTTCTCTACTCGATGGGGGTGGGAGGGATGATCGTGGCCTGCGTCGCCGCCCTGCTGGCCCTGGTCGCCCTGCCCGCCGTGCTCGCGGTGCTGGGCTCGCGCGTCAACGCCCTGGCTCCCGGCCGGTGGCAGCACGCCGCCGAGCGCGAGGCCCGGGCCGACTCGGCGGGGGTCTGGTACCGCCTCTCGCGCACCGTCATGCGGCGGCCGGGCGCCATCGCCGTGGCCGCCGCCACGCTGCTCGTCGTGCTCGGCCTGCCCTTCCTGCGCGTGACCTTCACCGGCGTCGACGCCTCGGTCCTGCCCAAGAGCGCGAGTGCGAGGCAGGTCTCGGACTCGCTGGCCGCCGACTTTCCCCCGCACCGGAGCACCCCGCTGTCGGTCGCCGTCGCGGCACCGCGCGATGCCGGTGCTCAGGTGGCGCGCTACGCGGCGCGGCTGCGCGTACTCCCGGGAGCTGCAGCCGTGAGCCCTGCACAGCCTCTGGATGCCAACACCTGGCGCATCGAGGTGCTATCGCGCGCCGACAGCCTCGCCCCCGAGAGCAAGCAGCTGGTCAGCGACATCCGCGACGTGCGCGCGGGCCTCCACGGCCGGGTCGACGGGCAAAGCGCCCGCCTGGTCGACCAGCAGGCCAGTCTGGCCGAGCACATACCCGCGGCGCTCGCGCTGCTGGCCGTCACCACCCTCGTCGTGCTGTTCCTGATGACCGGCTCGGTGATCCTGCCCATCAAGGCACTCGTGATGAACCTGCTCACGCTCAGCGCGGCCTTCGGCGTCCTCGTCGTCGTGTTCCAGGACGGGCGCCTGGAAGGGCTGCTCGGCTATTCGAGCCAGGGAGGGCTCGAGTCCACGCAGCCCATACTGCTGTTCGTGCTGGCCTTCGCCCTCTCCACCGACTACGGCGTGTTCCTGCTGACCCGCATCAAGGAGGCGCGCGACGACGGGGCGGGCGAGCGCGAGGCGGTGGCCATCGGCCTGCAGCGCACCGGACGGATCGTCAGCGCGGCTGCGCTGCTGTTCTGTGTCGCCATCGGCGCCTTCGCGACCTCGGAGATCGTCTTCATCAAGGAGGTCGGCCTGGGAACCGCGCTGGCCGTGGTGATCGACGCGACGCTCGTGCGCGCCCTGCTCGTGCCCTCGTTGATGGCGCTGATGGGGCGGTGGAACTGGTGGGCGCCCCGACCCCTGCGCCGCCTGCACGACCGGGTCGGCGTGCACGAAGGAGCCGCGTAGCGTGCGGATCGGATACCTCGGGCTCGGGTCCAACGTGGGCGATCGCCGGGCTCACCTGGAGGCGGCGGCGGGTTCGCTGCCGGGGCACGGCGTCGAGGTGCTCGCGTCCTCCTCGGTCTATGAGACCGAGCCGGTCGGGGAGGTGCCCGACCAGCGCGAGTTCCTCAACGCCTGCGTGCGCATTCGCACCGAGCGTGGGCCTGACGAGCTGCTCGCTGCCTGCAAGGCGGTGGAGGCCGAGCTCGGCCGCGTTCCGGAGGACCGGCGACACGGGCCGCGCCCGATCGACGTGGACGTTCTGCTGCTGGGCGGAATGCGCCGGCGCTCGGCGCGCCTCGAGCTGCCCCACCCCGAGGTTACGGCCCGTCGCTTCGTGCTCGCGCCCCTGCTCGAGCTCGACCCCGGGCTGACCACGCCCGACGGGACGCGCCTGTCCGACGCGCTGGATGCCCTGGGCCCCGGGCAGGCCGTCCGCCGCGCCGGGCCGCCGCTCCTCGGTCGAGCATAATCGCCCCGTGCTCCTCGCGGTCGACGTCGGAAACACGCAGACCCACATCGGAGCCTTCCGCGATGACGAGCTCGTGGAGCACTGGCGTTTCACCTCCGCGCGCGATTCCACGGCGGACGAGCTCGGCGTGCTCCTGCGCAACCTCCTGGCGCTGCGTGCGATGACCTTCGACGACCTCGACGGCTCGATCGTCTCCTCCACCGTCCCGCGGCTGGGCGTGGAGTGGTCGAGCATGGCCGCGCGCTACCTCGATCATCCGATGGTGGTGGTCGGACCGGGCGTGCGCACGGGGATGCCGATCCGCATCGACAACCCCCGCGAGCTCGGCGCGGATCGCCTGGTCAACGCAATCGCCGCCTACGAGCGCATCGGCGGTCCCTGCATCGTCATCGACTTCGGCACGGCGATCACCTTCGACGCCGTCTCGGCGCAGGGCGAGTACCTGGGGGGCATCATCGCGCCGGGAGCCGAGATCTCGCTCGAAGCGCTGATCGAGCGCGCGGAGAAGCTGCCGCAGATCGACCTGGGCGAGCCGCGCTCGCTGATCGGCAAATCCAGCGTCGACGCGATCCGCTCCGGGATGGTCTACGGCTTCGCCGGCCTCGTGGACGGCATCGTCACCCGCCTGCGGGCCGAGCTGGGCGAGAAGGCCGGCACCGTCGCCACGGGGGGCCTGGCCGGCGCCGTGTTCCCGTTCACCGAGACGATCGACGAGGCGGACGACCTGCTGACGCTCACGGGCCTGCGGCTGATCTACGAGCGCCACGAGGCGTAGGCCTTCTCCTACGATGGGTGGGTGCGCTCGCTCACCGACTCCTGGGTCCTCGGCGACGTCGAGATCGCCAATCGGGTCCTGCTCGCCCCGCTCGCCGGGATCGGCAACTGGTTCGTGCGTCTGCAGGCCCGGCGCTATGGGGCCGGCCTGGCCGTGTCGGAGATGGTCTCGAGCTTCGGTGTGCATTACCGCAACGAGCGAACCTGTGCCGAGATGCTCACGATCCACCCCGACGAGCATCCGGTGTCGGTGCAGCTGTTCGGAAGCGACCCCGAGGTCATGCGCTCGGCGGCGGCCCACGTCGCGCAAGCGGGAGCGGACCTCATCGACCTCAACATGGGCTGCCCGGTGGCCAAGGTGTGCAAGACCGGGGCGGGCGCCGCGCTCCTGCGCGATCCCGAGCGGGCGCTTGCGCTGGCCCGCGCCGCCGGTGAGGGCAGCGGCCTCCCGATCACGGTGAAGCTGCGCTCCGGCGAGCGCCCGGGCGACGGCTCGGGAGTCGAGCTGGCCAAGCGCCTAGTCGCCGAGGCGGGCGTCGCCGGCATCGCCTTTCACCCTCGGCATGCGTCCCAGCAGCACAAGGGCACGCCCGACTACCACCTGGCTCGGGACCTCGTAGCCGAGCTGGCGCCGACGCCGGTGATCGTGACCGGCGGCTTGCACGATCCCGAGGCGGTGGACGACGTGTTCGAGCGGACCGGTGCGGCCGCCGTGATGCTGGCCCGCGGATCGTTGGGCAACCCGTGGCTGTTCGCCCAGGTCCTGGGCCGTCGGGTCGGCGCTCCGTCAGCGGACGAGGTGCTCGACGAGCTCGAGTGGGTGATGGACCGCGCCGTGGAGCACTTCGGGGCCGCGCGCGCCGCACGCTATCTGCGCAAGTTCTACCCCTGGTACCTCGTCCGCCTCGAGGCGGCGCGCGACCTCCAGGATGCGCTTCAGCGCAGCGAGGGCACCGAGGAGGCGCGCGCGATCCTCGCCGGTCTGCGCCCGGCCCGAGCCGCCTGAGGGGCCAGGTGAAAAATCACTCGGAAGGCGCGCGGACGGCGCTATACTTCCGCGCCCCTCACACCGCTGCGCCGGACCATGATCCCGCCATGTGGCGGGTTTTTCCTTGGCTCGGAGCGGCCTGACAGCAAGCGCGGGCCAGCCATGCCGAAGGACGTCATCCTCACCCCAGAAGGCCTCGAGAAGCTCAACGCCGAGCTCCGAATCCTGCAAACCGAGAAGCGCCGTGAGGTCGCCGAGCGCATCAAGGAAGCCCGCGAGTTCGGCGACATCGCCGAGAACGCCGAGTACGACGACGCCAAGAACGAGCAGGCGATGCTCGAGGCCAAGATCGCCGGGCTGGAGGACAAGCTGCGATCCGCCTCGGTGATCGACTCCAAGGCGCTCTCCACCGACCAGGTCCGCGTCGGCTCCGTCGTCCACGTCAAGGACGAGAAGACGGGAAAGTCCGTCAAATACGCGATCGTCGGGTCGGCCGAGGCCAAGCCCGCCGAGAACCGGCTCTCCAACGAGTCCCCCGTCGGCAAGGCGCTGATTGGGCATAAGCGCAACGACGTCGTCGAGGTCCCGGTGCCCCGCGGCCCCAAGCGCAAGC
>JALYZC010000122.1 GCA_030945905.1 Actinomycetota bacterium
GGCCAAGGCCACGCCACCGCTGCGGCTGCGGGCGCGCCCCGCATCGCGCCGCGCGGCCCCCGACGCGTCTCGGGACCCGCGCCCGCTGCCGTCCCCGTTCGGGCACCGGCACAGCCGGTCCGCCGTCGGGTCGTGGGGGCGCCCACGCGGGGGGCGCGGCTGCTCGCGTGGCTTCGGGCGCTGCCCGATCATCGACTGACCGACCGGCTGGTCCGCGGCCGCGCGTGGATCGTGCTCGTGGGTTTCCTGCTGATCGGCATCGTGGCGATGCAGGTCACGCTGCTCAAGCTGAACTCGGGCATCGGACGGGCCGTGGCGCAGAGCGCGAACCTGGAGCGCCGAAACGGCGAGCTGCGAGCGACGGTGTCGCGGCTGTCGGCCGAGCAGCGCGTGCAGGCCATGGGAGCCAAGCTGGGCCTCATCGCACCCGATGCGGGTCGCGTCACCTACCTGGCCGCCCGCGGCCCTGAGGATGCCCGCGCCGCCGCGCGGGCTCTGGGGTCCAACCAGAGCCGATCCACCTCGACCCCGTCGGGGTCGGCGCAGGGTGGCGGGCCGGCGTCTGCGTCTGACCCGTCCGGCGAAGGCGACCAGGCGGCCACGCCGGCCGCGGAGTCTCCCAGCCCCGCCGCCCCGGTCGCCGACGGTGCCCCGACCGACACCTCTGCCCCCTCGGATCGAGCCGCGCCGCCCGATGCGGCAGACGCGGGTGCCGGAGCAATCGCCGCACCCGGCCGCTAGCCGTGCCCCGGCGCGGGCCGCTGTCGTCGCTCGACCGGCGCATCGGCCTGCTGTTCGCCGGGACCCTGGCGCTTCTGGCGATCGCCGGGCTTCGTACGGCCTACCTCGGCGTGGTCAAGGGCGCATCCCTGCGCCAGGCTGCGACGGCTCAGCAGGTCACGCAGGAGCCGGTGCCCGCGCCTCGCGGCACGATCAGTGACCGCAAGGGGATCGAGCTCGCGGTGTCCGAGCCCGCCGACGACGTGGCCGCCGATCCGCTGATCATCAAGGATCCGCTGTCGGCGGCCCGCCGCATCGCCCCGCCCCTGCGCCAGCCGGTCGATCAGGTGCTCAAGAAGCTCTCGCGGCGAGACACGGGCTTCGTGTACCTCGCCCGGCAGCTGCCCTCGACCCGCTCCCGCCAGCTCCGGCGACTTCACCTCGAGGGCCTCCAGTTCACTCCGGCGACAAACCGCACCTACCCGCAGCGTTCGCTCGCGGGGCAGCTGCTGGGGACGGTCGGCACCGATGGCCATGGCCTGGCCGGCGTCGAGCTCGTCGAGGATCGCATCCTGCGGGGCCACGACGGACGGCGGCGCGTGGTCAAGGACGCGCTGGGCCAGCCGATTTCCTTCCAGGACCAGCACACGGCGAAGCCGGGCACCGACGTGCGCCTGACCATCGATTCGGCGATCCAGAACCAGGCCGAGCAGGCGCTCAACGAGGTGGGCAAGAAGTTCAGCCCCCGGGGGGCGATGGCGCTGGTCATGGACCCGCGGACCGGCGAGCTGCTGGCGATGGCGAACTGGCCGCGCGTCGATGCCAACCGCTGGGCGGACGCCCCCGACTACGCTCGTGAGAACCGGGCGGTCGGCGCCGCGTACGAGCCGGGCTCGACGTTCAAGTCCTTCACGGTGGCCGGTGCGCTGACCGACGGGAAGGTGACGCCGGAGACGAGCTTCAACCTGGCTCCCCAGATCCAGGTCGCCGATCGTACGATCGGCGAAGCCCACGCGCGAGATTACGAGACGCTCACCACTGCGGAGATCCTGGCCCAATCCAGCAACGTGGGCGCGGTCACCATCGCCGCGCGGGAAGGGTCGGCGCGCTTCGACCAATGGGTCCGCGCCTTCGGATTCGGCAGTGCCACCGGGATCGGCCTCCCGGGGGAGGGGACGGGCATCGTCCCCCGTCTGCAGGACTACTCGGGCTCATCGATGGGCAACCTGCCGATCGGACAGGGGCTGGCGGTCACGCCGTTGCAGATGGCGAGCGCCTACGCCGCCATCGCCAACGGCGGCATCCTGCGCACGCCCCGCATCCTCATGCGGGCGCGGGGCAAGGCGGTGCGGGGGTCGCGCGGCCGCCGGGTCATCTCGCCCCAGGTGGCCTCCAGCCTGCGCCAGATGCTCCAGGGCGTGCTGGCGCCGGGAGGCACGGCCAGCGAGGTCTCGATCCCCGGCTACCAGCTCGCGGGCAAGACCGGGACGGCGAACAAGCCGGACCCCATCAGCGGCGGCTATTCCGACACCAAGTTCGTCGCCTCTTTCGTCGGCTTCGCGCCCGCACGCGACCCGCGCCTGCTCGTCGCCGTGATGGTCGACGAGCCGCAGGGGGAGACCTACGGGGGCGCTGTCGCCGCTCCCGCCTTCCAGAAGATCGCATCCTTCGCACTGCCCTATCTGGGGATCGCGCCGAACTGAGTCGCGCGGCGGAAGCGCCACGCGACCTTCTGCGAGTGACCATGATTGGCTCCTCCACCCAAGGAATCAAGACCGTGCTGCGGGCCTACAGTGGCTCCGCCCAACAGACCGAGACACGATGAGCATGGCCCCGAGGATGGACACGCAGTCGCCTGCGCTGCGCGTTGCCGACAGCCACGACCTGATCCGTGTGCACGGCGCGCGGGTGAACAACCTCAAGGACGTCAGCATCGAGATCCCGAAGCGCCGGCTGACGGTGTTCACCGGCGTCTCCGGCTCGGGAAAGAGCTCGCTCGTCTTCAGCACCATCGCCGCGGAGTCGCAGCGGATGATCAACGAGACCTACAGCGCCTTCGTGCAGGGCTTCATGCCGACGCTGGCCCGGCCCGACGTCGACGTCCTCGAAGGGCTGACGACGGCGATCCTCGTCGACCAGCAGCGGATGGGCTCCGACCCCCGGTCCACCGTCGGCACCGCCACCGATGCCAACGCGATGCTGCGCATCCTGTTCAGCCGGCTCGGGAAGCCGCACATCGGCTCGCCCCAGGCGTTCTCGTTCAACGTCGCGTCGATCTCCGGCGCGGGCGCGGTCACCGTGCAGCGCGCCGGCCGCGCGACGAAGGAACGACGCAGCTTCAGCATCCTCGGCGGCATGTGCTCGCGTTGCGAAGGACGCGGCTCGGTCAACGACATCGACCTCACGCAGCTCTACGACGAGACCATGACGCTCAACGACGGTGCCC
>JALYZC010000128.1 GCA_030945905.1 Actinomycetota bacterium
GTGCTCGCCGGCGCCGCGTGCAGGCGACTCGACATCAGAACGAGCCGGCTCGGGGTCAGGCGGCCCGTGGCGACCGCTCGCGCGAGCAGCATCGCACCGGCGTCGTGCCCGGCCACCACCGGCCGCGGTCCGAGGGTGTCGCGGCAGAACCCGGCGATCACATCGGCCATCCAGTCGAAGGAGTACGGGTGCCGAGGCCGGTCCTCGGAGTCGCCGTGCAGCGGCAGGTCGGGCAGGAAGAGGCGAAAGCGCTCGGCCAGGGCCTCCACGACCGGCTCCCATTCCCGATGGGAGAGCGCCGCCGAGTGCAGCAGGGCAAGCGGCGGCCCGACGCCGGCTTCGCGATAGGCGACCCGAGCCCCGTCGGGGTGGTGGTAGAGCCGGAGCTTCATCCCAGCCGCTCGCCCGCGGCCAGGCCCCGCTGGAACGCAGCGCGGTGCGGGAGCGGCGGACCGTCGGTGCCGGTCGACTGCTCCAGTCTCCGCACCAGCTCGGCGGCGAGTCCGTTGGTGGTCCGAGCGCCTCGGCGCGCCGCCGCTATCAGGTATCCGAGTGAAACGGCGGCGGCGTCGCTGCGGCGAGCCTGGATGGCCAGGGCGTCGGCCGCCTGGGTGAAGAGGACGCCGACCTGCTGGAGGTCGGCGTCGCGCTGGGCGCGTTTCAGGCAGGTGGAGAGGCCGGTGCCGTCCTCCAGGCGCACTGCGCCGGGAGCGCTGCGCAGCGCCCTGACCACGGGCTGGGCGCCGGCGAGGCACGAGGCCGGCGGGGTCGACTTCTCAGTCGTGCAGCCGGAGGTGATCACGGTGATCACAGCCAGCACGGGAGCGCACCATCGGCCCATCGAGGCGCATCGTAGAGTGGACCGGTGGTCGGCCGCTCGCCTCACGACCGCGAGATCGTGCGCCGTCCCGCGCGCCTCTCATCTGCCACAGCATGGACAAAGATCGTGCAAAGCGGTTCAACACTCACGCTCGGCTGTGAAATGCCGTCAATCCTTCTATGTCTCCCAATGCCTCCACAGTCAGTCGCCTCGGTCTCTCCACCTCGCAGGCGGCGCAAGAGCTGGGCGTTTCGCTTGGCACCGTGCGCCGCTGGGCCGATCTGGGCTACCTGCGTGCGTATCGCACGCCCGGTGGCCAGCGGCGCTTCAGCGCAGAGCAGATCGACAGCTTCGTGCATTCGCTCGAGCAGCGTCAGAACGCATAGGCGTCAGCTCTGCGTCTGAGCGGGTCTGCGCCAGTCGGCGCGGGGCGCGTCCTTCGTAGGTTCCCCACAGGCTCGACGGTGGTAGAACAGCCGCCAATGGGAGCCAGGCCGGGACGCATTCGAGTCTTCGTCGCCGACGATCACCCGCTGTACCGCGAGGGGGTGATGAGGGTGGTCAGAGAACGTCCCGAGCTCGATCTCGCCGGATCCTCGGGCGACGGTCGCGCGGCGCTTCAGGCCATTCGTGAGCTCGCGCCGGATGTCGCGGTGCTCGATCTTCGGATGCCGGGACTCGACGCGATCGCGATTACGCGGGCGGCACAGCGCGACGGCCTTCCCACCCGCGTCCTGGTGCTCTCGGACTCCACCGATGGGCCCACGGTCTACGAGGCGATCTCGGCGGGGGCCTATGCCTACCTTTCCAAAGCCGCCGGGGGACGGACCATCGGTGATGCGATCGCCGGGGTGGGCCGCGGGGAGACGGTCCTACCGGAGAACCTCCGCGACGACCTGGTGGCTCAGGTGCGAGGCCGTAGCCACGAGCAGCGTCCGTGCCTCACGTCGCGTGAGCAAGAGGTCCTCACCTGCGTGGCAGGCGGCGCCTCGGCGCCCGCCATCGCCAAGGACCTGTTCCTCAGCCCGGCGACGGTCAAGACGCACCTGACCAACCTCTACGCAAAGCTCGGCGTCTCCGATCGCGCCGCGGCGGTCGCCGAGGCGATGCGGCGCGGCCTACTGGAATAAAGCCGCTGCGCCGGAGCGGCCCACCCGCTCGGCGGCCGGGTGGGCCGCATCCGCTACCGTGAACACGATGGAGCCGTTGGTTTGGGATCGCCGCCCGGATGGCTTGCGCGCACCGGCTCTGGTCTGCGCATTCAAGGGCTGGAACGACGCCTCGGATGCCGCATCCACCGCGCTGACCTTCATGGGCTCCGCGCTCGGCGCCCAGCGCTTTGCGCGCATCGACTCAGATGAGTTCTTCGACTTCCAGAGCACCCGACCGCACATTCGCCTGACCGAGGGGCGCGCGCGGGAGATCACCTGGCCCGAGGTCGAGTTCTATGAGGCGCGGGTGCCGCGTGCGCCGCGCGACCTGATCCTCCTCGCCGGGCAGGAGCCCTCGATGCGCTGGCGCTCCTTCTGCCGCCACGTGGTGGATCTGGCCGAGGCCACGGGCGCACAGCTCGTGGTCACGCTGGGCGCCCTGATGGCCGATGTCCCCCACTCCCGCCCGATCACCGTGACCGGGCTGGCATCCGACGATGGGCTCGTGCAGCGACTCGGCCTGGCGGCCGCCACCTACGAAGGCCCGACCGGCATCGTGGGGGTGCTGCACGCCGCCTGTGCCGACGCCGGCCTGCCCTCCGCCAGTCTGTGGGCCACCGTGCCGCACTACATCGCGGCCGCACCCAACCCCAAGGCGGCTCTGGCTCTCGTGCGCAAGCTCGAGGGCCTCGTGGGGGTGTCCGTCGACGCTTCAGAGCTCGAGGGCAGCGCCGCGGAGTACGAGCACCGGGTCAACCTCGCGGTGGAGAGCGATCCCGAGGTGCAGGCGTTCGTCGAGCGCCTGGAGCACGCCGCCGACGACGAGGACTTCACGCCCGACCCCGGCACCGTCCCCTCCGGGGACACCATCGCGCGGGACTTTCAGCGCTTTCTGCGTCAGCGCGGCGCGGAAGCCGAGGACTGAGCGCCGGAGACGACTGCTACTTCTCGGCCGCCGGGCAGATGATGCGAAAGTCGCAGGTCGAGCACGCCGAGTAGGAGGGGGTGGGCTCGAAGCCCTGGGAGAGGATGCCCTCGGCGACCTCGAGGACGGTCTCGGTGATCCAGTCCCGGTCGACCTCGCCGCGCGCCACCGGGACCTTGGTGTCGTCGAGGACGTAGTAATAGGCCTGTTGCGCCGCCTCGAGCTGCCACGCCTCTCGCGCGCCGACGGCGTAGAGCGAGAGCTGGACGTCCTCCTTGAGCTGGCTGGGGGTCTTGGGCCGGCCGGTCTTGTAATCGATCAGCTCATACCCGCCGTCGGGGAGACGGTCGACGCGGTCGACCCGGCCCCGCAGGACATGCGCGCCGAGCTTGAAGGAGAACGATCGCTCGAACCAGACGGGATCGGCGGGGTCGTCCTGAAAGCGCTCGTGATAGCGAGTCAGCGCCGCGGTCGCCTTGCCCCGCAGCTGGCGCTCCTCCTCGGTGTCGCGGAAGCCGCCGCGTCGCCAGCCGGCGTCGAGCATGCCCAGCAGCTCAGAGAGCGTCTGCGCCCCGCCGCCGGCGTGAAAGCGCTCGAGCACCTGATGGACGAGGATCCCGAAGCGCTGGTTGATCGTGGGCTCCTGGGGGATCCGGAAGACGCGCGCGAACTTGTAGCGCAACGGGCAGATGCGGTAGGTCTCGACGTCGCCGGCCGAGAGCACGAGGCCGTCGCCGCGCCGGGGAAGGAATGCCTCCAGCGACGGCTCCTCGCGGGCCTCGATGACCTTGGCACGGCGACGCTCGGAGCGTTCGGCGTCCAGCACGTACTCGTCCAGCGCGGAGGTCTGGAAGATCTCCCGCTGCTCAGCGGTCACCGCGCGGGCCAGCCGTGCGTTGACTTCGGGCAGCGCGTCGAGAACCGACTGTCCCGCCGGGCGTTCGATGAGCGCCGCGAGCTTGATGAGCTCGAGGTAGCGCACCACCGCGTGCGAGACGTCGAGGTCGGTGTCAAAGCGCATCTCGCCCAGCCGGCTTCCCGCGCGTGACACCGTCTCGAGCAGTTCCTCGCGCAGCATGCGAAACGTCGCGTGCAGCGACTCCGCGGGGCCGAAGAGCTCCTCCTCGCGAGCTTCCCACTCCCCACCGACGGCGGCCAGCGCCTCCTCCACGAACGGGGAGGCCGGCTGGACCGCCCCGCGGTCCGAGCGTTCGGGGTAGGCGAGCACCACGCGGGTGCGGGCGCGGGTGATGGCCACGTGGAGGAGGCGGCGCATCTCGCCGGCGTGGGCCTCGGGTGAATCGGGCGGGAGCGTCTCCTCGAGCAGCGCGTCGGGAACGGGCTCGACGTTCCGGCGAGGCGGCCCGGGCATCCGGGCCGATTGCAGGCCGATGACGAAGACCTGTTCGAACTCCCGCCCCTTGGCGGCGTGCATGGTCATGATCTGCACCGCCCGGGGGTCGGGCGGGCCCGAGGCCTCCTCCTCGCGGAGCCCGGCCTCGGCGACGGCGGCGATGTAGCGGGCAAACTCCCGCGGAGTGGCCTGGGGGGCTCTGCGTCCATAGGCCAACGCCAGCTCACCAAAGCGCGCGAGGTTGACCAGCCGCTCGACGACGTCGGACTGCGCGGCGAAGAGCTGCTGGCGCCGCAGCCCCAGCCGCTCGATCAGGCGATGGACGAACAGGTCAGGCCGCGTGGCGTCCAGGACGGCCGAGAGCGAGCGATAGAGCTTGAGAAAGCCCAGGATGCGGTCCCGCGCCTCGGGCGGGACCTGCGGCGACTCGGTGGCCGCGGCCAGGGCCGAGACCATGTCCAGCTTGCGCCGGCGGGCGATCTGGATGCAGCGTGCGAGATCGATCGAGCGCAGCTCCACGGGCGGTCGGGCGAGGGCGCGAACCACCGCGCCGGCGTCGCCGGGATCGGCGAGCAGCCGCAGCCATGCCAGGACATCGCGAATCTCGGCTCGCTGGAAGAAGGCGGCCGCGCCCACGAGCCGGTGGGGCACGGCTCGTTCCTCGAGCGCCACCGCAACAGCCTGGCCCTCGTCCCGCACGGAGCGCACGAGCACGCAGATCGACGCGGGGCCGGCGTCGCCCGCAGCCAGCGCCGCCTCGATCTCACCTGCCACGCTCTGGGCCTGCGCCCGCTCGTTGAGGCAGCGCCAGAACCGGATCTCCCCGCCCGCCCGACCGTGCAACGCCTTGGCAATGCGCTGCGGGTTGGGCTCCACCACCGCCCGCGCCGCGTCCAGCACGACCTGCGGACAGCGAAAGGAGCGCTCCAGCCGCACGAGCCTGAAGCCGGGCCGATCTCCCTGCGCCGCGCGGAAGTCGCGCAGGTTCTTCGTCGACGCTCCGCGAAAGCGATGGACCGCCTGGTCGTCGTCGCCTACGACGGTGACGTTCCCGGAGCCCGTGAGCAGCTCGATCAGCCTGGCCTGGGCGAAGGTGGCGTCCTGGTACTCGTCGACCAGGACGTGGTGCAAGCGCGCGCTCACGCGCTCGCGCACCTCCGCCTGCTCGGCCAGCAGCCTGCGCCCGCGCACCAGCAGGTCGCCGAAGTCCAGGAGGCCGGACTCGGCCAGCAGGCGGTCGTGTGTGCGGTAGAACGCCGCGAACTCACGCTCCCGGGCGCCGGCGTCGCCGTCGCCGAGCTTCTCCGCCCACCCTGCGTAGTCCTCGCCGGTGACCAGCTCGTCCTTGAGCCGATCGATGCGTGCGATGAGCGATCCCAGCAGCGCCGCCGGACTGCCCTGGAAGTCATGACGGCGCAGGGGGAGATCGTCCATGCGCTCCAGCAGCAGGGCGAGCCGATCGGCGGGAGTCACCGGCGCCGCGAAGGGGTCCAGGCCGGCCGGGAGGGCCTCGTCGCGCAGCAGCCGCGCGGCAAAGGAGTGCACCGTAGCCACCGCCAGCTCCTCATAGGCGCCCTCGAGCGTCGCCTCCAGGCGCCCTCGCAGCTCGTCCGCGGCGGCCGGGGAGAAGGTCAGGACGAGGATCCGCTCGGGCGCGATCCCCTCCTCGACGAGCCCGGCGAAACGAGCGACGAGCGTTCGGGTCTTGCCGGTGCCGGCGCCGGCCACGACGAGGAGCGGACCGCCGCGGTGCAGGACGGCTTCGCGCTGTGCATCGGTGAGGTCGACAGGCTGGCTGGGCACCCGCCTAGGATATGCCTCGCATGGAGCGCTCCCCGACCGCCGGCACTACCGCCGAGACTGGTGATCACGCCGACTGGCTCGCGGCGTGCCGGCGCGCCAGCGAAGGGCTGCGCCGGGTCATGGCCGATCACCCGACCACCCTCGAGCGTGCGGTGGAGACGGGGCGCGGCGAGGGCGGTGACCAGGCGCTGGTGATCGACCGCGCCGCGGAGGATGCGGTGTTCGTCGAGCTCGACGGCCTCCATGACGCCGGCCGGCGCTTCACCGCCGTCTCGGAGGAGCGGGGCGAGGTGGACTACGGCAGCCCCGAGGTGCAGGTGATCATCGATCCGATCGATGGATCGATGAACGCCAAGCGAGGACTGTCGAACTACTCGCTCTCGATCGCCGTCGCGGAGGGGGCGACGATGGCGGACGTGGTGTTCGCATACGTGCACGACTTCGGCCCCGACGAGGAATGGAGGGCATCGCGCGGCCAGGGCGCTCGCCTCAACGACGCTCCGATCGATGTCGCGCCGCGCGAGCGCCGCATGGACGGGACGATCGAGGTGCTGGGCATCGAGTCGGCCGATCCTCGATGGGTCGCCGACGCGGCCGAGGACCTGCGCGGCAGCGCCCATCGCATACGGGCCATCGGCTCGATCGCCATCTCGCTCTGCCAGGTGGCCGACGCCCGCTTTGATGCAATGGCCACGCTGCGGCGGTGCCGAGCGGTCGACGCGGCGGCGGCCCAGCTGATCGTCCGCGAAGCCGGCGGCTTCGTGGCGTTCACGGCTTGCCAGACCCCGCTGGGGGCACCGCTGGACGTGCTGCCCCACTCGCCCGTGATCGCGGCCCGGACGCAGCGCGGACTCGACGAGCTGCGTGCCCTGCCGCGCGCCTGAGAATCCCGCCCGCGGATCGACCCCCAGCCTGCCGACCGGCCGCCTGCGTCATCATGGAGGCGTGATCGACTGGAGGCTCGCCCAACAACTGGCCACGTTCGTAGCCGGCGAAGGCAATGGATCCAAGGCCGCCGCGCGCGCCGCGGCGCCCTCGTTTCCGGCTCTGGCCGAGATCGCGGCCACCAGCGAGCGCGTGGTCTCGCAGTACACGGGTCTACGGGTGCCGAGCGGACTGCCGGCGGCCGAGGCCGTGAGCCGCGCCGGCTGGATCGAGGCCAACGTCCGCAGCCTCCCGGCGATGCTCGAACCGCTCACGGAGCGCGTCGGGGAGCGACTGGGTCCGCTCGCGCCGACGCTTCAGAGCGCCGCGGGAGCTGTGATCGCCGGGGAGGTGGGAGTCCTGTTCGGGTACATGGCGCGCCACGTTCTCGGTCAGTACGAGGTCGTGCTGCTCGACCCCGACGCCCCGGCTCGGCTGCTCTTCGTCGCCCCCAACCTGGAGGAGGCCGCGCTCGCCTTCAAGGCAGATCGCGATGAGCTGCTCACCTGGGTCGCTCTCCACGAGATCACCCATGGGCTCCAATTCGGCGGGGTTCCCTGGCTTCGCGACCATCTCGCCGGGCTCGTGCGGGAGCTCCTCGGCTCGGTGGAGGTGTCACTCGACGCTTCCCGTCTGCTGCGGCTGCCGAGCGTCCAGGATCTGCGCGGGTTCGTGGCCGCCCTGCGCTCGGGGGATCTGCTGACGCTGGTCACACGGCCGGAGCAGCGAGAGCTGATCGATCGCATCCAGGTCACGATGTCGGTGCTCGAGGGCTACGCAGAGCACGTGATGGACGCCGTCGGCGCCACGGTCCTCACGTCGCTTCCCGCGCTCCGAGCGGCCATGCAGCGCCGGCGCGAGTCGCGGTCGGGCATCGGACGCGTGCTCGCTCGCCTTCTGGGCATCGAGCTCAAGCTCCGCCAGTATGAGAACGGAAAGCGCTTCTGTGACGCGGTCGTCGAGCAGGCCGGGATCGGCACCCTCAATGGGGTCTGGCAGGCGCCGGACATGCTCCCCACTCCTGACGAGCTGGCTGCACCGGCCGCGTGGATTGAACGAACACGCGTTCTCATTGTTACAAAGTCGTGACCATTACCGCCAGTGCTGTAGCCAAACTCTGCGCTACGCTGTAACAAGCAGGGCGCGACGGTTTACAAACAGGTGTTCGGTCGCTATGTTCGCCGAACGTCTTGAAATCAACGTCCCCGCAACTCGGAATGACCGAGAGGAGTGTGGAGTACATGGCTGAGCAGACCCAAACGCAGCGCACCACACAGACCCGGCGCACGGCTGCCGCCAAGCGGGGTGCCGCCACGCGCAAGCGCGCCGCGGCTCGTCGCAGCGCCAGCGCCAAGCGCGCCGCCGCAACCCGTGAGATCAACCAGCGCACGCCCGTCCAGCAGGCCCAGGCCGTCGCTGAGCGCGCCGTCCTCGTCCCGGTCGGTGCCGCACTCACCGCGACCGATCGCGTCGCCGAGACGGTCGGCGACCTGGCCAAGACCTACGGAACGCGCGCGAGGGCGCAGAAGCGCATCGAGCGCGATGTCAAGCGCTTCGAACGTCGTGGCACGACGGCCCGCAATCGCGTCGAGCGCGAGCTCAAGAAGACCCGCACGCGGGTTGAGCGCGAGCTCCGTCGGCGCCGCACGAGCGCGGTGCGCACCGTCAAGAGCAATCCCGTCGCGGCGCGTGTCGACGACGTGGTGGCCAGCGGCCAGAAGATCGCGGCCGACGCTCAGGAGCGTGTCGTCAGCGTCGTCTAGCACCTGACTTCCCTCGGCCGGTGCGGAGAGGCACCGGATCGGGACAATGTGCCGGCCTCATATTCGCCGGCACTGCAGCACCTCTCCTCCCTCAACCGTCGGGGCGCCCTTGTGGCGTCCCGTCGGTCTTTAACAACCAGCGCTCGTAAGCGCCGGTCAGCCCGGTCCAGCCGTGCTGGTTCCGGGCACGCAACCCGGGCCCGCGGGGCCCCAGACGGTCCCAGCCGCGGTGGACGATCCTCACAGTCGTCCCCGCGCCCTCCTCGACGAAGGAGTTCTCCACCTCGGTCGCGTCGGCCCGGTCTCCGTAGATATGCCAGAGATAGGCCAGGCGGCGGGGCGGCTCCCACGCCAGCACCTCCCCCCAACCTGGGTCCATCGTTCGCCCGGTTCGCGGCCGGCCTCAAGCAGCGAGCCGAGCGCTCGCGGTAGACCTGCGAGAATAGGACCGTGCCCACGAAGGACCAGGTCGCGGAGGCGTTGGGGGTGGTGATCGACCCCGAGCTGCACCGCTCGATCGTCGAGCTGGACATGGTCCGCTCGATCGAGATCCACGAGAGCACCGGCGTCGTCGATGTCGTCGTGTCCTTGACCACCGCGGGCTGCCCCGTGCGCAGCCACTTCGAGCAGGGCGTCGCGCAGGCGCTCGGCGGCCTCGACGGCGTGCAGTCGGTCAACGTCTCCTTCGACGTCCTCTCAGACCAGCAGAAGGGCGCGCTCCAGCAGAAGCTCGGCCGTCCGGCGCTGCCGGAAGGCGCCCTGGCGCAGGTGTCCAATGTGTTGTGCGTGGCGTCGGGTAAGGGTGGGGTTGGTAAGTCGACGTTGACCACGAACCTGGCTGCTGCGTTGGCCGGGGAGGGCAAGCGCGTGGGTGTGCTGGACGCGGACGTGTGGGGCTACTCGATTCCGCGCATGATGGGACTGGGAGCGCAGCGTCCGAACATCACCCCGGGGGTAAACGCGGAGGAAAAGCCCAAGATCATCCCGCTGGAGGCGCACGGGCTGAGCGTGATGTCGATCGGGTTCTTCGTCAAGGAGGACGCGCCGGTGGTGTGGCGCGGCCCGATGCTCCACAAGGCGCTGACCCAGTTTCTCGAGGACGTCGCGTGGGGCAAGCTGGATTACCTGCTGGTCGACCTGCCGCCCGGGACCGGGGACGTGTCCATGACGCTGGCGCAGCTGCTCCCGCAGGCCAAGTTCGTCGTGGTCACCACTCCGCAGCCGACCGCCCAGAAGGTGGCGCGGCGCTCGGCGGAGCTCGCGCTGAAGTTCAAGCTGGAGATCGCCGGGGTGATCGAGAACATGGCCGGGTTCGTCACCGCATCCGACGAGCGCTACGCGATCTTCGGGGAGGGCGGCGGCCAGCACCTGGCCGATGAGCTCGACGTGCCGTTGCTGGCCAAGGTTCCGCTGACCATGCCGCTGCGCGAGCACGCCGACTCGGGCACGCCGCTGATGTTCGCCGACCCCGACGACCCCGCGGCCCAGGCCATCCACCACGCCGCTCGCGGCATCATGGCGCTCACGCCCCTCGAGCTGCCGGTGATGCAGCCGCCCCTGCCGATCCCCGCGCCCAAGCCGGTGGGCGCATCGCTCCCGATGGTCTGAGCGTCGCCCGACCGGACTACTTCTTCGTGTAGTAGTCCGTGTTGATCTGTACGTACTTGACCCACTCGTCGGGGAGCTGGTCCTCGGCGAAGCATGCGTCCACCGGGCAGGCTTCGACGCAGGCGTCGCAGTCGATGCACTCCTCGGGGTCGATATAGAGCATCTCGACCGTGTCGTAGTCGGGCTCGTCGGGTGTGGGGTGGATGCAGTCGACGGGACAGACCTCGACACACGAGTTGTCCTTGGTGCCGATGCAGGGCTCGGCGATGACGTAGGCCATGGATTGGTTTCCTTGTGGGAGCTCGGTCGGCTCGGGCATTCTAGTGGTCCGCCCCGCCTTGGCATCTGCCTGCTCGAGGCCTCGCGCCGGTGGCTCGCTGTCCGGGCGGTGCCTAGACTGCCGCCGCGATGATCCTCCTCACCGGCGCCACCGGACTCGTGGGCTCGACCCTGCTGCGGCGGTTGACCGTCGCGGAGCAGCCCATCCGCTGTCTGGTGCGAGATCCGCGCCGCCTGGGGGCGGAGCGCGTGCGCGTGCAGATCGCGATGGGAAACCTCTCCGACCCCATGTCCTTCCGCCATGCATTGCGCGGGGTGACGACGGTGATCCACCTCGCGGCCTCCATTCGCGACCAGGACCACGGGTCGATCGAGGAGCTCAACGGGGTCGCCACCTGGCGGCTGGTACAGGCGGCGCAGCGCGAGGGCGTCGAGCACTTCGTGTTCTTCTCGGCGCTGGAGGCGTCCCAGCACAGCCGCGCGCGTTTCTTTCGCGCCAAGGCGCTGGCCGAACGGGCCGTCGCGTCGGCGGGCGTGCGCCACACGATCGTCGCCCCGTCGATCGTCTACTCGCCGGGAGATCCGTGGCTCACGCTCCTGGCGCGACTCGCGCTGCTGCCGGTACTGCCGGTCTCGGGCTCCGGCCGTGCCGTGTACCAGCCGATCTGGGCCGATGACGTGGCCGACTGCGTCATGGCACTGATCTCGCGACCCGGGGAGGCTGGGGGTACACGCTATGAGCTCGCGGGCCCGGACACGCTGTCCTACGACGCGATCGTCGACCTGGTGCTGCGCTCGTTGGGCAAGCGCCGGCCCAAGCTCCACGTTCCGCTCGGGCTCGTCCGGCGCTCCCTGCGGGCGACGGAGACGGTGATGGGCCAGAGCGCCTTCGCCACCTGGGACGAGGCCGAGCTGATGGAGATCTCGATGACCACGCGAAGCGGAACGGCGGACGCCGAGCGGCTCGGGGTGCTGCCGAGATCCATGAGCGCGATCCTCGGCACGGCATAGCGGTGGGTCTCAGCCGACGGGCGGCCGCCGATCCGCCCAGGGACGGGCGGCCTCGATCTGCGTCGCGAGCGAGAGCAGGGAGCCCTCGTCCGCCGGTCGGCCGAGGAGGGCAATGCCGGTCGGCAGTCCGTCGCGGCCGTGGGCAAAGGGGAGCGAGATGGCCGGAAGCCCGGTGATGTTCGCCACGGCGGTGAAGGGCGTGAACCGTGCGGCGCGCGCGAAGTCGGCCATCGGGTCATCGCTGCAGGAGTCGATCTCGCCGATCGCCACCGGTCGCTGGGCCAGGGAGGGCATCAGCAGGGCGTCATACGGGGCGAGGAACCCGATGAGCCCACGGGCGAAGGCCTGCAGCTGGGTGACGGCGGCCAGGTGCTGCATCGACGTGACCTGCGCCGCGCGCGTGAACAGCTCCCAGGACAGAGGCTCGACGTCTTCCGGCGCCGGTTCCCGACCGGCCAGCCTCCCGGCAAGGGCGATGACCAACGCGATGCTGGCGCCGAAGCTGACCGTGAAGAGCCGCAGCAGCTCAGGGATGGCCCACGGCGGCTCGATCTCCTCGACGTCGTGGCCGAGGTCATCCAGCAGCATGGCCGCGTGGTGGACGGCCGTGGCGCACTCGGCGTCGACGGACGCGGTGATCGGCGGCGTCAGCGTGAAGGCGATCCGCAGGTTCCCGGGCTCGCGGGCGGCGCTGGCGGCGAAGCGCTCGGCCGGCGGCGGCGCCCAGGTCGCGTCTCCGAGCTCGTAGCCGGCCAGGACATCGAGTGCTGCCGCCGTGTCCTTCACGGTGCGTGTGAGGCAGCCCGAGACCGTGGTGAAGTGCTCGCCGGCGTCCGGACCCAGTGAGATTCGGCCGCGGGCGGGCTTGAGGCCGACCAGGCCGCAGCAGGCGGCGGGGATGCGGGTGGACCCGCCGCCGTCGGTGGAATGGGCGATCGGCACCATCCCGGAGGCCACCGCAGCCGCCGATCCGCCGGAGGATCCGCCCGGGGTCCGGTCCGTGGCCCACGGGTTGCGCGTGGGCCCGTAGCGACGGGGCTCGGACACCGGGGTGATCCCCATCTCGGGCATGTTGGTCATCCCGACGGGTATGAAGCCGGCCTCGCGGAACCGGCGCACGACGTGGGAGTCGTAGGTCGGCGTGTAATCCCCGAAGAAGCTCGACCCGAACGTCAGCGGCAGGCCGTTGACGGGCGTGAGGTCCTTGATGGCCAGCGGCACCCCCGCGAACGGCCGCTCGTCCCCGGGGCGCACGTCCTCGGCTGCGGCCAGCGCACGCTCGGCGTCGGTGGCGATGAAGGCATTGAGGCGGCCGTTGAGGGCTTCGATGCGAGCCAGCGAGGCCTCGACGAGTTCCCGCGAGCTCAGCTCGCCGGTGCGGAGGAGAACGGCGAGCTCGGTCACCGGTGAGAAGAGGAGTTCGGAAGGGTCGGTGGGGGGGATGGCGCGCTCGCGGCTGGTCCGCGTTCAGCCTATCGCCGGCGGAAGGGGGCGATCTGCGACGCTTTGGCGCTTCCTGCCCATCGACGGGGCCGCGCGTGAACGAGAACAACATCGGGCGAATGAGCGAAGTGCAGTCGGGGCTCGAAGGCGTCGTCGCCTTTGCCACCGAGATTGCCGAGCCCGACAAGGCCGGCAACGCGCTGCGCTATCGAGGGATCGACATCGAGGATCTGGTCGGTACGGTCCCCTACGAGAAGGTGTGGGGCCTGCTGGTGGATGGGTCCTTCGAGCCTGGACTGGCGCCCGCCGAGCCGCGCCCGCTGAGCGTGCGCTCGGGCGACCCTCGAGTGGACGTCCAGGCGGCGCTGGCCATGCTCAGCTCGGACTGGGGACTGCGACAGCTGATCGACATCTCCGATCGCCAGGCTCGCGAGGATCTGGCCCGGGCGTCGGTGATGGCCCTCTCATTCGTTGCCCAGTCAGCCCGGGGCGCGGACCGTGCAGCGGTGCCCCAGGGGGAGGTGGACCAGGGGGAGACGATCCCCGAGCGCTTTCTGCTCCGCTGGCGAGGCGAGGCGGACCCGGCGCACGTCAAGGCCATCGACGCCTACTGGGTTTCGGCCGCCGAGCACGGCATGAACGCCTCGACCTTCACGGCGCGCGTCATCGCCTCGACCGGAGCCGACGTCGCAGCCGCGCTGTCCGGCGCCGTGGGCGCCCTCTCGGGGCCCCTGCACGGCGGCGCGCCGTCGCGTGTGCTGATGATGCTCGACGAGGTGGAGGTCATGGGCGACGCCGAGCGCTGGGTGAAGTCGGCGCTTGACCGGGGAGACCGACTCATGGGCTTCGGACACCGCGTCTACCGCGCAGAGGACCCGCGAGCCCGCGTCCTGCGACGCACCTGCCGCGAGCTGCGCTCTCCACGCTTCGAGGTCGCGGAGGCGCTGGAGAACGCGGCGCTGGCCGAGCTGCACGCCCGCAAGCCCGACCGGGTCCTGGCCACCAACGTGGAGTTCTGGTCGGCCGTGGTACTCGATCTGGCCGAGGTCCCCTTCCCGATGTTCACGTCGATGTTCACCTGCGGGCGGACGGCGGGCTGGGCCGCGCACATCCTCGAGCAGAAGCGCGAGGGCCGCCTGATCCGACCCACGGCCAGGTACGTGGGGCCGGGGCCCCGTCCGGTCCCCGCCTCAGTCTGACTTCCCCCGGCCGCGCCGGGGCGCCAGCTGCATGACCCCAGAGCATCAGCTCGACCCCGATGCCCTCGGCGACCACGTCGACCGTCTGTTCCGCGCCGCATGGGCGCTGTGCGGTTCCCGCGAGGATGCCGAGGACCTGGTGCAGGAGACCTTTGCCCGCGTGCTCACTCGTCCGCGACTCGTCCAGCGCGACGACGACATCGGGTATCTGATGCGCGTCCTGCGCAACACCTTCATCTCTCAGCAGCGCGCACTGGGCCGTCGCCCCCGCAGCGCAGGGACCGCCCCCGAGGAGCTCGACCTGGCCGATGTGCGCTCCGGCGCCCAGCCGGCCGCGGCGAGTGAGGCCCGGGAGGTCTATCGGGCCATCTCGGAGTTGCCCGGAGACTTCCGCGACGCGCTGGTGGCCATCGACGTCGCCGGGCTCTCCTACACCGAGGCGGCGCGGGCGCTGCGGGTCCCCGAGGGCACGGTGACCAGCCGGCTGTATCGCGCCCGTCGCCAGGTGGCAAGGACGCTGGGACCGCGCTGAGGGCGCCCTAACGCCAGGCGGCGAGCGCGAGCAGCGACTCCAACGGCACGCGCTCGCCCGTGAGTACACAGGTGTGGCCCGCGCGCCGCCAGGTGAGGATCAGGCCGGTCCCGCGTCGAAACGAGCGAAAGGCGATGCCTTGGCGCATGTCGGCGCGCACGCCGCGAGGGACCGCAAGCGCCGTGCCGGACACGATCGTGTAGCCGATGCGCTGGTGAGCCTTGTCATAGAACACCGTGGTGGCCCGCCGGCCGCCGAGCCGGTCGCTGCGTGCTCCGCTGGCCTCCCATCCGAAGGCGTCGCCCCAGTACGGGAAGGCGATGCCGTCGACGGCCGTGGATACGCGCCGGGAACCGTCGGAGCGTGTTGGTGCGAGCGCGCTGGGCCCGCGCATCGTCAAGCCGGCCGCCTGAACGATCGTCGGCCCACCGGGAGCGCCGCCGGGGAGGAGAAGTACGAGCACCACAACGGCTGCCGCCAGCGCTCCCCCGAGTCCCGTGGCCAGTCGCAGGCGTCCGCGGCGGGCGTGGTGCGCACCGTGCCGACGCTGGTCCCCGATGCGCTCACGCAGCGACGCGGGTGCCGGGCCGGCCACCGCCCGCACCGTGTCCACCGCGCGCTGCTGCTCCGCCGCGAGTGCCCGCAGCTCCGGCGAGCTCGAGACGCGAGCCTGCACCGCCTCCCGCCGGGCGGATGCCAACGAGCCGTCGGCGAGGGCGGCCAGGTCTGCGAGCTCGCGCTCGCTGGGCTCTTGCGGTGGCGTCATCGGAACCTGTGAAGAGTAGGACGCCGGGTGGCAGTGGATCCGTCCGGAGCATCCCGGCGCGGTCAGAGCTCCATCGGCCCGACCACAAAGCCGCGGCGAGGTGGGCGGGGCCCCTCAGCAACGCCGAAGGCCCGGCGTGAGCCGGGCCTTCGGATCCTGCGTCAAGCACGTTCGTGCCCGCCTGCTTACATCATGCCGCCCATGTCGGGCATGCCGCCGCCGCCGGGCATGCCGCCGCCGTTCTTCTCCGGCATCTCGGCGACGATCGCCTCGGTGGTGAGGATGTTCTTGGCGATCGACGCGGCGTTCTGAAGCGCCGAGCGCGTCACCATGGCCGGGTCGATGACTCCCGCGGCCACGAGATCGGAGATCTCGCCGGTCGCCGCGTTGAGGCCCTGGCCTGCCTTGGCCTTGCGCACGTCGTTGACCACGACCGAGCCCTCCAGACCGGAGTTCTCGGCGATCTGACGCAGCGGCTCCTCGAGCGCCCGCAGGACGATCCGCGCGCCGGTCCGCTCGTCGTCGATCTCCAGCGCGTCGACCTTGACCGCGCTGGCCGCCGCGAGCAGCGCGACGCCGCCGCCCGGCACGATGCCCTCCTCGAGGGCGGCCCGGGTGGCCTGCAGCGCGTCCTCGACGCGGTGCTTCTTCTCCTTCATCTCGGTCTCGGTGGCCGCGCCGACCTTCACGACGGCGACTCCGCCCGAGAGCTTGGCCAGGCGCTCCTGGAGCTTCTCGCGGTCGAAGTCCGAGTCGGTGGACTCGACCTCGTTCTTGATCTGCTTGATGCGGCCCTTGATCTGCTCGCTGTCACCGTTGCCGTCGATGACCGTCGTGGTGTCCTTGGTGACGACAACGCGACGGGCCCGGCCGAGCTGGGAGAGCTGGGTGTTCTCCAGCTTGAGTCCCATCTCCTCGGTGATGACCTCGCCCCCGGTCAGGATGGCGATGTCCTCCAGCAGGCGCTTGCGGCGATCGCCGAAGCCCGGCGCCTTGACGGCCACGCCGGTGAACGTGCCGCGCAGCTTGTTTACCACGAACGTGGCGAGCGACTCGCCCTCGACGTCCTCGGCGATGACCAGCAGCGGCTTGCCCGACTGGATGACCTGCTCGAGCACCGGCAGCACGTCGCGAACCGAAGCGATCTTCGAGTTGGCGATGAGCACGTAGGGATCCTCGAGGACGGCCTCCATGCGGTCCTGGTCGGTGACCATGTAGGGCGAGATGTAGCCCTTGTCGAACTGCATGCCCTCGGTGAACTCGAGGTCCATGCCGAAGGTCTGGCCCTCCTCGACGTTGACCACGCCGTCCTTGCCGACCTTCTCGATCGCATCGGCGATCACGTCGCCGATGTCCTCGTCGCCGGCCGAGATGGTGGCCACGCGCGAGATCTGATCCTTGCCCGAGACCTCCTTGGAGGCCTTCTCGATCGCGCCGACCACCTGGTCGACGGCGGCCTCGATGCCGCGCTTGAGCCCGAGCGGGTT
>JALYZC010000137.1 GCA_030945905.1 Actinomycetota bacterium
GCGCCGAGTGCGCCGCACAGCGCGACCACTCCGCCGATCTTCGTCAGCTTTCGCCTGCTTTGAGCCATGGTGAACCTCGCTTGTGATGCAGCCTCGGACGAGCGCGGAGAGTTGGGGTCACGCCCCCGATCGCTGGATGGTGGCCGGGTTGGGTAAGGGCGCCGTAACGGTCGCCTAAGCGGCTCCGAAACTTCGCATGGGATCGGGGGCAGGAGGGCTATGCTCGGGGCATGGTCAGCGCTCTAGGCCCGTCCCGTGTCAAGCCGCGGTTGCGCGGCGTCTCGCACCAGTGGGCGTTCTTCGTCTCGGTGGGCACCGGGATCGCGCTCGTGCTTGCGGCGCCCGCCGGCCGCGCCACGTTGGCCGCGACCATCTATGCGATCAGCGTGGCCGGGCTGTTCGGCGCCAGCGCGCTGTATCACCGCGTCTCGTGGACGTCGGCCGGCGCGCGTCGCTGGATGCGCCGGCTCGATCACGCGATGATCTTCCTGCTGATCGCGGGCACCTACACGCCGTTTGCGCTGCTGGCGCTGCACGGGGCGCTGGCCGCCGTGATCCTCGTGGTCATGTGGAGCGCGGCGCTCGCCGGGATTGTGCTCAACCTGCTGTGGAGCGACGCGCCGAAATGGCTCGTGGCCTCGATCTACGTCGCGCTCGGGTGGGTGGGGCTCAGCGCCTTTCCCCAGATGCTCACGCGCATGGGGGTGACGGCCACCGTCATGGTGGGCCTCGGCGGAGTCCTCTACACCGTCGGCGCAGTCGTGTACGCCCGCAGGCGACCCGATCCGGTGCCGGCGGTGTTCGGCTATCACGAGATCTTCCACGCCCTGGTGATCCTGGCCGCCGCGGTGCAGTACGCCGTGGTGGCCTTCTGGGTGCTTCCCAGCGGGCAGTAGCTCCGCGGCCTCGCCCTTGCAGGGCGTCTGGAGCGCCGCAACGCGACGGCGCGCGCCCTTCGTTACGGATCGATGACGGCGGAGCGCAATCGTTGGTAACTCAGGAGGAGGCCGCGTAGGCTCGATGCCATGAGAAACGAACTGCTGGTCGTCGCAGTGCTCGGCGCGGGTGGCGCGACCGCCGTCGGGGTCTCCGCGTGCGGGAGCGACTCCAAGAAGACGGGCCATGTCGCGTCGATGACGCGCCCCGCGACGATGCCGGCCACCACCCAGGCGACTCCGGCCGCGCCGACCACCCTGCGAGTGCGCGTCGCCGGTCAGGCGAAGACCGTCAAGGTCGCCGACATCTCCTTTTCCTTCTGTCGGCGAAACCCTCGCACGTGCGCTGCGGTCAAGCCTGCCCAGCAGGCTCGGCTCACGGGCAACCAGCGCAACGCGATCAAGGCCGCGGCGGCCCGGGTCAGGGCGCTGGACGCGCCTGTGCCTGTGCCTGTGCCTGCGCCGGCTCCGGTGCCCGAGCCGGAGCCTCAGCCCCAGAGCGGCGGCGAGACAACCACCGGATAGCCTCGAGCGCCGCGAGGGCCAGGGCCGGTGCCCACACGATCAGCCGAGCGATCTCGCCCGTCATCACCTTGGAGGGTCCGAAGGTCAGGTAGTACACCGGCGTGCTCGCGCACAGCCACAGCAGCCACGGCGCCGGGCCGAGGCAGAGCAGCGGGAGTACCCACAGCGGGTACCAGGGCTCGACATCGGGAGCGGCCAGCATCGTCGCGCCCAACACGACTGCGGCGGAGGCCGCGGCACTGCGCAGATCGCGCGGGGGGCGCACGGCGGCCGCGCTGACCACAAGCGCGAGCGCGACGACGAGCAGGCCGCGCGCGAGCGAGGTTGGGGCCCCCGCGTCCAGGAGCCAGTTGTACGGGCCGGAGCCGAAACGGCGGCCGGCGAACTCGTCGATCGATCCCACGACGCGAGACCCGGCTCCGAGGTAGGGGAGGTAGAGCAGCGCTATCGTCGCTGCGAGCGTGGCCGCAAAGCGTCCGCGCAGTCGACGCACCAGGATGGGGGCCAGCAGGATCGGCACGAACTTGGCCAGAGCGGCCACCCCGAGAGCGACCGCCGCGCCTGCCCTGCGCCTCCGGTCCCACAGCAGCAGCGCGCCGAGCAACGGCGCGATCAGCAGCGGGTCGGGATGGCCGCTGCCGGCGATCTCCGCGATGGCCAGCGGATGCCACGCGTAGAGGGCGACGCGTCCGAGTGAGCAGCCGGTGCGCGCCAGCATGACGAGTAGCAGCGCGACGGCCAGTGCCTCGGCCGCCAGGAGCGCGAGCTTGACCTGGAGCACACCGTCGCCGATCACGGCATTGACCCCGGCGTAGATCGCCTCGTCGGTGGGGGGATACACCGTGCGGGTGAATGGCCGGTTGATACGGGTGAAGACCTGGAAGTCGCGCAGGGGCTTCAGACGAGGGTCGGCGGGTGCATAGGCGTAGGGATTGATGCCATGGACCTGGACGCGACCGTCCCAGACGAAGCGGTAGGCGTCGTCTGAGAGCGTTGGCGCGTCGAAGGCCAGCAGCGCGCGGGCGGTTGCGGCGACCACGAGGACGATGAGCACGTCGATGCGGCGCGCCCGCCGCCACAGAAGAGCCGAGACCGCACCGCATATGGCGAGCATGACGCCGGCGAGCGCGACGTAGCCGCGGTTGTGGATGCGCAAGCTGCCCAGCTCGTGCACGCTTACGGTCGCGGCCAGTAGGCCGAGGCCGAGCACGGCTGTAAGCGCGGTGCGACGTGAGGTCTTCATTTCCGGGTTTCGTAATCGAGGCGCTCTAGCCTGAGAGCATGGCTTGCTCCGCTGCCGCCGGCTCGCTCGCTCGCTCGCCTAGGCGGATGAGCTCACCACGTCGTGTCGAGCAGGAGCTCGACCGCGAGCGCCTGCACGACGAGCCCGCCCAGAAGCCAACGCAGATGGCGAACGCGCTCCCCGCTCGCCGCCGCGATGGAGGCCAGCGGCACCAGGAAGAGCCAGATGCGCTCGTTCTCGGCTTTGGTGAAGCCCAGCAGCGCGCTGGCGGCGACGACCAGCACGAGCGCGAGCGCCGTCGTGTCGCCCTCGGCCAGGCGGCGGAGGACGAGCCAGGTCAGGGGCGGCCCGAGCACGACGAGGAACGCGGTGGGCGAGCCGAGCACCCAGAACTCGTATGGCCGCACGCTCGCGATGCCGCCGTGGTAGGCCCGGCCGGCCTCGCGCAGGGCGTCGAGCACGTCGAATCCGGTCGACGCATGCAGCGCGGCATAGCCGGCCAGCAGCGCGACCGCGCAGGCCGCGGCGAGCCGAACCGCCGCGGCCGGGCCGGACCGCCGCAGCGTCACGAGGCTCGCCCAGGCGCCGACCGCGACGAGTGCGTAGGAGAAGAACGACGCAATCAAGAGCAGGATCGCGCCCGCGGCCCGTGCCGTACGAGGACGGGCGACCAGAGCGACGGCCGCCGCGGTCGCCAGTGCCGCGTAGAGAGCATCGGCGGAGGTAGCGCCGTAGAGCAGCGAGGCCGGCGCGAACGCGCAGAACAGCGCCGCGGTGCGCGCCCGGCCGTCGTCGAGCACGTTTCGGCCGAGCAGGTAGGTCAGGGGTACCGTCAGCGCACCGACCCCGATGGTCAGCGCAGCCATCCCTCGGGCGCTGTCGATGCCGAGGAGGTGCAGGGTGACCAGCAGCCCCGGAGGATGCGCGCGCGGGTGTGTGGGCAGCGTGCGCGCGAACTCCGCGAAATGACGCAGGAATGCGTCGGTCCCGGCGGTGAAGGCCGAAAGCGCGGGGAGGTACTCTCGCCGACCCTCCCCGGTGGCTCCGAACACGGCGTACCAGTCGTGCGGGCCCGCGCGCACGACGTTGAGGGCCAAGCGCATCACCAGCCCAAGCAGGACCACCGCGGCACCAAAGCCGGCGGGTCCCAGGGTTGCTGCACGTACGCGCGGCGCGAGCAGCACCGCGCCCAGCAGGACGGCGATGCCCGGCAGCGCCCACGCGTCGATCGCGGGGGCGTAGCTCGCGGTGAACGGCGGAAGGTCGACGCCGAGCTTGGCGCCGAGCGCATGGGCGCTCAGCCCGAAGGTCACCACGGCGACTGCGGTCACTGCCACCAGCCAAGGCAGAGCCGACCGCGGACCGTGCTGCGCGGGACCGCGTGAGGGCCCCGGCGTCTGCCGCCGTGGTCGCACGGCGCGTGAGGCGGGGCGGCGCATGCCTGGCGCTAGCGACCGGACTGGCCGCGGC
>JALYZC010000141.1 GCA_030945905.1 Actinomycetota bacterium
GCGTTGCCCTGGGCGCGGGGGGTGGGGCGCCTGCGGACGGCGCCCGTCGCGGCCGCGGCGCGGGCTGCGGTTGCCCGCGAGCCGGGGATGGAGCGAGCGAGGATTCCGGCGGTGATGCTGTGGCAGCGGGCCGGTCATCCTTGCCCCGCCTGAAGAGCCAGGAGAGAAAGCTCATGCGCCGGGCTCCCGGAGCGTCGCGGTTAATGTCACCTTGGTCCCCCACCCCGAGGGATGGATCTCGACCGTGCCGCTTGCGTGCTCGCCCTCCCAGGCGACGACCGACTCCGACCGGACCTGCGTGATCCGTATCTCCCCGAACTCGCCGAGATGCCTCGCGAGTACCTGCGGATCAGAGAGCTCGGACCACAGCTCGGGCGGAGACTTCACCAGGGTTCGTCCTGCCGTGATCTCTGACATGACGACGGTTTCGCGCGGACGCGCCAGAGTCCTTCCGTGTCGCGCGTGTTTGCAACAGCGCGCCCCGCGGCGCCCGGCACCCAACGGGATGAGGAGCCCGGCGCCGCTAGAAGTCCGGGCGGTACTCGCCGAAGACGTCCTTCATGGCGCCGCACACCTCGCCCACGGAGGCGTGGTCGCGCAGGGCCTCGCGGATGGGCGGAAGCAGGTTGTCCTCGCCGCGCGACGCCTCGCGCAGCTCCTCGAGTCGCCGCTCGACCAGCTCGCCGTCGCGGTTTGACTTGAACTCCTGGAGTCGCTTGACCTGGGCGTCCTCTGACTCCTGGTCGACCTTGAGGATGTCGGGCACCTCGAGCCCCTCGGTCACATACTTGTTGACGCCGACGACGACGTCCTGCTTCTGGCGATAGCGCTCGTGGTAACCGAAGGCCGACTCCTCGATCTCGCCCTTCATGAAGGCGATCGCGTTGGCCGAGCCGCCCAGCTCGTCGACCTTGTCGATCAGCTCCTGCGCGCGGGACTCGATCTCCTCGGTCAAGGCCTCGACGAAGTAGGACCCCGCAAACGGGTCGACCGTGTCGGTGGCGCCGGACTCGTGGGCGACGATCTGCTGGGTGCGCAGAGCGATGCGCGCCGCCTTCTCCGTCGGGAGCGAGAGCGCCTCGTCATAGCCGTTGGTGTGCAGCGACTGCGTGCCGCCGCACACCGCGGCGAAGGCCTGGAGGGCCACGCGCACGATGTTGTTCTCCGACTGCTGGGCCATCAGTGTGACTCCGCCGGTCTGCGTGTGAAAGCGCATGCGCATGGACTTCTCGTTCTCGGCGCCGAAGCGCTCGCGCATGATCCGCGCCCACATCGTCCTTGCGGCGCGGAACTTCGCGACCTCCTGGAACACGTTGTTGTGGCCGTTGAAGAAGAAGGCCAGGCGGGGGGCGAAGTCGTCGACCGCCAGCCCGGCATCGAGGGCCGCCTGCACGTAGGCGATCCCGTTGGCCAGGGTGAAGCCCACCTCCTGCACGGCCGAGGAGCCCTGCTCGCGGAAGTGGTAGCCCGAGATCGAGATGGTGTTCCAGCGGGGCACGTTCTCGTGGCAGTAGGCGAACAGGTCGGTGGTCAACCGCATCGATCCCTCGGGCGGATAGATGAAGTTGCCGCGGGCGATGTACTCCTTGAGGGTGTCGTTCTGCGTGGTCCCCGTCAGCTTCTCCGAGGGGACGTCCTGCTCCTCGCCGACAAGCTGGTAGAGCAGCAGCAGCACGGCGGCCGGAGCGTTGATGGTCATCGACGTCGAGACTTCGTCGAGCGGAATCCCGTCGAACACCGTGCGCATGTCGTCGATCGAGTCGATGGCCACGCCGGTGCGCCCCACCTCGCCGCGGCAGCGGTGGTCATCGGAGTCCAGCCCGAGCTGGGTGGGCAGGTCGAAGGCCATGCTCAGGCCGGTCGAGCCGTGCTCGAGCAGGTACTTGTAACGGGTGTTGGACTCCTTGGCCGAGGCGTAGCCGGCGTACTGGCGCATGGTCCACAGCTGGCGCCTGTACAGCTCCTGGTGAACGGCCCGGGTGAACGGGTACTCGCCGGGCTGGCCGAGCTCGAGCGGGTCCGGGAGGTCGCCCTCGTCGTAGAACCCCTTGACCTCGATGCCCGAGTCGGTGAAGCGTCGGTCATCGTCGGGACCCACGATCGGGGCGATCGTCCGATGCTCTGGCGCGGTGGCCATGTGACGAAGGTTACGCCACGAGCGGCGCTGGTGAGGCCAACGTCATCGAGACAACGGTCGTGCCACCGCCATGCGATGAAACGGGCCGCCCGTGAGCTCGAGCAGCTCCAGCCCCGCGGCTGTGAGCATGCCGCGCAGCGCCGATGGCGTCATGCCCCACCACCAGTGCTCATACAGCTGATCGTGACGAAACGGAGTGCTCAGCCCAATCCGAACGCCGGCGCGCGACGCAACATGGTCGCGCCGGCCGCGTTCGTCGAGGGCGGGGTAGAAGACGCACGCGCCGGGTAGGCCGGGCACCTCGGGCATGGTCTCGGTGGAGACGATGATCAGGTCTGAGGTGAGCTCGCGCAGGCGCTGCAGCGTGAGCAGAGGATGGGGCACGTGGTAGAGCACACCCGAGCACCACACGACCTCGTGCACGCCGGCCGAGGCGATCGTCGCAGGATCGTGCAGGTCTCCGGAAACGAAGCGCACCTTCGAGCGCCGCCGCGCATGCTCGGACACGTACTCGGGCGTGGGCTCCATCATGTCGATGCCGGTGACGCGAGTGGCGCCGGCCTCCTCGGCGGCGAAGGCGATGGCTCCGTGCACGCTCCACATGCAGCCGACGTCGACGAAGGACCGGCCCGCGGCGTACTCCCGCACGACCTCCTCGCGCGGGCGGTCGGGGCCGCGGCGCTGCGCGCGGCGGCGCAGCCGGCCGGCCGTGATCAGCGCGCGGGCGAGCAGGGGCATCGCGGCAGCGTACCCTTGCCTCATGCACGGGCGTAAAGCTTCGGCCCCACAGGCGGTGCCGGCGCTCCGCGCATTGCCCTCAGTGGAGAAGCTGGCCGCGGCGCTGGATGCGCCCCACGGCCTGGCTGTGATCGCCGCTCGCAGCGTGCTCGAGGCGCGGCGGCATGAGCTGCGGGACGGCACGAGCGGCAGCGGCGACCTGCAGGCCCGAGCGCGCGCGGCGCTGTCCCACGCCCAGCGCCCGTCGCTGCGGCAAGTGATCAACGCGACCGGCGTGATCTTGCATACCAACCTCGGCCGCGCTCCCCTCGCCGCGAGCGCCCGGGAGGCGCTGGCGCGCGCAGCGCAGGGCTACGCCAATCTCGAGCTCGACCTCGACACCGGCTCACGCGGGACGCGCCAATCGCACGTCGGCGCCCTGCTCTGCGAACTGACCGGCGCCGAGGCGGCGCTCGCGGTCAACAACGGCGCCGGGGCGGTGCTGCTCGCCGCGGCGGCCCTGGCCGGCGATCGTGCGGTCGTCGTGTCTCGCGGTCAGCTCGTGGAGATCGGAGGGTCGTTTCGGATCCCCGACGTGATCGCCCAGTCGGGGGCCAGGCTGGTGGAGGTGGGCACCACCAATCGCACCCGGTTGGCCGACTACGAGCGCGCAGTGAGCGCCGAAGGCGAGAGCGGCGTGGGCGCGATCATGCGCGCCCATCCCTCGAACTTCCGCACGCTGGGCTTCGTCGAGGAGGTGGAGATCGAGGCGCTGTGCGCGCTCGGTCCGCCGGTGATCGACGACCTCGGGTCGGGCGCTTTGGCCGCCGATCTCGTCGCGCTGCGCGAGGAGCCCCCCGTGCGCCGATCCGTTCTCGCGGGCGCCGCCCTCGTGTGCTTCTCCGGCGACAAGCTCCTCGGCGGCCCCCAGGCCGGCCTGCTGGTGGGCCGAGCCGACGCCGTCGAGCGCGCGCGCGCCCACCCGCTCGCGCGGGCCCTGCGCATCGACAAGCTGTCGCTGGCTGCGCTGGAGGCCACCCTGCGCCTGTATCGCGATCCGGGCATCGCGCGGCGCGAGATCCCCGTGCTGGCAATGCTCGACGCCGGCGAGGACGAGCTGGCGGATCGGGCGCGCCGCCTGCTGGACGCCGTGCGCCGGGAGCTTCCCGAGGCGGAAGCCGAGCTCGCGAGGGGGGCCGCCAAGGTGGGCGGCGGCGCCCTGCCGTTGCTCGAGCTCGAGGGCCCTGTGGTTCTCGTCGAGCCGGGTCCCCCCGGCGCCGATGCGATCGCTGCGCGGCTGCGGGCATCCGATCCGCCGGTGCTCGCGCGGATCCACGACGGGCGCCTGGTGCTCGACCCCCGAACCCTCTCCGACGACGAGGCCGAGGTCGCGGGGGCCCGGGTCGGCGCGGCGCTCCGCGTATCACCACATGGGTGACACCCCTGCCGCGCCGACCCAGCCCCCGCTGACGCTCGGCACTGCCGGGCACATCGATCACGGCAAGACGGCCCTGATCGCTGCGCTCACCCATACGAACACCGATCGCCTGCCCGAGGAGCGGTCGCGCGGCATCTCCATCGAGCTCGGGTACGCCCGCCTCGTGCTGCCCACGGGCCGGGCGCTGTCGGTCGTCGACGTACCCGGACACGAGCGCTTCGTACGCACCATGGTCTCGGGGGCGACGGGCATCGACCTCTACCTCATGGTGGTCGCGGCCGACGACGGCGTGATGCCCCAGACTCGCGAGCACGCGGCCGTGCTCGACGGCCTCGGGGTGCGCTCGGGTGTCGTGGCCGTGACCAAGGCCGACCTGACGGATCCCGAGCTGGCGGGACTCGAGGCGGCCGAGCTGCTGCCCGGCGCCGAGGTGGTGCCCGTCTCGGCGCGCACGGGGGCCGGGCTCGACGAACTGCGCGCGGCGCTCGATCGCGTGGTCGCGGGGCTGGTGGGTCGGGCCCAAGAGGCGTCCCCGGAGAGCGGGCCGCGTCTGCACGTCGATCGTGTGTTCACGATCAAGGGCTCGGGCACGGTGGTGACCGGAACGCTGTGGTCGGGTGCGATCTCGCGCGGCGACGCGCTCGTGGCGCTGCCCGATCAGGTCCAGGCCAGGGTCCGCAGCGTGCAGATCCACGACGAGCCGGTGCAGCAGGCAACTGCGGGCCAGCGAGTCGCGCTCAACCTCGCGGGGGTCTCCACCGAGGAGATCGCGCGGGGCGATGTCCTCGTCGCCCCCGGCGCCGACGTGCGCCCCACCTACGTGCTCGACGCAGCACTCGAGCTGGCGGCCGACGGTCCGCCGCTCACCCACGGTGCGCGCGTTCAGGTGCATCACGGAACCCGCGAGAGCCCCGCCCGCGTGGCCGAGCTGGGCGGGCGCTTCTGGCAGCTGCGCCTCGAGCAGCCACTGGTCCCGATGGCCGGTGACCGGTTCATCGTGCGTCAGATCGCGCCGCCTGACACGCTGGGCGGTGGGGTGGTGCTCGATCCCGACGCTCGCAAGCACGGCCCCTCCCGCGATGCGCTGGCGCGTCTGCAGCGCATCGTCCGGGGCGAGCCGGAGCCGCCTCAGGCCGCCGAGCCGGCACGCCCCGCGCGGCCCGAGCCCTCGCCCCTCTCCCAAGGTGCCTTGGCCTTGGAGGCCGGGCTGCGCGATGCGGGCTTTGAGCCGCCGGTCGAGGCCGAGCTGGGGGACGCCGCCGCCGAGCTGGCGGAGCTTCGGCGCGCGGGCCGCGTCGTGCGAGTGGGACGCACCCTGCACTACCACCCCGAGGCTCTGGCCGAGATCGAGGGCCGGGTGCGCGCGTATGCAAGCGCCCACGGCTCGATCACGATCGCCCAGCTCCGCGACGAGCTGGACACCACGCGCAAGTTCGCGCAGGCCCTGCTCGAGCACTTCGACGGGGAGAAGGTCACGCGCCGGGCCGGCGACGCGCACGTCCTGCGACGCGCCGAGCGGTGAAGCGACCGGACGTGCGCCCACCGCCGTTAACATGGCCCGCGCATGGCTACCTGCATCGTCACGGGGGGCGCAGGCTTCCTCGGCTCCCATCTCTGCGACGAGCTGCTGCGACGCCAGCACCGCGTCATCTGCGTCGACAACCTCGAAACGGGGTCGCTGGCCAACATCGAGCACATCCGCGCGCCCGAGTTCGTCCATCTGAACCTCGACATCACCACGCCCTACCACGTGGACGAGCCCGTCGACTACGTGTATCACTTGGCCTCGCCGGCGTCGCCGATCGACTATCTGCGCCTGCCGCTGCACACGCTGAAGGTCGGCTCGCACGGCACTCACCACACCCTCGGGGTGGCCAAGCACAAGCGGGCGCGCTTCCTGCTGGCCTCGACCAGCGAGGTCTACGGCGACCCGCAGGTGCACCCGCAGCCCGAGTCCTACTGGGGGCACGTCAACCCCATCGGGCCGCGCGGCGTCTACGACGAGGCCAAGCGCTACGCCGAGGCGCTGACCCATGCCTATCACCGCCAGCAGGGCGTGGACACGTCGATCGTGCGCATCTTCAATACCTACGGTGCTCGGATGCGCCCCCACGACGGTCGGGCGATCCCCACGTTCCTGCGCCAGGCGCTCCAGGACCGACCGCTGACCGTGTTCGGCGAGGGCTCCCAGACGCGTTCCTTCTGCTACGTGTCGGACCTCATTCGCGGGCTGATCGCCCTCGCCGAGTCCGGCTATCACTCGCCGGTGAACATCGGCAACCCCAACGAGTTCACGCTCCTCCAGCTCGCCGAAGCGGTGATCGGGGTGACCGACTCCCGCTCGGAGATCGTGCACGAGGCGCTTCCCACCGATGACCCGCAGGTACGCCAGCCGGACATCGCGCTCGCGCGCAAGGTGCTCGGCTGGGAGCCGGAGGTCGACCTCCATGATGGTCTGCGCCGCACCATCGAGGCGGCCGGCACTGACGGGCTGGTCGGCGCCGGCCTGCGCTGAGGCGGATCGTCCTCGCCATGCAGGCTCACATGCAAACAACGCTACTTGCACGTAGGGTGTCCGTTTACGGGGCGGGAAGAGTGTGATGGAGCGCAGCGCCACGAAACTCAGGCAGGACGAGCCCTCGTCCGCCGTCGATCCCGGCGAGGCCCCCGGGGGCGACCCGGACCGGGCGGGTTCGGACCCCACCGCACTGCCCGCCTCCGACGTTCGGCGCAAGCGACCGCCGGCCCTCTCCTTTCTCCTGCGCATGGAGACGCTGCGCCGACTCGCGCGGATCGGCTCGCTGCTCGCCCTGGACTTCGCGGGCGTCTTCCTGGCGATCTACACCGCGCTGGCCATCAAGGCTCTGGTGCACGGCCAGTACGTCGCGCACAACGTCTTCGCCGAGACGCGCCACACCGTGGCGTTCGCCTATCTCGTCACGGCGCTGCTGTTCGCCCGCTCCCAGCTCTACGCGGATCGCGCCGAGCGTCCCGGGCTGCCGCGAATCGTGGCCAGCCTGTTCCAGGTCACTGTCGTCTCGCTGGTGTTCGCGCTGATCAACGGTGACACCTTCAGCTCCTACTACGTCTTCTACGCGTCGTTCTTCTTCGGCGTCCTCTATGTCGGCTCGCTGCGCTCACTCTATGACCAGCTCACCGGCGTGCTGCTGCGCGCCGCCGGCTACCAGCGCCGCACCGTGCTGGTCGGATCGGGGCGCCAGATCGAAGCCGTCGGCCACGCGCTGGCCAACGGCTCGAGCGGCTCGCTCGAGCTGGTCGGATACTGCGCGATCACCCCCCAGCCCGCGAACGGGCTGCGCTCGCTCGGCACGATCGACCGCCTGCCCGCCGCGCTGGAAAGCCACCGAGTC
Organism: Actinomycetota bacterium; assembly: GCA_030945905.1. Lineage (GTDB taxonomy): Bacteria > Actinomycetota > Thermoleophilia > Solirubrobacterales > Solirubrobacteraceae > JALYZC01. The sequence goes on from JALYZC010000141.1 coordinate 7,664, forward strand.
GACGAGGTGATCATCGCCGACCCCGCCTTTCCGCAGGACCTCGCGGTGGAGGTGGTCGACCAGTGCCACCAGCGCGGGGTCAAGGTCCGCGTCGCTCCGTCCACGATGGAGATCCTGGTGCATCGTGCCGAGTTCATCCCGGGCCAGTCGGTTCCCCTGTTCGAGCTCTCGCCGCCGGTGTTCGAGGGCATCGACTTCGCCGTGAAGCGGACCTTCGACTTCTGCGGCGCGGCCCTGCTGCTGCTGCTGCTCAGCCCGATCCTCCTGCTCAGCGCGCTCGCGGTGCGGCTCTCCTCACGCGGGCCCGTGCTCTACCGCTCGCTGCGCCCCGGGATGGGAGGTACGCCCTTCGCGTGCCTGAAGTTCCGCACCATGCGCAGCAACTCCGACCAGATGCAGGCCGACCTGGAGGAATCCAACGAGGCCTCGGGCGCGCTGTTCAAGATTCGCGACGATCCGCGCCTGACCAGCGTGGGTCGGCTGCTGCGGCGCTTCTCCATCGACGAACTGCCCCAGCTGGCCAACGTCGTCCGCGGCGAGATGTCCCTGGTCGGCCCGCGGCCCCTGCCCATCCGCGACTTCGAGCGGCTCGAGGACTGGCACAAGAAGCGCTACCTGGTACTGCCGGGGATCACGGGCCTGTGGCAGGTGTCCGGGCGGGCCGAGCTGGACTTCGACGACCTCGTGCGACTCGACTTCCTCTACCTCGAGCGCTGGTCGGTGGCGCTCGACCTGAGCATCCTGCTCAAGACGCTGCCGGCCGTGTTCTCGCGTCGCGGGGCCTTCTAGCGCTCCGCAGGCCGCCGGCGCCGGCCGCGCGCGCCTCGCGGTGCGGGAGAATGCCGCGATGCTGCGCTATCGCTACCTGTTCGGGCAGATGGTGCGCCGCGAGCTGCGCCAGAAGTACAAGGGGTCGGCGCTCGGGGTGCTGTGGTACGTGATCAACCCGCTGGTGCTCATGGGCGCCTACTGGCTGCTCTTCGGCAAGCTCATCCCGGGGACCAAGGTGCCCGACTACCCGCTGTTTCTCATGGTCGGAATCCTCGTGTGGCTGTTCTTCTCCCAGTCGCTGCTCAGCGCGGCGGGCTCGCTGGTGGCCCAGGCCTCGCTGGTCGGACGCGTGCGCTTTCCCCGCGAGGCGATTCCGGCGTCGGTGGTCGCCGTTCAGCTGGTGACCTTCGCGATCCTGCTCGGCGTGCTGACGCCGATCATGGTGGCCATCCGGGGCACGCTGGACCCCGCCCTCCTCGTCCTTCCGGTGCTCGTGTGCGCGATGCTCGCGTTCGTGCTCGGCCTGGCCCTGGTGGTCGCGGTGCTGCACGCCTACTTTCGCGACATCGAGCCGATCCTCGGCGCCGCGCTGCTGCCGTGGTTCTTTCTCACCCCGATCTTCTTCGACGTCTCGCGGGTGGGGGGCATTCGCGACAACCGCACGCTGGGCGACCTGCTCAACTGGGCAAACCCCGTGGCCCCCTTCGTCCGCGCCTTCCGCGACGTTCTCTACGGAGGCGCCGTGCCCACCGCGGGCACCCTGGCCTACGTGCTGGCGGCGGGCGCGATCGCGCTGGGCGGAGGCCTCGCCCTGTTTCGCCGCATGCAGGGCGAGCTGGCGGTGGTGCTGTGAGCCCCGCGCCGCTGGAGCGCGGAGAGATCGTCATGGAGCACGCCTCGCGCTCGTTCAGCGTGCGCGCCGATCGCGGGCGGACGCTCAAGGAGCTGATCCTCCCGGGTCGTCGCGGCGATGGCCCTGCCCCGGTGCAGGCTCTGCGCGACGTCACGCTGCACATCACCCCGGGTGAGACCGTCGGCCTGATCGGGCGCAACGGCGCGGGCAAGTCCTCGACGCTGCGGGTGCTCGCCGGCATCGTCCCGCCCAACCAGGGGCGGGTGCGCTGCGGCGGGACGCTGGTCACCCTGCTCGACCTCGCCGCCGGCTTCTCACGCGACTTCTCCGGCCGCGAGAACATCGAGCTCAACGGGGCGCTGCATGGCCTCAGCCGCTCCCAGATCGAGGAGCGCATGGAGCCGATCGTGGCCTTCTCGGAGCTCGGGCACTTCATCGACGTGCCGGTCAAGACCTACTCGGCGGGGATGTTCGTGCGCCTGGGCTTCTCCATCGCCGCCCACCTGGACGCCGACGTGCTGCTGATCGACGAGGTGCTGGCGGTGGGCGACGAGGCGTTTCAGCGCAAGTGCCTGCGGCGCATCTCCGAGCGCATCGCCGCCGGCGTGACGCTCGTGCTGGTGTCTCACGACGCCGGCACGATCGAGCGGGTGTGCGAGCGTGTCGTGGTGCTCGATGGCGGGGGGGTGGCCTTTGACGGGCCGACGACGGAGGGCCTGCTCTTCTACCACCAGCTGCTGGGGACCGAGACCGTCGACGCCGGGCCCGTGCACCGCGCTTCGGCTCTGACCCTCGAGGTGGGCGACATCGAGCTCCAAAACGCCGCCGGACGCCGCTGCAGCGTGTTTCGCACGGGCGATCCGCTGCGCGTCGGCGTGGCGGTCTCCGCGCGGACGGCGGTGGACCGCGCGCGGGTGGAGCTCGAGGTTCGCGATCAGCGAGGCGCGCGGCTGTTCAGCACCTCCACCGACCTTGCGCTCGACGGTCCGGCGCCGGTGGAGCTCGTCTTCGAGGCGGCGCGCGTGCCGCTCCTGGGTGGCGACTACGACCTGGTGGTGCGCGCGGGCGACGCGGCCGGGAACGGACCGACGTTCGATCGGGTGGCCGGCTTCAGCGTGTGCCACGAGGCCGGGGCGGAGGGGGTTGCCGACCTGCGGGGGACCTGGTCGACGCGCGCGCCGGTCGAGGTGCGGGGATGAGCTCCGACGCCCCCGAGCGAGCCCTCGCCCAGGCGCGAGAGCGAGCGACGGCGGCGCGCGGCGCGGGGGAGTACGCCGAGGCCGAGCGCTTCGCGGCGCTCGAGCCCGCGCCGGGCGACGACCTGTTCAAGCTGCACGAGTGGGCGTTCATCGAGGTGGACCCCTCGAAGATCTACTCGACACGCCGGTTCGGCGCTCCCGTCACGCTGCTCAAGCGGGGGCTGCTGCGGCTCCTGGTTCAGTACCACGGCCAGCTGGTGGCCGACCAGACGCGCTTCAACCTGCACCTCCTCGGCGAGGTGGCCCGGTTGCAGGGCCGCGTGGCGCGCCTCGAGCAGCTGGCCGCAGAGAGGGACGATCGACCCTGAGCGGGCGCGTCCTCCAGCTGCTCAGCGGGGCGGGGCCACGCGACGCGGTGACCACCCAGGCGCTGGCGTGGGGGCGGATGATGCGCTCCTGGGGGGTGCAGGGCGAGGTGTTCGCCGACGCGCTCGACCCCGGGCTCGACGGGGCCGTGCGCCCGATCACTCGGCTGACGCGCTCGCTGCAGGCCGACGACCTCCTGGTCATTCACTACACCGCCTACGCGCGCGCCCTCGACGCCGCCCTGGACCTGCCGCAGCGTAAGCTCCTCGTGTACCACAACGTCACCCCGCCGGAGTTCCTGTGGGATTGGGAGCCGATCGTGGCCGCCCGCTGCGCGCTCGGCCGCGCGCACCTGCGCGACTACGCCGGACGGGTCGATGCGGCAGCGACGGCCACGACGTTCAACGCGGACGACCTGCGGGCCGCGGGGTTCGACGACGTGCACGTGCTGCCCGCGCTGTACTTCTTCGACCGCGACCGCCTGGTGCCCGGCGCGGGCGGGGAGGGCGCGGCGGGCGCGAGCACGGTGATCTTCGTCGGGCGTCTGTCGCCCAACAAGCGCCAGGACGAGCTGATCAAGGCCTTCGCCCTCTACCAGCGCCATCGCGAGCCCGACTCGCGACTCCTGCTCATCGGCGGGCCGGTGGGCCCGACCTACACGCAGCATCTGGAGCGGGTGGTCAGCGCCACCGGAGCTCGCAACGTGGTCATGGGGGGACGGCCCCAGCCCGAGCTCAACGACGCCTACCGGGCCGCCTCGGTGTTCGTCTGCCTGTCGGCCCACGAGGGCTTCTGCCTCCCGCTGCTGGAGGCGCTGCACTTCGAGCTGCCGGTGATCGCCCGGCGCGCCGGCGCCGTGCCCGAGACGCTCGGGGATGCGGGCGTCCTCATCGAGGACGAGGACCTGCCGATCGTCGCGGAGCTGATCGACGGCTGCGTGCGCGACGAGGCGCTGCGCGAGGAGCTGCGCCGCCGCGGTCGGGAGCGCCTGACGAGCTTTGAGCCCGTGGACACCGAGCGCGGCTGGCGCGAGCTCGTGGAGCCGCTGCTCACTGGATGACCACCTTGGTGATCGGCTCGACCAGGCGCAGCGACGAGGTGTCGGGCCCGGGGATGGTCGGCTTCATCCGGTACAGGCGAAACATCCCGTTCTGGAGGACCGGCGGCCCCTGCGCGTCCGCGGGCACCGGCTGCCGGCTCTCCGCCAGGAGGTAGTCGGCGCGGCGGCTGAAGGGGGGATAGGGAAAGAACACCTGCAGCGGCTTGGTCGCGGAGAGCCGGTGACGGCCGAGCATCTGGTACGTCCACAGCTGGAAGGTGCTGGGCGGCAGATCGATGCGGATGCTCGCGTTGCGCGGCAGCCCGCGGCTCCAGCTTCCAAGCTCGCGCACGTCGTGGGTCGCCTGCTCGTAGGTCCCCTGCAGCTCGCGCTTGGCGTTGAGCGCGAACAGCAACGTGAGCGCCACGCCCGCACCCACGGCGACGGCCCGCCGCCACCGCAGCCGCGAGCGCACGGCAAGCCCCGCCAGGCCGGCGACCGCGGCCGTGAGCGCGATCGGGGCCAGAAAGCCGAGGTCCTTGAAGTAGAACAGCGAGCCGAACGGGCGCAGGCGCACGTCGAGGGCGAACACCAGCGCTCCCGCGGCCAGGACGGCGACCGCGAGCCCGGCGTCGCGCGGCGCGCGCCACAGCCCGACGCACAGCGCCAGCGCCAGCGCCGCCAGCAGGGCGATGCCCACCGCGTCGGGTCCCGGCAGCCCGAAGACCGTATAGAGCTTGAAGTAGGGGACGGCTCCCGACCAGGCTTCGAGGCTGCGGCCGGGAAGCACCACGAGGAGTCCGGACGCCACCTTCTCGAACACGCCCCGACCGAGCACCGCCACCACGGGCACCGCGACGATCGCAAGCGCCACCCACAGCAGCAGCGCCCGGCGGCCCCGCGGACCGCGCCATGCGGGGAGCCAGCCCGTCGGCACGCCCTCGGTCCGGCGGCGCCGCCGGATCACCAGCGCCGCGACGACCAGGAAGGCCGCGGGGAATGCCAGCATGAGGGGGTAGGCGAGCCCTCCGAGTGCGGCGAACAGCAGGAACAGCCCCAGGCTGCGCCGATCCGGCGCCCGGAGGTAGAGCAGCCCGAATGTGAGGACGAAGGGCAGCGCGAACAGCCCCCAGACCTGGTTGTAGAAGGGGTGGTCGGTGATGTAGATCAACAGCCGGTCCAGCGGCACCAGGCCCATGACCAGCAGCGAGGGCCACCGGCCGGCGCCCAGTCCGTAGAACGCGAACAAGAAGCAGCCCAGCGCGGCCAGCGCGAGCACCAGGGCGGCGTGGGTGGGGAAGACCTCCAGGGGGGTCAATCCGGACAGCGTCGCCGCCGCGCCCATGCTGTAGAAGATGGGCAGCTTGGAGCGCCACACCAGGGGCACGCGGTCGACGGGCAGGGAATCATCGCGCCCGGTCGGCGACGCGTGCTGCACGTACTCCACGGTGCCCGTGGCCAGCACGGCATCACCGTTCTGGCCGAGCACGGTCGCCGTCCCGAGGCGGAACACCGGGATCAGCGCGATCGCCACGACCAGGGCCAGCACGTAGGCCGGCCAGGCCAGCCGGACGACGGCGCCCCCGGCTCGCGGATCGCGACCCCGCAGCGCCAGCGGGCCGAGCTTGCGGCGGGCGAGGAGGCCGGCGAGCGTGCCGCCGGCGATCACGAGAGCCAGCGAGACCTTGAACGGGACCTGCACCAGCCCCAGCACGGCCAGGGCCAGGCTCGAGGTCGCCGCTCCCACGGGAAACATGAGCAGCGCCACGTGGCCGCGCAATGCCGTGGGCGCGAGCCAGCGCGCCGGGCCGTATCCGCAGAGGAGCCATAGGCCGAGGGCGGCGATGGCCGGCGCCGCGACGTCGGGGAGCACGCCCACCGCCACGTAGGGACTGACGTCGTTGGCCAGCAACACCCACAGGGCGACGACCGCCGCCGCCAGGGCGCCCAGCGCCCCCGGCGCCGCGGCGGCCAACGTCAGGCCTCGGCGGCCGTCGCTTCGCCGAGGTGCCGGCAGGGTCTTACCGGTCAGCTCGATGCGACCCGGCGCCGGCGGGCCTCTCCCAGCACGCGGGAGAGGAAGACCGGGTTGCCGATCAAGTACCGTCGCCACATTCGGTGCGGCTCGATCGCGAGGCGGAAGATCCACTCCAGCCCGTTGTCGGCCAGCATGCGGGGCGCCCGCGGGACCCGGCCGGCGATGTAGTCGAACAGGGCGCCGACCGTCCACACGACGCCGACGTCGAGCTGGCTCGCGTAGCGATCCGCCCACAGCTCCTGCTTGGGAGTCCCCATTCCCACGAGCACGATGTCGGGCGCCTTGGCGTTGATGTCTTCGATCAGGCGCTGGTTCTGGGGGGAGTCCAGCTCGGCGTAGCCGTGATAGGAGCCGGCGATGTGCAGCCTGGGATACCAGCGGACCAGCCTGGCCGCTGCCTCACGGGCCAGCGGGGGGTCTGCGCCCAAGAGGTAGAGCGAGCGGCCGCTGGACTCGCACAGCGCCGCCAGGCCCCACACCCAGTCGGCGCCGGTCATGCGGTGAGGGACCGGGACGTCGAGTGCGCGGGCGGCCAGCCGAACGCCGTAGCCGTCGCAGTAGACGAGGTCCGCGTTGGACAGCGCACGCTCGAGCTCGGGAAGCTCACGGGACTGATTGACCACGTGGGCGTTGACGTACATCACCTGGTGGGGGGTGGCCGCGCGCTCCCAGGCGAGGATCGTGCGCAGCATCTCCGCCGGTTGGGAGAGCTCGATCGCGATGCCGAACAGGTTGGAGCGCGGGCGATCGGTCGGGAAGAGCTGCCGGCCCGCGCCGCCGTCGACTGCGCTGGTGGGAGTCCCCTCGGGGGGTGGCTCCAGGGCCTGTGCGGCAAGACGTTCCATGGTCTCCTGCGATTCGCCGGCTGCTACCGATTCCGTGGTCCGGCGCATCGGCCGGCGACCAATCCTACGCGCTCGCGCCGGTGGGGGCCGCCGGTCGGCTGCGACCAGCTCGGGAAACCGCGGTCCAGAACGAACGTGCTATGGCTAGCCGGCGTCGCAGACCTTGGCCACCACACGAAGGAGGAGCGATGTTCGCAACCATCAGGCGCTACCGCCTGATCGAGGGGTCGCTTGACGATCTCACGCAGCGCGTCGAGGAGGGCTTCGCCAAGCAGATCCAAGCCCAACCCGGTTTTCATTCCTACCAGTTCCTGGACTGCGGCGAGGGCATCGTGATGACGATCAGCATGTTCAGCGAGCCCCGCCAGGCTGAGGCAGCGCGGGACCTGGCCCAACGCTGGACGGCCGAGAACCTCCAGGACCTCCGGTTCACCCGGCTCGAGTCATTCGGCGGCGAGGTCCTCGCCAACCGCGGGGGCGCAACGGCCTAGGCATCGGCTGCGACCTGTGACCACGTCTCGTAGCCTCCGCTCCGCTCCCAGATCGAGGTCAGCAGGCCCTCGAGCTGCTCGCGCTCGGCGGGCTCGAAGCCGTCGAGCAGGTCGTCCTCGACGCCGTCCATCACCTCCGACACCTTCTCGAGGACCGCGATCCCCTGGGTCGAGACCTCGACGAGGTGCCGCCGGCGATCCTGGGGATCACGGCGCCGAGTCGCGTAGCCCCTCTGCTCGAGCTCGTTGAGGATCGCGACGAGATTGGTGGGATCGAGATGCAGCTGCCCGCACAGCGACTGCTGCGCGAGCTCCCCGCGGTCGCGCAGCTCGATCAGAGCGGCGACGTGGCGCGGCCGGATGCCGAACGGCTCCAGCGCCTCGGTGAAGCGATGCATGGTGATGCGGCCCAGCTTGATCATCAGCAGCGTCGGCCATTGCCCGGCGATGCCGGGCGGCGCGCTCGCTGTCGTGTCCCTTGCCACGCAATAAAGCTAGCACGCGCAAATCCTTAGTGGCTACCAATGATCTGCTAGGGTCACGCGATCTTGCAGCGCGCCGCCAGCCCAGGCACCCGGACCATCCTCGCCGTTCTCGCCCTCGGCGGCATCTCCTACGCGCTCCTGCAGTCGCTGGTCGTCCCGGCCCTGCCGCAGATCCAGCAGTCCCTCCACACCTCCGAGAGCGCCGTCGGCTGGGTGCTGACCGCGTTTCTGCTGAGCGCCTCGGTGGCGACGCCGATCATCGGCCGCCTCGGCGACATGTATGGCAAGGAGCGCCTGCTGATGATCGTGCTGCTGATGCTGGCACTCGGCACGCTGATCTCGGCGGTCGCTTCCTCGCTGTGGCTGATGATCATCGGTCGCGTCATCCAGGGGGCCGGTGGCGGCATCTTCCCGCTTGCCTTCTCGATCATCCGCGACGAGTTCCCCAACGAGCGGGTCCCGGGTGCGCTCGGCCTCGTCTCCTCCCTGCTGGGGATCGGCGGCGGCGCGGGCGTGGTCTTTGCCGGGGTGGTCACCGAAAACCTCTCCTATCACTGGCTGTTCTGGTTCCCCCTGGCGATCATCGTCTTGACTGCATATATGACCTGGCGCTACATCCCCGAGTCGCCGGTCAAGACGCCGGCGCACATCAACTATCGGGCCGCAGGCCTGATGACCGTTGGCATCTCGGGGGTGCTGCTGGCGATCACCGAAACCAGCACGTGGGGCTGGGGCTCGCCGAAGACGCTGGGCCTGCTCGCCCTGGGCATGGTGGTGATCGCCGCGTGGGTGCGCGATGAGCTGCGCTCGCGCGAGCCGCTGGTCGACATGCGGATGATGGCGATCCGCGGGGTCTGGACCACCAATGCCGTCGCCTTCCTCATCGGCGTCGGTATGTACTCGTCCTTCGTCCTCCTGCCCGAGCTGGTCCAGGAGCCGGCCCGTAACGGCGGCTTCGCCGCTTCGGTAACGGCGGCCGGGCTCTTCCTGCTGCCCGCGACGATCGCCATCGTCGTCATGGGTCAGATGGCGGGGATCCTCGAGCGCCGCATCGGCTCGCGCGGGTCGCTGATCGGCGGCGCACTGTTCGCGCTGGCCTCTTACGCCCTGCTCGTCGTCGACCGCAGCGCAGAGGTGGAGATCTACCTCGCCGCAGGTCTGCTCGGTATCGGTATCGGCCTCTCCTTCTCGGCGATGGCCAATCTGATCGTGCAGAACGTACGCCGGGAACAGACCGGAGTGGCCACGGGGATGAACGCCGTGACGCGGACGCTGGGCGGCGCCTTCGGCGGCCAGCTCGCCGCGACGCTGCTGGCGAGCAACCTCGGTGCGGGCGGGATCCCCGCCTCCTCGGGCTTTACGTCGTCGTTCGTGATGTGCCTGATCGCCCTGGCAGCGGCGCTCGGCTTCGCGCTCGCGGTGCCGAGGCGAAGCGCCAACGACCAGACGCCGGAGGTCGCACTGCTGGCGCATCCCTCCCGCGGCGAGCCCGAGCGCTCCGCCGCCTGACCTCAGCCCGAGCGTCGGAGGCCGGCCGTCCGGGCACCCGGCCGCCGGGCCGTCCGTAGGCTTGCGCGTTGATGGCCACGGTCGCTCTCGACACGCGGGACGCCTTCGTGCCGATGCCCCACGGATCCGGCATCTACGCGCGGCGGCTCGCCGAGGCGCTGCGCGCCGCGGCCTCGGCGGACGGGCTCGAATACTGGTTCCTGGAGCGAGGGGGGCGCCTGCCCGAGCTGTGGTGGGAGCAGATCACCTTCCCGCGGCTCCTGCGTGCCCGCCGGCCGGGGATCGTCCACACGCCCAACTGCTTCCTCCCCCTGCACCGCCCGTGCCCGGGCATCGTGACCATCCACGACCTGGCCTTCGAGGCCCATCCGCGGGACTTCTCCCGTCGCACGGGCTGGAAGTACCGCACCTTCGCACGGCGAGCCGCGCGCTCGGCCGAGCGGGTGATCTGCGACTCGTGTTTCACGCGCGACGACGTGTGCGCACGCTACGGGGTGGATCCGGCGCGCACCCGCGTGATCCCGCTGGCTCCCGCGCTCGCGAGCGGCCCGCGTTCACCGCCGCCGGCCCCCTATCTGCTCGCGGTCGGCGATCTGCGGCCCAAGAAGAATCTCGAACGCCTGGTCACGGCGTGGCGCTCGCTGCGCGAGGAGGGCCTTCCCCACCGGCTGGTGCTCGTCGGCGCCGATGCCGGCCAGGGCGCTCGCCTGCGCGAGCTCGCCGGCGACGAGCCGCTGCAGCTCACCGGGTTCGCCGGTGACGAGGAGGTCGACGCGCTGATGCGCGGCGCCGACCTGCTCGTCCATCCCAGCCTCTACGAGGGGTTCGGCATGGCCGTGGTCGAGGCGATGGCGCGCGACTGCCCGGTCGCGATGGCCGACGCGACGGCGCTGCCCGAGACCGGCGGCGACGCGGCTGTCTACTTCGATCCGTACGATCCCGCGGCCATCACGACCGCGGTGCGCAGCGTGATCGAGGACCCGGCGCGCCGGGCGCAGCTCGTAGCCGCGGGGCGCGCACGGGTCGCCGAGCTGACCTGGGAGCGCACGGCCGCGGCGACCGTCGCCGTGTACCGCGAGTTGTTGTGACCGGGCTGAGCGCGACCTTCCTCCTGCTCTCCACCGGTGAGGCGCCGTTGCTCGAGCACTCGCTGCCCGCCGCGCTGGCCGCCGAGCCCGACGAGCTCGTGGTGGTGGACAACGGATGCACCGACGATACGGCGGCGATCGCGGCGCGCCACGGCGTGCGCAGGTTGGCGATCGCGCCGCGGCTGTCCTACGCCGCGGCGATGAACGCCTCGCTGGCCGTCACCGGCGGCGACCTGGTCGGGCTGCTCACGGCAGATTGCTTCGTGGACCCGGGCTTTCGCGAGGCTGCGAGCGCGCCGTTCGCGGACGCTGCGGTCGGTTCGGTGGCGCCCAGGCTCCTGCGCACGCGCGGGCCCCGTATCGCCGATCGGCTCGACCTCATCGACGCGGCGGGGATGGTGGTGGACCGGCGGCGCAAGAACGGCTTGGTCGGACACGGCGCCGCGACGAGCGCCTTCACGCGGCCGGGACGGGCCTTCGGCGCCGACGGCGCCGCGGCGGTGTACCGGCGCGCGACCTTGGAGGACTGCGCGATCGGCCACGAGGTGTTCGACGAGGACTTCGAGCTGTGGGCCTCGGACGCCGATCTGGCGTGGCGGGCGCGCCTGCTGGGCTGGCGCTGCATCTACGAGCCGGCGGCGATCTCGCACCACATCCGCTCCTATAGCCCGAGCACCCGCACGCAGATGAGCGAAGCCGCCCGCCAGCTGCAGTTTCGCAATCGCCTGCTGATGATCGCCAAGAACGACTCCGCCGGGGAGCTCCTGCGCGACCTGCCGATCGTCGCCGGCTACGAGGCGTTGGCCCTGGGCCACGTCCTCCTGCGCGAGCGCCATCTGCTGCGGGGCTACCGAGAGGCCTGGCGGCGCCGCGCGGGCGCGCGCCGCCGGCGCCGCGTCATCCAGCGACGCCGACGGGTGCGGCGAACCGGCTTCGGGTTGCGCCCCCCCGCATAGCGCTCAGCCGCGCGGGACCATGGGCCCCCGCGAGTCGGCCGCCTCGCTGTAGACCTGCCACGTCGCAGCCGCCGCCTCCTCCCAGGACCACAGCGGAGGCGCCGGCGCGGGCCGCGTCGACGCCTCCGCCGCGGCGACCAGGCCGTCGATGTCGGCGGGCTCGACCAGCGTGGCCCGGTCACCGAGCACCTCGCGCACCGCGGGCACGTCGCTTGCCGCCACGGGCGTGCCGCAGGCCAGCGCCTCCACGGGGGGAAGGCCGAAGCCCTCGTCATCGGAGGGGAACACGAGTGCGTGGGCGCCGGTGTAGATGGCGGCGAGCTCCTCGTCGGAGACCTCTCCGGTCAGCGTCACGCCGGGCAGCTCCCATGCCCATGGCTTGGCTGCGCCCACCAGGACGAGCGGCAGCCGTCGCGACGCCTCGGTCAGCGCCGCGATGCGCTTGCGCGGGTCGGGGTGCTCGAGGCCCCCGACCCAGAGCAGGTAGGGCTCGGGCAGCACGTAGCGGCTGCGCACCGAGGCGACCTCCTCGGCCCCGCGCGGGCGAAACGTCGCGGACGCCGCCTCGGGCACCACCGCGATGCGCTCGGGCGCGATTCCCAGGAGCTCGACGGCGTCGTCGGCCACCACGCGGGTGGGCACGATCACCCTCATCGCCCGCTGGACGGCCAGGTAGCGCAGGCGGAAGCGCAACCCGGTGCGCAGGTACTCGCCGCGGCGCTTGAGCGGCACGAGGTCATGCAGCGTGACCACCATCGGGACCGGACAGCGCAGCAGCGCGCCGTCGATCCAGGGCGAGTGGTAGACGGCGACGCGCCGCGGGCGATGGGTCTCCACGAGCTCTCCCTGGTCGAGCTCGCGCAGGGCGGCCAGGAGCGAACGCACGTAGCGGCCGATCCCGCGACGGTCGGCCGCCGGGCGGCTGTCGAAGGCCACGTTCACGGCGCGATCAACCGCTCCACGCGCTCGACGTAGGCCGCGGTATGAAAGCGGCGCGCGTGGCGGGCCGCCGCGTCGCCCATCTCGCCTCGGCGTCCGAGCACCTCGAGGACCGCGCGCGCCAGCTCGTCGGGCCGGCCGGGCTCGACGAGGATCCCGGTGACGCCGTCCTGCACGACCTCGGGCAGTCCGTCGACCCGCGTCGCCACCACGGGGGTGCCCACCGCCATCGCCTCGGAGAGGACGGTGCCGGCCGGCTCACGCCATGACGGGAGCACGAGCACGTCGAGGTGGCGCATGAGCCCGGAGGCGTTTTCGATCCAGCCGTACTGCTCGACGCCCTCGCTGGCCCGCACCGCCGCCGCGTAGTCGGGATCGGTGTCGTAGTCGTCGTCGCCGACGAGCACCACGCGCGCGCCGGCCGCGCCGGCGTGGATGGCCGGAGCCGCGCGGGCAAGCTCGAGCACGCCCTTGCGCGGCTCGATGCGCCCCACGTAGCCGATGACGGGTCCCTCGGCCGGCGCCCACGGCGGAGCGACGTCATCGGGATCGGGCTGTACCGGTGGATAGAGCACACGAGGCGCGAGGCCGATCAGGCGCTCCGCCACCGCGTTGGATGCGGCGAGCACGACATCCGCCAGCCGCCAGAATCCGGGTACCCGTTCGACGATGTCGTGCACGTGGAGTACCACCCGCGTGCGCCGGAGTGCGGGCAGCAGCCGCCCGCACACCGTGCCATTGAGGTACACGACGTCGTGCCGACCGGCCAGCTCGTACGCCCGAGGCCACGAGCCCACGGCTCGCGCGCCGGCGCGAGCCCGCAGCCCACCCACCGGCAGCCGTACGGCCCCCCAGCCGGCCTGCGCCCCTTCCCGGGCCACGGAGCCCGGGCCCGGTGTGGCCAACGTGATCGTCCACCTGCGTGCCGCCAGGCCCTCGAGCAGTCGCAGCAGCGTGGTCTCGGCCCCGCCGGGGTGCGAGACGGGCGCCACCGCGAGCAGGGAGTGAGCCATGCCTCGACCATAGAGGCATCCCTCCGAGCGAGCGTCGTTGAGACACGAGCCCGCTTAGGCTTGAGCCGTGGACGATGGAGCAGACGCGGCCGTCGGAGTCCTCGTGCCCGTGCGCGCCCCGGCTCCGTTCCTCGGCGAGGCCCTTGAAGCCGTGCTGACCCAGGTCACCGATGCGCACCAGGTGGTCGTGGTCGACGACGCCTCACCGGAGCCGGTGGCGCTCGATGCGGCCCACGCGGACCGTTGCCGCCTCATCCGCCGTGCTCGCCCGGGGGGTGCTCCGGCGGCGCGGGACTCCGGCCTCGCCGTGCTGAGCACTCCCCTGGTGGCGCTGGCGGACGCCGATGACGTGTGGCGGCCGGGCAAGTTGGAGCTCCAGCTTCGGGCCCTCGAGGCCGCCCCCGCGGCAGGGGTGTGCTTTGGCCGCGCCACCGTGATCGACGCGGAAGGCCGACCGACCGGTGAGCGCTGGGATGAGTTTCCGGGCGGCCTCCTCGACGCCCGCACTCTGGGGCCGATGCTCTACGAGCACAACCCGATTCCCACGTCGAGCGTCGTGCTCCGCCGCTCGGATCTGCTGGGCGCCGGCGGCTTTGCCGGTCCCCCGCTCGGCGAGGACTGGGCCCTGTGGCTGCGGCTGGCCACCCGCGGGGTGGGCTTCTATTGCGAACCACGCGCCGAGATCGGCTACCGCCGCCACCCACATCAGCTGACCGCCGACATCGCCGCGTTGGCCGAGGGCAACATCACCGTGCACGAGGCGCATGGGGGACTGGTCGACGACATTACGCGGCAGCGGGTCGCCGCAGCCGACCGGGCGGCGCTGGCCCGCGGCCGCGTGCGCCAACGCCGCTACGCCGAGGCGCGCACCGCCCTGGCCGAGGCTGCCGAGCTCACGCCGTTGGCCGGTCGCGAGCGGATTCTGCGAGGCCTACTGGCCGTCCCCGGGCTTCGCTGGGCGCTGGGCCGCCGCAGGCCCTACCGCCGGTAGGCTCGCGAGCCCGAGTGCGAGGCGGCGCGGTTGGGCAGCACGCGGCCGAGCTCGAACGCCCACACCGTCGGTGGATCTAGCGCTCCCAGCAGGGCCGCATCGGCATCCCCGCGCAACAGACCGACCCCGGCCGATGCCAGGCGGCGCAGCGTCCACCAGCACAGGCCGATGCGGCGGCGGGGGGGAAACGAGCCGGGGTAGGCATGGTCCAGCCACGCCGCGCCCGAGCCGTGCAGGGCGCATTGGCGGAGCAGCCCGGGCAGCGTGGACCGATGGTGGTGGTGCGCGGCGGCGCCGGGGCGCGCCTCGAGCCTCCATCCCCGCGCCGCCAGGCGGAAGCACAGGTCGGCGTCCTCGCCCGTACGCAGGTGCTCCCGGAATCCGTCCACCGATGCAAAGGCGCGGCGCCGCACCGCGCAGTTGGCCGTCTGGGCGAAGGACCAGCGGCCGCGCTCCAGGGTGAGCTGCTGGCTCATGTGCCCGCGGAGGGCGGCGAAGCGGGTCGCCGGCGACTCACGCTGCGCCGAGGACACGGGGGGCAGGACCGCGCCGGCCAGCACCGCGGTCCGCGGGTGCGGCGGGGACTCGAGGTAGTGCTCGATGAGGTCGGCGGGGGCTTCCACGTCAGCGTCGATGAACACCAGCCACTCGCCGCTGCCGGCCGCGGCGCCCCGGTTGCGCGCAAACGCGGGCGATTGAAGCTCGGGAGCCCGCAGTACCCGGGCCCGACCCTCGCCGAGCGTTACCGAGACGGCGCCCGACGGGCGGTTGTCCACGATCACCAGCGTGTCCTGTGCGTCCAGCCTCAGGGCCGAAAGCCGGCGCACGGTCGCCTCGAGGTCGCTCGCCGAGCCGGCGAAGGGCACCACGACGTCGACGGGTGGTCGCGGCCTGAGCGGCTCGCGGCCGGTCGCGCTGGCTGGGTTCGGCGTCATCTCTGAGCCCATGGTGGCAACCCGGTCCCGTCTGCTAGCGTCGCGCCGCGCCGCCCGCCTTTGCGCTGCGGTCGCCGCCGATCATGTCTTCGCGTGTGCGCGTCCTCCGAGAGCAGCTCGCGCGCCGCCCGCGTGTCTTCGCCTTCGCGTTCTACCTGATCGCGGCGACGCTCATGTTCGCCCGGCCGGTGCTCGCGCATCCGGCCCGGGATTGCATCTGCGTGGGCACGAGCCACGATCCGGGCATCTTCGCCTGGGCGATGCAGTGGTGGCCGCACGCGCTCCTGCACGGCATGAACCCGTTCTACACCCATCTGCTCTACGCGCCCGTGGGGATCAACCTCGCCCACGGGCAACTCGTCCCGGGTGCCGCGCTCCTGCTGGCTCCGATCACGGCGGCCGTCGGACCGATCGCCTCCTACAACGTCGCGATGCTGCTGTCCCCGGTCCTCGCCGCCTACTTCACCTTCGGTCTGTGCCGTCGCCTGACCGGCGCACTGTGGCCGTCGCTGCTCGGGGGCTGGCTGTTCGGATTCTCCACCTACATGCTCGGCCAGCTCACCGGGCACCTGCATCTCACCCTGATCTTCCTGGTCCCCGCCATCGTCCACCTCACCGTGGTCGCGCTGCAGGACGGAATCTCCCGGCGTCGCTACGGGCTTCTCCTCGGCGCGGCGCTGAGCGCGCAGTTCGCCTTCTCGACCGAGCTGCTGCTCAGCCTGACCCTGTTCGGCGGCCTGGCGCTGGCACTCGGCTACGGCCTCGCGCCGCCCACCGTCCGGCGTGGGCTGCGAGGGGTGATTCCCGCCGTCGCGGGCGGATATGCGCTGATGGCGCTGGTGGTGTCGCCCTACCTGTACTTCGCGCTGCGCGGCGGCGGCATCCAGGTGCTTGCGCCACGAGCCGAGATGTTCTCCAACGACCTGCTGGGGTTCGCCTTCCCCACCGACGTGACGCGCCTGGGCCGCCGCTACTTCGCCCCGCTCAGCTTCAGGTTCACCGCCGGCGTCGTCGAGGGCGCCGCCTACCTCGGGCTGCCGTTGCTCGGGATCGTGGCGGCCTACGGCGTCACCGAGTGGCGCCGCCGACGCGCCCAGCTGCTCCTGGCCCTGTTCGGCCTGATAGTGCTCGCGTCGCTGGGGGCGCGCCTGCACGTGGCCGGCGTACGCACCATCCCGCTGCCGTGGAGCCTGTTCGACGAGCTGCCGCTGGTCGGAGCCGCCCTGCCCGGACGATTCATCGCCTTCGGCGGGCTGGCCGCTGCGGTGATGGCCGCCCTGTGGCTGGCCGGCCCGGCTCGACATCCGCGGCTGCGCTGGGGGCTGGCCGCGCTCGCGGTCATCGCCCTGCTGCCGAACTGGTCGGCTCCGTACTGGCACGGGCGCCCGTACGTCCCCGCCTTCTTCTCCGGTAGCACGCACCAGCGCTACGTCTCCTCGCGGGACACCGTGCTCATCCTGCCGATCGGCATCGCCGGCAACGCCATGCTCTGGCATGCGCAGGCCGGCCTCGACTTCCGCATGGCCGGCGGCTACACCCAGCCGCCCGAGGCACCGGATCCCTACAAGGGCGATCCGATCTATCCGGCGCTCACCTATTTGGCTCGGGTGCCGGACGCGGTCAACGCCGCCCGCCGATTCATCGCGTCCAAGCGCATCGACGCCATCGTCCTCGAGCCCCATGACGTCGGGCCGTGGCCCGGCTGGCTCGCCGCCATGGGCCTTCGGCCCCGGGCGGTCGGCGGGGTGCTGCTCTACCGCGTGACCCCGATGAGGGCATGACGTGAGGCTCGGGTGCGTCAGGATTGGCCCGATGCCCACCAAGGCCATTCAGGAAGCCGTCTGGACGGCGCTGCCCGACGACGCCGAACCGTACGAGCTCGCGCGCCGGCGCGCCTTCCTTCAGGCTCACGTCGAGCCGGGGCAGGCCGTGCTCGACCTCGGCTGCGGGGCGGGGGCCTTCACCGGCCTGCTCGCCGGTTGGGGCGCCGCGCCGATCGGCGTCGACATCGCCGAGGAGGCCCTGCGGCGCGCGCGCGCCCGCCACCCGACGCTGGACTTCCGGCTGGCGCATGCCGATGGCGCGCTGCCCCTGCCGGAGGCGAGCATCGACGTGTGCTGGGCCTCGGAGGTGCTGGCCCACGTTCCCGACACCGCCGGCCTGCTCGGCGAGGTGCGGCGCGTGCTGCGACCGCGGGGAGCGCTGCTGGTGACCACGCCCGACCACGGGACCCTGCGCCGCGTGGCGCTCGCCCTGCGGGGCTTCGAGCAGGCCTTCGACCCCCGGGGAGCGCAGCTGCGCTTCTACACCGCGCGGTCGCTGCGCGAGCTGCTCGAGGACTTCGGCTTTCAGATCGAGCGGATGGAGGGCGCGGGAGGAGCGCCCCTGCTGCGGCGCCTGCTGATGGCCCGCGCTCGCCGGGCGGCGCCGTCGATCGCGCGCGGCTGAGTTTGCGGGTGGTCATCGACACCACCTTCGTCCGTCGCGGGCCCACGGGGACCGGCGTGTACCTGGACGGCTTGTGCCGCGCGCTGCGCGCGCTCGACGTCGACCTCGTCACTGCCTGCAACCGGCGACGGCCACCGCCGGCCGGGGGCGGCGCCGGCTCGTGGGCCAACCTGGCGGGAGACCGGTGGTGGACGCAGGTGGAACT
>JALYZC010000142.1 GCA_030945905.1 Actinomycetota bacterium
ACGTCACCGTCGCGCTGCCGCGTGACGCGCTGGTGGTGATCACGGGCCTGTCGGGCTCGGGCAAGTCCTCGCTGGCCTTCGACACGATCTACGCCGAGGGTCAGCGCCGCTACGTCGAGTCGCTGTCGGCCTACGCTCGCCAGTTCCTGGGCCAGATGGACAAGCCCGACGTCGACTCGATCGAGGGGCTCTCGCCGGCCATCTCCATCGACCAGAAGACGACCTCGCGCAACCCGCGCTCGACTGTCGGCACGGTCACCGAGATCTACGACTACCTGCGCCTGCTTTGGTCGCGCGTGGGCAAGCCGCACTGCCACGTGTGCGGACGCGCGATCGAGGGCCAGTCCGCCGAGCAGATCATCGACCACGTGATGACGCTGGAGGAGGGCACCCGGTTCATGGTGCTGGCGCCGGTGGTGCGGGGGCGCAAGGGGGAGTACGGCAAGCTGCTCGAGGAGCTGCGGGCCGAGGGCTTCACTCGCGTGAAGGTGGATGGCGAGGTCCGCACGCTCGACGACCCGATCGATCTCGACAAGAAGTTCAAGCACGACATCGCGGTGGTGATCGACCGCCTCGTGATGAAGGCCGATCTGCGCAAGCGCCTGGCCGACTCGATCGAGACCGCGGTGGCGCTGGCCGACGGCCTGGTCGAGATCGAGCTCGTCGACAGCGGGCCCCCCGTCGAGACGCTGACCTTCTCGGAGAAGTTCGCCTGCCCGGTGCACGGACCGGGGATCGCCGAGCTCGAGCCGCGGATCTTCTCCTTCAACTCGCCGCACGGGGCGTGCTCGCGCTGCACGGGGCTGGGGTCGCAGATGGAGATCGACCCGGACCTGATCGTGCCCGACCGGTCGCTGTCGATCGGCGAGGGCGCGATCCTGCCGTGGTCGACCTCCTCCTCGCAGTACTACGACGAGATCACCACTGCGATCGCCGAGAAGTACGAGGTCGACCTCTCGACGCCGTGGGAGAAGCTCCCAGCCCACCAGCGCGACCTCTTCCTCCACGGGACCAACGGCGATCGGGTCTACGTCTCCTACCGAAACCGCTTCGGCCGCAAGCGCTCGTACATGTCGCGCTTCGAGGGGATCGTGCCCGGCCTCGAGCGCCGCTACAAGGAGACCGACTCCGAGTACTCGCGCGAGAAGATCGAGGAGTACATGTCGGTGCGGCCCTGCCCCGAGTGCGAGGGCGCGCGCCTGCGCCCGGAGTCACGTGCCGTGACGGTCGCCGGGATGGCCCTCCACGAGTTCACCCGGCTCTCGGCGCGGGCGGCACTCGAGTGGGTGGACGAGCTCATCCTCGATGACGTCGATCGGCAGATCGCTCGCCTGATCCTGCGCGAGATCACCGAGCGCCTGCGCTTTCTGGACAACGTCGGTGTTGGGTACCTCTCGCTGGAGCGCGCGGCGGCGACGCTGTCGGGCGGCGAGGCGCAGCGCATCCGCCTGGCCACGCAGATCGGTTCGTCGCTGGTCGGCGTGCTCTACATCCTCGACGAGCCCTCGATCGGCCTGCACCAGCGCGACAACGCCCGGCTGATCGCCACGCTCAAGCGCCTGCGCGACCTGGGCAACACGGTGATCGTGGTCGAGCACGACGAGGGCACGATGCGCGCTGCCGACCACCTGGTCGATATGGGCCCGGGAGCGGGCGAGCACGGCGGCTATGTGGTCGCCGCAGGCACCGCGGCCGACGTGGAGCGCGTGCCCGAATCGCTCACCGGTCAGTTCTTGGCCGGCACCCGCACGATTCAGGCGCCGGGGCGGCGGCGGCGGCCCCGCGGTTACGTGCAGATCGAGGGCGCCTCCCAGCACAACCTCAAGGACATCGACGTGAAGGTCCCCCTGGGGGTGTTCTGCTGCGTGACGGGCGTGTCGGGGTCGGGGAAGTCCACACTGGTCAACGACGTGCTCCACAAGGCGGTGGCCAACCGGCTGCACCGCTCAAAGCAGCGGCCGGGGGCGCACCGGCGCATCAGCGGCGTGGAGCAGCTGGACAAGATCATCTCGGTCGACCAGTCGCCGATCGGGCGCACGCCGCGCTCGAACCCCGCCACCTATATCGGGCTCTTCGATCAGATCCGCGAGCTCTTCTCAAAGACTCAGGAGGCGCGGGTCCGGGGCTACAAGCCGGGCCGCTTCTCCTTCAACGTCAAGGGCGGTCGCTGCGAGGTGTGCCGAGGGGACGGCCAGATCAAGATCGAGATGCACTTCCTGCCCGATGTCTACGTCCCCTGCGAGCAGTGCCACGGCAAGCGCTACAACCGGGAGACGCTGGAGGTCCGCTTCAAGAGCAAGACGATCGCCGACGTGCTGGAGATGCCCGTCGAGGTGGCGGTCGAGTTCTTCCGGCACATCCCCAAGATCCACCGCCGGCTGCAGACCCTCGACGACGTCGGCCTGGGCTACATCCGCCTCGGCCAGCCCGCCACGACACTGTCGGGCGGCGAGGCGCAGCGCGTCAAGCTCGCCTCCGAGCTGTGCAAGGTGGCGACCGGCACGACGCTCTACGTGCTCGACGAGCCCACCACGGGGCTGCACTTCGCGGACATCGAGCGGCTGTTGGAGGTGCTCCAGCGCCTGGTGGCCAGCGGGAACACCGTCGTCGTGATCGAGCACAACCTCGACGTGATCAAGACCGCCGACCGGCTGATCGACATGGGGCCCGAGGGCGGGGAGGGGGGCGGCCACGTGATGGCGGCCGGAACCCCGGAGCAGGTCGCGGCGGTCGCGGGCTCGCACACCGGGGAATACCTGCGCGGACTGGTCAAGCCCGCGGTGAGGCGCAAGCGC
>JALYZC010000206.1 GCA_030945905.1 Actinomycetota bacterium
GGCCCCGGGGGCGGAGCGCTGCCGGGCGGAGCGCTGCCGGGCGCAGGCGGGGGAACGGGGGAAGCCGACGGTCGCGTTCCACCGCCGCCCGCACCCTGGAGCTGTTGCGCTGCGTCGCCAAAGCTCGTGCCCTCGTCCCGCATCGCCCTCAACCCACCGAACACGATGCCCGCGGCACCGATGAGGCCCAGGAACACCCCGAACTTGAGGCTGCGGTCGAGCAGGTTCCCGGCGCAGAAGCCGGCCGCGCACACGTCCGGCTTGGAGACGATCCGGAACAGGATGAGGAGGACCGCCAGCCCCCCCAGCGCCGTGACGATCACGCTTCCGGCGATCGGCAGCGCGACCGACCGCTGCGACGTGACCAGGACGACCAAGCCCAGAGCCGCGACGATCGTGATGAACAGGTAGAGGTCGATGAACGAAAAGGCCTGCCACGCGCTCCGGTTCGCCGTGCGATCCACCCCGGCAGCCGACCCTCCCTTCAAGCTGTAGCCGTACCACGGCAGGAACATGAAGAAGAAGAGCAGGACGGCGGAGATCCCCATGATCTGCTCCCCCTGCCGTAGCCGTCGTAGATCGAATTCCATCGGGACCCCTTGTTGGATTGTGCCTATTCCTACCGCATGTCCCGGCCGGACCCCCGAAGGCCGGCCGCCGCCAGCGTGTTTCGCAGCAATAGGGCAATTGTCATCGGCCCCACGCCCCCCGGGACGGGTGTGATCGCTCCGGCGCACTGCGCCACCGGTTCGAAGTCGACGTCGCCGAGGAGCCCGTCAGATCCTCGGGTGATTCCGACGTCGATGACCGCCGCGCCGGGCTTGACGAAGGCGTCGGTGACCAGGCGCGGTGAGCCCGCGGCAGCCACGAGGACATCGGCGCGGGCGCAAACGGCGGCGAGGTCCTGCGTGTGGGAATGGCAGGTCGTCACCGTCGCATTGCGGGCGAGCAGCAGGGCGGCGAGCGGGCGCCCCACGAGCATGGAACGTCCGATCACCACCGCACCCGCGCCGTCGATCGTTATCCCGTAGGCGTCGAGCAGCTCGACGACGCCCGACGGGGTGCAGGGGCGCAATCCGGGCCGGCCCTGAGCGAGCAGGCCGGCGTTGATGGGTGTGAGGCCGTCGACATCCTTGGCCGGATCGATGATGGCGGTGAGCGTATGGGCGTCGAGGTGCGGCGGCAGGGGCAGCTGGAGCAGCACGCCGCTGACCGCCGCGTCGTCGTTGAGCGATCGCAGCAGCGCGGCCACCTCGCCGGAGGAGGCCGACGCTTCGAGGCGATGATCGAACGCGGCCATCCCGACCTCTGCGCACGCCCGCTGCTTGCCGGCCACGTAGACCGCGGAGGCCGGGTCGTCTCCGACGATCACCGTGGCCAGCCCCGGGGGCGCGCCCGCAGCTTCGGTGAAGCGCGCCACCTCCTGCGCGACCTCTCCTCGGACGCGCTCCGCGACTGCCCTGCCGTCGATGATCGTCGCCGGCATCGAGGCTCAGCGCCGCGTGATGGGGGCGTGCGCGGCCATGAGCTTGCGCTCCTTTCCGTCGCCGGCGAAGCGCACGACGACGATCCCGCCGGGCTCCATGCCGGTCACCACGCCGTCGCCGAATGCCGCGTGGACGATGTCCTCGCCCAGACGAAACTGCGCCGGCGCCGCGACCTCGGCGTCGGGCTGAGTGCCCGACCACGTGGTCACGCGCTCGCGCCAGGCGCCCCGAGAGGCAGCGGGTGAGCTCTCCTCGTCGGTCAGGTGGTCGGGGATCTCATCGAGGAAGCGGCTGCGCAGCCCGTAGGTCCGCGACCCGAACACGTTGCGTGTGCGCGCATAGGTGATGCAGAGGTCACGCTGGGCACGGGTTATCCCGACGTAGCACAGGCGCCGCTCCTCCTCGAGCCCTCCCTCGTCGAGCGCGCGCGAGTGTGGGAACACGCCCTCCTCGCAGCCGATCATGAAAACGATGGGAAACTCAAGGCCCTTGGCGGTGTGGAGGGTCATGAGGGTGACGAGGCCCTCCTCGTCGACGAGATCGTCCTGGTCGGAGAGCAGGGCGATCTGCTGCAGGAAGCCGCCGAGCGAGGGCTCCTCGGCGCCCCCCACGGTGGCGTCGTACTCGCGGGCCACCTCGACGAGCTCCTCGAGGTTCTCGATCCGCCCCTGCGCCTCGATCGTCCGCTCGGCCTCGAGCGCCTCGAGATAGCCGGTCTCGCGCAGCGTCTCCTCGAGCAGCTCGGCCACCCGGGCCCCGTTCTCGGCGCGCTCGCGGAGCACGCGCATGGTGGCCATGAACCGGTGAAACGCCTTGATCGCGGCGGGCCCAAGACCGGGTACGCCGTCCGGGTCCGCGGCGGCCTCGAACACGCCGACGCCCGTGGTGTTCGCGTGGGAAGCCACCCTGGAGAGGGAGGTCTGGCCGATTCCCCGACGCGGGGAGTTGACGATGCGGGTGAAGGCAACGGCGTCAGCGGGGTTCGTGAGCACCGTGAGATAGGCCACCGCGTCCTTGATCTCCGCGCGCTCGTAGAACTTGGTCCCGCCGATCACCTGGTAGGCGATCTCGTCGCGGATCAGGCGATCCTCCAGCACCCGGGACTGGGCGTTGGTCCGGTAGAAGACCGCCACCTCCTGGCGGGAGACGCCCTCGTCGACCATGCGCTGGATCTCACCGGTTACGAAGCGCGCCTCGGCGTGCTCGTCGTCGAGCTCCCGGATCTTGATGGGATCACCCTCGCCGAGATCGGTCCACAGCGTCTTGCCCTTGCGCCCGCGGTTGTTGGCGACGACCGCGCTGGCAGCCGAGAGGATGGTCTGCGTGGAGCGATAGTTCTGCTCCAGGCGGACCACCTTGGCGTCGGGGAAGTCGTCTTCGAAATCCAGGATGTTCTTGATGTCGGCTCCGCGGAAGCTGTACACCGACTGGTCGTCATCCCCGACCACGGCGAGGTTGCGATGACCCTGGTCGGGGTCGTCGCCGGTGCCCTCTCCGGCCAGGAGCTGAAGCCAGCGATACTGGACATGGTTGGTGTCCTGGTACTCGTCGACCAGGATGTGGCGAAACGAGCCCTGGTAGCGCTCGCGCACCTCGGGAAAGAGCTCGAGCACGTTTACCGCCCGGACCAGCAGATCGTCGAAGTCCATCGCATTGGAACGATGCATCGTGCGCTCGTAGTGCTCGTATACGTCGGCCACCGTCTGTTCGAAGAACGACCCGACGAGCCCTCGATAGTCCTCGGCCGAGCGAAGCTTGTTCTTGGCGTCGGAGATCTGCGACTGCACGGCCGCCGGCGCGAAGCGCTTGGGGTCGACGTCCAGCTCGTCGAGGCAGCGCTTGACCTGCCGGCGGCTGTCGGCCTGGTCGTAGATCGTGAACTGCCGGGTGTAGCCGAGCCGGTGGGCATCGGCGCGGAGCATGCGTGCACAGGCAGAGTGGAAGGTCATTACCCACATGGCCCGGATGCGGGCCCCGAGCAGCAGCTCGACCCGGCTGCGCATCTCCTGCGCTGCCTTGTTCGTAAACGTGATGGAGAGGATCTCACCGGCCCGAGCGCGGTCGGTCCGGACCAGGTAGGCGATCCGGTGGGTGAGCACGCGGGTCTTGCCGCTGCCCGCTCCGGCGAGGATCAGCAGCGGGCCTTGGTCGTGGGTGACGGCCTCGCGTTGCGGTTCGTTGAGCCCCCCGAGCAGCGAGTCGACGTCATGTGGAGCGGCGGTCTCGACCATCGCGGTCAACGGTAGCGAGAGGCGCGGCGGGCGAGCCTCATAGTCTGCCTGCGTGGGTCTCTGCGACGACGTTCGCCGCACCTGCGCCGAGATCGCGCGGCACGCCCGCTCCGTGCGCATCGATCTCGACCGTCTCGGCGACATCGAGCCGGGCCTTCCACCGGCGCTCGATCCCGAGCGCCACTACCTGGAAGGCTCGCGCGAGCACGTCGCCCGCTACATCCTCGCCCTCGGGGCCGTCAACTTCGGGTCAGGCTGGTTTCCGAC
>JALYZC010000222.1 GCA_030945905.1 Actinomycetota bacterium
CTCTCGACCCGGTCAACGAGCCGATTGAGGAGGACGAGCGCGGCGAGGTGGAGGCGGCCGAGGAACCCGAAGGCTCATCCGACGAGCGCGACGACGCCGGCCCGCTGGACGACGAGGAGCCCCCGCCCGAGCGCACCCATGAGGATGAGGGCGCG
Source organism: Actinomycetota bacterium (assembly GCA_030945905.1). GTDB lineage: Bacteria > Actinomycetota > Thermoleophilia > Solirubrobacterales > Solirubrobacteraceae > JALYZC01. Next base: position 156 of record JALYZC010000222.1, read on the forward strand.
CTGGGTGCCGGCTCACAGTACGAGGACGAGGATGCGCAGCGCGAGGACGACCATTCCGAGCCGCGGGGACCCGCGGGAGCGGCCTGAGCTCGGCGGCGCCTACCAGCCGAGCGTACCGGGCGCCCCCTTGAACGGTCCCCGGATGTCGCTGGTGATCCACCCACCGTAGAAATCTCCGTCCTGCGAGGCGGCCCGCTCGTCGTCGAGGTAGCACGCATCCACACGGCCGGGGAAGAATGCGACGTGGTCGGCCAGCGCCCCATAGGCCGGGACCGGCTGCGGGTACCACCAGGCCGCTCGCTCGGAGCGGCGACCGGCGACGTCGAGGTCGCCGTAGGCAGCGGTGCCCTTCCACTCGCACACCGTGCTCCCCGCCACGGGCACCAGGCAATCCGGTGCGATGTCGCGCCTGGGGATGTAGATCGTCGGTGGGCTCGCGGTCTCGAGCATCCGCAGGGCGGCGGAGGAGTCAGCGATCGTCTGGCCGGCGAACTCCACCCGCACCTGGCGCTCACACGGCACCAGCAGCGGCGGCCGTGGGTAATCCCACACGGATTCCCCCTCGCTCCTCGTTGGGCTCGTCACTCGCGCTCCGTCACTCGCCCGGGCGTCAGATCGGGATGCCCCACAGGGGGAACCAGCGCTCGAGCTCGGGCTCCATCGGGAGCTCGGGCCCGATCTGCGCCTTGAGCTTTAGCTCGCGTTCGTTGTTGCGCTGCTGCTCGCCGTCGGCGGGGACGAAGGGATAGAACGCGCCGCGCTTGTAGTTGTAGATCAGGTACACCGGGTGCCCGCGGGCGTGCTGAAACGCGAACACCGCACACAGGACGCGCTCGCCGTAGCCGCCGGACTCCAGCGCGGTGCTCACGGCGTTGACGCCGACGACCAGGTCGTCGAACTCCTCGTCACGCAGCAGCATCCAGCGATAGCCGAACGAATCGTCCTGGGAGTCAACGGTCGTGCCCGTGTCGGCCGCACCGCCGCGGACGACCTCCTCCATGTCCTTGACGATCGCGTTGAAGTCAGACGTGTCAAGCGGCTGGAAGACGATGCCCGCCACGCCGGTGGAGTGGATGTCGAGCTCGGTCTCGAGCGTCACGTACGCGGTGCTCAGCGCGAACAGTCGATCGGGTGCCGGCTGCTTGAGCTTGCGCTTGCCCGAGATGACGTCGAACAGGCCCATCGCCGCGCTACGCGGCGACCGCGGTGCCCTGCAGCTGGGCCTCGAGGCGCTCCAGGGCGGCGATCCGCTTCTCCATCGGCGGGTGCGTGGAGAACAGGTTGCCCACGGCGGCCTTCGCCTTGGGGGGGAAGATGTAGAACGCCGCCATCTCGGAGTTGGCGCGCAGGTCGTTCTGGGGGATGCGGCTCATCGTGCCGCTGATCTTCACCAGCGCCGAGGCCAGGGCGCTCGGGCGGCCCGTGATCAGTGCTGCCCCGCGGTCGGCGGAGAACTCGCGGTAGCGGGAGAGCGCCTGCATGAGCACAAATGAGATGGCGTACACGGCGAGCGAGGCCAGCAGCAGGACGATGAAGCCGCCGCCCTCCTCGTCGTCACCGTCGCCGCCGCCGAAGAAGAAGCCGAACTGCATGATGAAGGCGGCGACGGTGGCGAAGAAGGACGCGATGGTCATCACGAGCACGTCGCGGTTCTGCACGTGCGTGAGCTCGTGGGCCATGACGCCCTCGAGCTCGGCCGGGCTGAGGATCTGCATGATCCCCGTGGTCGCGCACACCGTCGCGTGGCGCGGCGAGCGGCCGATCGCGAAGGCATTTGGCATCTCGGTGTCGGCGATCGCCACGCGGGGCTTGGGCAGGTCGGCCTGCACGCACAGGCGCTCGATCATGGCGTGGAACTCCGGCGCCTCCTGGGGAGTGACCTCACGGGCCCCCATGGCCCGCAGCGCCAGCTTGTCCGAGGCGAAGAACTGGAGCAGCGCCATTCCGCCGGCGATGATCGCGATGGTGACGGCGCCGGTACCGGTCGAGAGGAGCACCACGACGAACGCCACGTAGAGCGCGCCGAGCAAGAACATCGTCAGCGTCATCCGCAGCTGGAGGCCGGTATCGCGGCCGAATGAGGTCGAGCGTGCCATGGTCATCCATTCTGGCAGACTGGACCCGGCCGCGCCCGGGTTTTATCGCCTGCTTAGAAGGCCACGGGCGCCGCTCCATAACTCCGAGCTCGCCTTGACCGCGGGCGATCGGCGAACCTAGAGTCCGCGCCGCGTGCTGCCCTCCCGTTGCACCCGGGCGCTTCCGGCCGCCCTGCTCCTGGCCGTCCTGGCCTGGACGCTGCTGCCCGTCGCCTCAGCGGGCTCGGCGTCGCTGCAGGGCAAGATCGACCGCGCGCGGACGGCCATCGGCTCCAAGAAGCGCAACGAGGGCGTCCTGTCCGGCGACATCGCCGCCTACTCCTCGCGGATCGACTCGCTTCAGGGCGACATCTCAAAGCTCCAGGTCCGCGAGGATCGGGTGCAGGCCGACCTCGACGCCAAGCAGGCGGAGCTGGCCCGCACCCGTGAGCAGCTGCGCGGCGAGCGCGCCCGCCTCGCGCGGCTGAAGGCCAAGCTGGCCCGTTCCC
>JALYZC010000226.1 GCA_030945905.1 Actinomycetota bacterium
AGGGCGTCGAGGACTGGATCGACCGCTGCGTGGAGAAGATCGAAGCCGTACCCACACTCAACCAGGTCCTGCTCCCCGCCATGAAGGAGGTCGGCGACAAGTTCGGCGCCGGCGAGCTGATCCTGCCCTTCGTCCTGCAGTCGGCCGAGGTGATGAAGCGCGCGGTGGCGCGGCTGGAGAACTACCTCGACCGCATCGAGGGCCACACGAAGGGCACGGTGGTCATCGCCACGGTGTTCGGCGACGTGCACGACATCGGCAAGTCGCTGGTCAACACGATCCTCACCAACAACGGCTACACGGTCGTCGACTTGGGCAAGCAGGTGCCGATCGGGACGATCCTCGATGCCGCCCAGGAGCACGAGGCCACCGCGATCGGCCTGTCGGCGCTGCTGGTCTCCACCTCGAAGCAGATGCCATTGTGCATTGCCGAGCTGCACGAGCGCCAGCTCTCCTACCCGGTGCTCATCGGCGGCGCAGCGATCAACCGCGACTTCGGTCGGCGTGTCCTCTACCCCAAGGGCAAGGAGTCCGACGAGGTCTACGACCCCGGCGTGTTCTATTGCAAGGACGCGTTCGCCGGCCTGGCCGTGATGGACCAGCTGGTCGAGGAGGATGCCCGCGGGGCGCTCGTGACCAAGATGCGCGAGGACGCTCGAGCGCTGCGCGAGAAGGTCGAGGTGCCCGACGACGGGCCCCCGGTCACCGACACCTCGGTGCGCTCCACGGTACGCACCGACGCCCCCATCCCCGAGCCTCCGTTCTGGGGCGCGCGCGAGGTCGACGTCGATCTCGACGACGTCTTCCCCCACCTCGACCGCCACGTCCTGTTCAAGCTGCACTGGGGCGGGCGCGGCGTGAAGGGCGAGGCGTGGCGGGCGCTGGTGGAGGGCGACGGCGAGGAGGAGGGGTTCGCGCCGCGGCTGGAGCGCATGTGGCGCGAACAGGACTACCTGCGCCCACGCGCCCTGCTCGGTTACTTCCCCGCCAACGCCGACGGCAACGAGGTCGTCGTGTTCGATCCGGAGGACCCAGAACGAGAGCTCGAGCGCCTGGTGTTCCCCCGCCAGCCGCGCCACGACCGCATCTGCCTGGCCGACTTCTTCCGGCCGCTGGAGGGAGCGGGGGTGGGCGGGGCCGCAGTCCGCGACGTCGTCGCCATCCAGGCCGTGACCGTAGGACCCGAGGTGACAGAGCTGATGGCCCGCCTCGAGGGCGAGGGCGAGTTCGCCGAGCAACTCTACGTCCACGGGCTGGGGGTGCAGTCCGCCGAGGGGCTCGCGGAGTGGCTGCACGCCGGCGTGCGCCGCGATCTGGGCATCGCGCCGGATCAGGGGCGCCGCTACTCGTGGGGCTATCCGGCCTGCCCCGACCAGTCAGAGCACGAGAAGGTCTTCCGCCTGCTCGATGCGCCACGGATCGGCCTCGGGCTCTCGGGCGGCCACGCCGTCTCCCCCGAGCAGTCCACCCTGGCCATCGTGGTGCACCATCCGCAGGCCGTGTACTTCGGGATGAAGAGCGGGTTCGTGCCGGAGAAGCGGGCGCCGGACGAGGTCATCGCCGGCACCGAGCGCGGCGGGGCGGTGCCGAGCGACACCGAGGAAGACGAGGGCGGGGCCCAAGCCGCCGCCGACGCGCCGGCCATGGCCGGCGGCGCGGAGTGATCTAGGCCTCGGCCTCGAGCCCGTCGCGTGGCTCGCGGGGACGCGCGGGCAGCCGTACGGGACTGGCGTGCAGGGCGCGCAGGCGCACGTCCTTCCAGGACAGTCCCTCGTTGAGCAGCGCCGGCATGCCCATGACCACGGCGGTGGCGATCTCCACCGCCTGCAGGACGATGCCGTAGCCCAGCGCGTCGGCGGCGGACACGTGGTAGGCCCCGGCGAGCACGGCGACGCAGGCCGCCTGGAAGACTCCGAGGTTCGACGGGGTGGCCGGCAGCACCGCGGTGACGTTGACCGCGAACAGGACGGCCGCCGCGGCGCCCAGGCCGGCGGCGTGGTCGAGCCCCAGGGCCACGAGCAGCACGTAGCACGCCAGCCACTGAATGGCCCACGCCGCGAGTTGAGCCACCGTCGCCACGGCCCCCAGACGAGGGACGCGAAACACCCGCAGGCCGAGACGCACGCGGCCCAGCCCGCCGCGGAGGCGCGCCATCAGCTCCTGTACCCGCTGCGAGCGCGAGGCGCGGCCACGCCGCAGCAGGATCGGCGCCAGCAGCACGACGACGGCCGCGAGCACCGGCGCGATGCTGGCGGCGAGCAACGCATTCTCATGCCCGGCGAACAACTCCACGGTCGAGAGCATCACCGCACCCAGGATGACCAGGGCCACCAGGTTGAGCAGGGTCTGGGAGACCACGGTGCCCACCACGATGGGCAGGCGCTCGCGAGCCCGCCCGACCCGGCGGGCCACCACCATCGCTCGCGTGGGCTCACCCAGGCGAGCCGGCAGCGTGGCGGACATCAGCACGCCGATGAACGTTCCCTGCATGGCGTCGCGCCGCCGCACGTTCACGTCGGGCAGGGCGGCGCGCAGAATCGCGTGCCAGGCCAGCGCCCGCAGCACCATCGACGAGCACATCAGCCCGAGACCGACCAGCACCCATACCGGGCTCGAGTAGAGGAGCGCGTGTCCGATCGAGTCCAGCCCGATGCGATCGAGGGCCAGTCCAGCGAGCGCCAGCCCGGCCAGGGCCGCGAGGGCCATGGCCACTTTGCGCAGCGCCCCCAATGCCGGGTGACGGCCCCCGGGGGAGACCGGCTGAAGGCTGGGCAGCCGGCGGGCCGGCACGCGCGGGGCGCCGTCGCCGGGGAGCAGACCGTGTCGGGTCCCGATACGCCGCGCGGCGCTCACGGGCCGGGGAGCGGCGAGCGCGTCATCGTAGGCCTCGAGCACCTCGTCGGCGATCCGCGGCCAGGCATAGCGCTCGGCGCGCCGAGCCGCCGCGGCCGCCATCGCGCCGCGGCGCGCCGGGTCGAGCCACAGGTCGCGCAGCGCCTCGGCCAGTTCGGCCGGGTCCCCACGGGGGACGAGCAGCCCCTCGCGTCCATGGCGCACGACCTCGCGGTAGCCCGCGATGTCCGACGCCACCACCGGCGTTCCGGCGGCGAACGCCTCGGTCAACACCATCCCGAAGCTTTCGCCGCCGACCGAGGGTGCGCACAGAACGTCGGCCTCGTCGAGGGCCCTGCGCTTCCGGTCGTCGTCGACCTTCCCCAGCGCTTCCACCCCGCGCTCGTCGAGCAGCAGCGGAGCGACGTCGTCCCACCCCGCCCCCACGATCTGCAACGTGGCGGGCACGTGCTCGCGCAGGGCCTCGAAGGCGCGCAGCAGCACCGGCAGCCCCTTGCGATCCACCGCCTGACCAACGAACACCAGTCGCAGCGGGTCCTCGGCGCCCGGCGGCCGACGAGCGACGAGGTCCTTGGAGTCCACCCCATTGGGAATCACCCGGTAGCGTCCCCCGTAGAAGCGCCGGCCCGTCCATGCCGCTGCCTCGGACACCGCGATCCGCACCCGCAGGCGGTTGTAGCGCCGCCGGATGCCGAGCAGATTGGCCGCGTTGTTGGAGACGCGGTTCTCCGAGTAGCAGTGAAACGTCCCCACCACCGGGGCGGGTGAGCAGAGCAGCGCGTCCCAGGAGATGACCGGCGCGTTGGGCTCGTGGACGTGCACGATGTCGAAGTCGCCGCCATGCAGCTCGCGGCGCAGTGTGACCAGCGGGGCGGCGCTGACCGCGAGGTTGGAAATCGCACCGTTGGACGGGATGCCCACGGTGCGCCCCAGCGCAGTCAGGTAGTCGGGCGCCGGCCGCGGCTCGGGATGCGCCCCTCGGTGCAGGATCGCCGAGAGGCGGTCGGGCGGATCGAACGGCGCGAGCACCCGAACGTGGTGGCCGCGGGCGAGGAACTCCTCCGCCAAGGCTTCGATGTGGCGCGTGACGCCGCCCGGATAGGTCCAGGAGTAGGGAGAGACGAGCGCGATGCGACTCATGACGCCGCCGGTGACACGATCGAGGGCTCGCCCTCGGTCTCCTGGGGCTTGGACCGCTTCCCCTCGCGCGGCGGCGGTCGACCCTCCGCGGGCACCTCCTCGCGCAGCTCCGCCATCTTCTGGTCGCCCGGAGCCAGACGCGGATCGCCCTGGATGTACATCGTGGCCACGACCAGCCCGAATGCCCCAACCACGAACAGCAGCGGCCCGGAATCGTTGAAGAACGATCCGCCCACCGAGGACGCCAGCCCCCCGAGCAGCGCGGCGCGCCAGGCGGGATCGGGGACGGGACCGTAGAGCCAGGCCCGGTTGCGGTAGGCGAAGCCCACGGCGATGGCTCCCGCGGTCACCACGTAGGGCATTCGACGTCCGTTGAACAGGGCGTTGAACGCCAGCTCCAGGCGACGGAGGATCACGTCGGAGAAGTTGCCGGAGCTCTGGTTGAGGACGTTGCGGGTGAAGTGCCCGTTTCCGCCGGTGACGATGTCGAGCCCGGCGAGCGCCGCGACCGCCAGTAGAGGCGCCAGCCCGGCCGCCAGGATGATCCACTTGGAGGGACGCTTTGGCAGCATCAGCAGCGTCGCCACGGCGGCGCCGGCGCCCACCGTCATCACCCCACCCACGTCGGCGCCCAGCCGGCCCGAGCCGATGATCCCGGCGAGGACGAGACCGGCGACGGCGAACACGGCCGCGGTGCCCCGCGAGCGCGCTTTGCCAGTGAGCGCCGCGCCCACCCCGATGAACATCATCACCGGGAGCGCGCCCTCGAGCTCGTTGCCGATCCCGAAGAAGCGCGAGCCGAACTTGGGGTTGGGGCCCAGCAGCGAGCGCACGATGAGGTGCGAATCGTTGACCAGGTCGAATGTGTACACGCCCAGCGCGGCGAACATGGGAACGACGGGGGCAATAGGCCATCGCACGAAGCGGTTGGTGAGAAAGGCGAGCAGGAACGACGGCACCGCCACGATCGCCATCTCCACACCGGAGGCTGTCGGGTTGAACAGCGCTTCGAAGAGCACAACGGTCGGCGCCCACATGCATGCGAGCGCGCCGATGCGCAGGCCCTTGCGAAACGAGCGATGCCAGCCGCCGAAGGCAGCCATGGCCAGCACCACCGCGAGCAGGCTGAGGATCATGCCCTGCACCGTGGTCAGCCGGTACTTGCCGATGTTGGTGAAGCGAAAGCGAAGGTCGTCGAGCGCTTTCGAGTCGCGGCGGCCCGAGATCGTGATGGGCTCGCCGCGCATGTCGGAGGGCACGGGCATACCGAGGCGCTCGAGGATCGTCGGCGCAACGTCGATCCCCGTGACGAAGCCCGCCTGACGCGTCGACTGAGAGCTCAGCCCGCCCGGCTTGGCGTCGCCGCCTGTCCCGACGATACCCACCGGCAGCAGCTGCGGAGCCTTCTGGGCCGGGGGCGCCTGCATCACGATCACCGCCTCGTCGGGGTGGCGGTCGCGCAGGAGCGTGTCGAGCTGTATGCCGCCGAGCTGCTTTGGGGGGAGCGAGACCACAACGAAGCGGTGGCGTGCCAGCAGCTGCTCGGTGCGAAACGCCACGGTGTTGCCCGGCCCTATCGAGACACGGCACACAGTGCCCTGCTCGTCGGCCGCAGCCGCAGCCTCCAGGCCGCGGACGCTGGAGAAGCCCACATAGGTCCCCCCACCGGGAATCGACTTTGCCAGCAGCCCGGGCTTGATCGACGCCGGGGCCAGCAGCGCACGTCGCTTGTTGGGCAGCCAGCCATCGATGAACCCGGCGGTGCCGGCAACCGACAGGCGCATCGGCCACGGCTGCTTGGTGGCGTAGGTGGCGGCCGACGTCCGTGTGCCAGCGGTCATGTCCAGCAGCATCTGCTCTTGGGTGAACGGGCCCTGGGTGGCTCCCAGAACGCCGAGTGAGAGCATCTTGCGCTGGTCGATTCGCGCCTGGACCATCTCCTGTGGATCGGGAGGGGTGCCGGCGGTCGGAGGGACCTTGGGGGGTCGCTCGCGGGCGGGGAGAAACGCAAGCACCACCCGAGGGCCGCTGAACGGAGGTGTCGAGACCTCCGCGGCCGCCGCGGACGAGCCGATCCCGCTCGCACCGACCGCAAGCGCGCACAGCAGAGCCAAGAGCCCGGGCCGGAGCATCGTCGCACTATACTTTTTCAAGTACCGGCGGTTACACCGTGCCGGACGGGCGCCATGCGGCGCCAGCGCGGCCCGGGCAGCCCCATAGACGCCGCCCAGCGGCCGCCCCGAACCGGCTCTTCAATGCCCGAACGCCACTTCGTCAAGTACACGTTCCTCAAGGTAGATCCCGCCTGGCGTCGGCTCGACGAGCGCGAACGCGCACGCGACAAGCATGAGCTCTTCGCCGCCTGCGAGGACTTCTCCGAGGCACCGGGACACCTCTTGCGCAGCTTCTCGCTCGTGGGCACCCGGGGCGATTGCGACCTCATGCTCCTCTCGCAGTCGGTCAGCCTCGATCACCTCCACGAGTTCCATGTCGTCCTGGCCCAGAGCGGACTGATGAAGTGGGCGTCGATCCCCTACTCCTACCTCGCCCTCACCAAGGC
>JALYZC010000230.1 GCA_030945905.1 Actinomycetota bacterium
TACGCGCTCCCGTCCAGCGCGACGAGGATGGACTCGTACTCGGCCTCGCGCTCGGTGACCGGCGCGGGGATCGCCACCTTGGTGGTCGTGGTGAGGTCGAGCTCCTGGGAGCGCCGGTACACCACGAAGACGGCGACACCGATCAACAGCCATCCGACCCCCGCCAGCGCCACGTCGGTGTGCAGGAGCGTGACGGTGAGAAAGGCGATCCCGGTGCCCGCCGCCCCCAGCACCGCGAACAGCGGCAGCTCGCGGCCCAGCACGCGGAGGGTTCCCGGCCCCCGATAGGGGCGCCGGCGGTCGGGCTCCTTGGCCCGCAGGCGGATCACCGACGCGTGCGCGATGGTGAACGAGAGCATCGCGCCGAACGCGTACAGGTTTCCCAGGAAGGCAGCCTGTCCGGGGATCAGGGTGAGGCAGGCGACCGCCCCGAAGATCAGGATCCCGATCCACGGCGTCCGAAACCGCGGGTGCAGCGTGCGCAGGTTGTCCGGGAGCTGGCGGTGCAGCCCCATCGAGTAGACCAGCCGCGACACGCCGATGATGCCGGCGTTGGTGGCGATCAGCAGGATCGTGGCCGCGAGGATCCCCACGTAGAGCTCGCCCGCCGACTGCAGCGGGCCCAGGCCGAGTGCCTTGACCACGCCGAGGATCGGATCCCCGGCGAAGCCGCCCTGCTCCTCGGGGAGCCCCAGCTTGGTCACGAAGTGCCCGCCCTTCTCGGTCACCGGCAGCGCCGACAGGGCCACCGCCGGCAGCGCGGCGTAGATCGCGAACACCGCGATCACCACGCGGTTGATGGCGCGCGGGATCGTCGTCTCCTGGTCGCGTGCCTCCTCGGCCATGTTGGAGATCGTCTCGATCCCCGTGTAGGCGATCATCCCCACCGGGATCGCCACCAGGAAGTCGCGCAACGTCGGGGCGACGCCGAAGTCCACGTTGTTGATCAGCGTCTCGGGTGAGAGCACGAGGACCGCACCCACGAGCACCAGCAGCAGCTGCGTGGTGAAGTCGGTGAGCGCCAGGAAGATATTCAGCCCCGCCGCCTCGCGCACGCCGACCACGTTGATGATCGACAGCAGGATGATCACGGCGATGCCGAAGAAGATGTCCCCGGGCGAGGTCTTCAGGTAGTCCCAGAACAGCCCGCCGATGTAGTGGGGCACGAAGAACGCCGAGATGGCGATGGTGATCACGTAGTTGAGCATCTGGCCCCACGCCGCGAAGAACGACCAGAACTCGTTGAACGCGTGGCGCGCGAAGCTCGAGGAGCCGCCGGCCTCGGGGTACATCGAGGTGGCCTCCGAGTAGGTCGCGGCGGTGAGGAAGAAGATCACCCCGGTGATGACGAACACCACGGGCGTGAGGCCCAGCGCGAACGATGCGACCAGGCCCAGCGCGTAGTAGATCGAGGAGCCGACGTTTCCGTACGCCGTGGAGAACAGCGCGTTGACCCCCAGCACGCGCTGGAGCCCCTGCAGGCGACGCTCGGCCATTGCGCGCGGAGTCTAGGCGCCGCGCCCCACGTCGATCCCCAGCAGGAGCCGCAGCTCGAAGACGAGATCTGCGGACTGGCGGCTCAGACGCCGGCTCGTGTAGCGCACGACGCGGTAGCCGGCGGTTGTCAGCCGGGCGTCGCGGGCGCGATCGCGTTCGAAGGCGGCCGCCGTCCCGTGAGCGGCGCGGCCGTCGGTCTCGACGATCAGGCGCCGGGAGCGCCACAGGAAGTCGGCGATACACGCACCGATGGGAACGTTGACCTCGGGCTGCGGGATGCCGTGGCTCCGACAGAGCGCCAGAAAGCGCTCCTCCAGCCCGCTGCGCGTCCGAGTCGTCCCAGGGCGATGGGCGGCGAGCACGGCAGCGAGCGCGGCGCGACCGGGACGCCGCCGGTTGGACTCCAGCGCGGCCTCGACGGCTGCCGGAGCGAACAGGTCGAGGCGCTCGGCCTCGTCAAGCGCGCGTTCGAGCCCGCGCGGGGTGACGACGGCCGCGAGATCGATCAGGGTGCGAGCCGGGGCGGTCAACACGAGACCGGCCCGCTGGGTGATCTCAGACGGCGGCAGCCGCGACCGGTGGACCCTGATGCCCGGGCGGCGCGTGCGACCCCCGGGCGACGGGAGGGTGACGTCGACGATCCCCGGGTTTGACGCGCGGATCTGCCATACGTCGGCGGCGGTTCGGTGGCTCAGCACTGCTGACTCACCGCAGGCGAGCAGGGCCGCCCGACGCCTCCCCGCGAGTGTTAGCCCCGGCCGGCCGACCGCATAGACGCCCCGGTGGACGGCGAACAGGCGCCCGCGGCGCATCCGGCCCTGGATCGCACTCCG
>JALYZC010000151.1 GCA_030945905.1 Actinomycetota bacterium
GGCGGGCGCCGTCCTTCTGGGTTTCCAGGGTCTGCCAGACCCCGGTCCCCTGCCGGCTGATCTCGATCGTCCCGCCGGCGAGTCCTGAGACCTTGTCGGTGACCTGTACGGCCACCTGTGTGGGGTCAGCCGCAGAGGTCGGCTCGAAGCCAAGCGTCGGAGGCTCGGGGTCGTAGCGCAGGGTGACGGGAACCGAGGCGGCGTGCTCGTCGGCATTGCCCGCCGCGTCGCGGCGCCACATGGACACGGTCCATTCGCCGGGCGCGGGAACCGAGACGGGGAAGCTCGAGATGTCCTGACCCGGAAGCTCGTTTCTTGCGCAATTGCTGCCCCCGGACGTGCAGAGCCGGTAGCTGGCGGCGGTAATCGGCGCCCGATCGCCTTCTGGTGGGTTCGCCCATGCGAGCGCGAAGTCATTGGTATTGCGCCATTGCTCACCACCCACGACGCCGACATCGACTCGACCCGGGGGCGTGTTGTCGATTCGCGCAATCAGGGAATTTGAGGCCCTAGAATTGCCAGCCGTATCCGTCGCCTGAACAAGAAGTGGCTGGGCACCTTCCGGTAGACGCCCCGTGTTCACACTTATCTGCGCTCGCCCGTTCGGACACGGCACCAGTCCGGCGAACGTCCCTTCGTTATCCGCATAGCCGCACGGCCGGAGAGCAGGAGTTTGCGCCTGGCCCCCAAGGATTGCTTGCGCGCTCCGAACCCCCACGTTGTCCGACGCGTCGTAGTTGAGCGTTTGGCTACCGCCAACCCAGGCGCCCTGGGCGAGCGGGGTGTCGGGGGAAATGGCAACCGTCGGTGGGGTGTCGTCGACGACCGTGGCCGTGGCGATCTGGGTCCGAACGTAGTTGTTGTGGCGGGTCGAGCAGGAGCGCCGCGCCGAGCTCCCCGCGCAAATGATCCGCTGCACGATGCGTGTGGCCCCGCCGACGTTCTTGGTGACGGTGTCGATGCCAGATTCCTGCGCACGCCCGGGGCGAGGGCATTTCTGGTTCGCGCGGAGGTTCTTGATGGCGGTCGCCTGCCTGTCCGGCGCCTCGGCGTAGACCTGCAGCGCGTAGCCGCAATCGGCGCGGTGCAGCCTGCCGCCCCACGTGAATGCCGTGAACCGAGTCCCCGGCGGTGCAGTCATGGTGAGGATGGCCCGCGCGCCGCGACCGACTCGCCCGGCCGCGAGACGGGTACGCGTGATCAGTCCAGTGAACCCCGGGGCCGTGGTCCTACATGTCTTGCTTGCCGCCATACCGCGGGTGGCGAAGTCTTGGAACGTCTCGGCACTGAAGTGGATTCGGTCCGCCTCGCAGCTACCGACCTGAAACGTGCCCCCACGTGCCCCGACCGGCGCAAGTGCCAGCAGCAGCGCCGAAAGGCTCGCGACGAGAGCGCAAACTTGGGCTATCGATCTCCTGTTTGACATCCTCACCTCTCTGGGACGCTCATCGGCGCGGCGTCGTAGACGCGTCGTGAACGCCTGGCGCCGAGCTCATGTAGGAGGTCAAGGCCGTGCCTGCCCCGTTTTCGCCCCCCAGCCCACGTCCATCGAACCGTCCTCCCCCACCACAGATCCGTTCGCGACGACTGGTCCGCAACTGTGTCGGGTTTGCCTCCCGATGGGAGTCCATCGGTAGTAGGACCTGGCGGACTAGCTTTGACTCCTACGATCGGAGGACGCGAGCCTACGCGCCGTCCCAAAATCCGCCTTGACTTGCCGTGGTAGGCTCGCGCCCGATGAGAAGAGCCTGTGAGCAGTTCGGCTCCGCCCGCCGTGTCATCGTCGCCCTCCTCGGCGCCATGGCGCTCCTCGCCCTGAGCCCTGCGGCCTCCAGCGCGGCGGTCAACTTCAACGTCAAGGGGAAGTGGACCTGCAGCAACCGCGGTGTCGTGATCCCGCTCAACGGCGCCCGCGCCGAGCTGTGGCACGAGATCTCCTACTGGCCCGACGACAAGGTCGGCTCCCAGCGCACGGCCGCCGACGGCTCGTTCAACTTCGGCGTCCACGCGAGCAGCAACGTCACCCTCTACGTCAAGCTCGTGCTCAACGACGATCGCGGCGTCAACCTCGGCGACTGGTACTCCTTCTCTGACTGGGACACGCAGACCAACACGGTCGGCAGCCACTCGGGAACCGTCAACCTCGGCACCTGGCAGATCTCCAAGAACGGCGGCAGCGGCACACCCAAGTGCGCCATCTGGCAGGGCGCGCACAACGCCTACACCGACTACAAGCAGGTCATCGGCGCCAACCCGCCGGCGGGCCACTACTCGATCAGCGCCGACTTCCCGTGCTGCGGGACGCCCTTCACCACGCTCGATACCACGCGCTGGCCGGGCGGCTATCAGACGGGGAATGGCACGAGCGACCCGGGCGGCGCGTTCTCGGTCAACTTCCACGAGTTCGCGCACTCGGTGCGCCACTCCTTCGACGGCGACACCCTCCACTTCCTCGGCGACGTCGCGCGCTACAGCTACCCCCAGACGCACACCGCCTGCAAGCTCACCAACACCGGGTTCGCGTTCAACGAAGGCTGGGCGGAGTACTGGGCGCATACCGCGCACAGCTGTCCCGACCCGACCAACCTCAGCCAAGAGGGCAACGTCGCCACAAAGCTCATGGGACTGGAGAAGTGCGCCGACCGCCCGTCCATGGTTCGCGTCCTGCGCGAGAGCCGCGGGGCGATCCACAGCTACACCGAGTTCAGCGCCCGGTTCTTCGCCATCCTCGGCGCGCGGGCGTGCCTCACGCCGCCGATCACGGGCCTGGAAGGGCTCGAGAACTCCCTCACCGCCCAGCAGCTCACCGCGGACGTGCAGGCGCAGATCGCTGCCCAGAACCGCCTGATCGCCGGCCTCTCGAGCCGGATGCGCCGGGCCAAGACGGTGGCCCGGAGCCCGGGCAGCTGCCCCGCGGCCCGCCGGTGTGTGACCGGGCTCGAGAAGCTCATCGAGCCTTCCGCGCTCAACGCGCAGCTTGCCCAGGCCAAGCTCGTGCTCGCCCGGCTGCGCTCCGGCCTGGCAGCCGCCCAGCAGGCGAACTTCATGCCGGACTTCGCGCAGCAGAGCCTGTACGACACGCTCGCCGCCGAGCGCCAGACCTTCGACCGCGCAAATCAGGCGATCGTCATCACCGGCCTCAAGCAGAGCATGCAGGCGATCAAGGCCAAGAGCGGCTTCGGGCCGGCCAAGTCCACGGCGGAGTTCCGCCGGCTGAGCAAGCGCCTCTCGAGCCTCACCGGTGCACGCAAGCGCGGCAAGGCGATCCCCTCCGACGTGGCATCGCTGTTCTCCGCGCCGTCGACGCCCCTGGAGGGCGCGCGGCGCGTGAGCCGCTGAGTCGAGCGGCCGAACCGGTCAACGACGCGCGAATGTCATGCGCCGTGGTGCCCTGTGCTCGGCACCGGGGCCGGCGCGGTGCACCGCGGCGTGGCCCTTTCCGCGGGCGATCAACCAGCGGTTGACGGGCAGGGCAACGGCGCCCGCCACCACGGGGGCGAACGACAGGCTGCCCCAGAACAGCAGCGTCCCGAGCCCCGCGTTCATGGCTCCCGGGACGACCAGCATGATCGCGTAGCCCCTTCGTCATGCGGTCGGAGGCCCGCGAGACCTCAAGGCGGTGGTCCGAGCTGCCGAAGCCTTGAGTACCGACTTAGGGACGGAGGGTCAGACCACAGTGAAGGGCATCGTCTTCAATCTGCTCGAGCAGATCGTCACCCGAGACTACGGGGAGGACACGTGGGACGAGCTGCTCGATTCGGCGGGCCTCGATGGCTCCTACACCTCCCTGGGCAGCTATGAAGATGCCCATCTGGCGAAGTTGGTCGACGCGGCCTCGACTGCGCTGGAGATCCCCCCTGACGAGATCGTGCGCTGGCTGGGCCGCAACGCGCTCCCGCTGTTCGCGGTCAGCCATCCGCAGTTCTTCGAGCGCCACTGTTCCGCCCGGACGTTCGTCCTCACCCTCAACGACATCATTCATCCGGAGGTCCGAAAGCTCTATCCCGGGGCCGAGGTGCCGGTGTTTGACTTCGAGACCAGCGCGACCGGCGAGCTCGTGATGGGGTATCGCTCGCCGCGCAAGATGTGCACCTTCGCGGAAGGTCTGCTCGAGGGTGTGGGGCAGCACTTCGGCGAGCGGCTGGTCATCGAGCAGCCGTGCTGCATGAAGCGCGGCGACGAGCGCTGCGTGATCGAGATCGGCTTCGTGGAGGACGGCGCGAGCGCGTAGGCGGCTGGGTCGTGGCCTCGTCCGAAGACCAGATCGGCCGCCTCGAGCGGAGGTTGGAGCGCGAGCGCCGGACGCGCCGGGAGGCCGAGCAGATCGCCGAGCGCACCACCGCGGCGCTCTACGATCGCCAGCGCGAGCTCGAGCTGCTCGAGGCCGTCGCCGCCGCCTCCAACCAAGCCTCGACGTTGAAGGAGGCGCTCCGGGTGGCGATCGAGCGGGTCTGCGCCCACACCCGATGGCCGGTGGGACACGCCTATATCGCCACACCGGAGGGAGACCTGGTCTCCTCCAAGGTCTGGCACATGGATGACCCGGTGCGCTTCCAGCGCTTCCGTCGGGTCAGCGAGGAGCGCACTTTCGTTTCAGGCGAGGGACTACCCGGGCGCGTCGCCGCGACGGGCAAGCCGGCGTGGATCGTGGATACCGACGACGACGAGGACTTCGTGCGCAATCGGATCGCCCCCGAGAACGGCGTCCGGGGGGCGTTCGCCTTCCCGGTGCTCGTCAACGCGGAGGTGGTGGCGGTCATCGAGATCCTCGACGACCGCCCTACCGACGTCGACCAGAGCCTTCTGCGGGTCGCCGCGCAGCTCGGAACCCAGCTCGGACGCGTCGTCGAGCGCGCCCGAGCTCGTGAGGAGATCACCCACCAGGGCCTGCACGATGCGCTCACTGGCTTGCCCAACCGGGTGCTGTTCCTCGATCGCCTGACGGGCGCGCTTGCGCGATCGAGTCGCTCCGCCGGATTGACCGCCGTGCTGTTCGTCGACCTCGACCGCTTCAAGATCGTGAACGACAGCTACGGCCATGGAGTGGGTGACAGCGTGCTGGTCGAGGTGGCCAGCCGGCTGGATGCCGCCCTTCGCCCGGGCGACACGATCGCTCGTCTGGGGGGAGACGAGTTCGTGATCCTCTGTGAAGCCATCGAGGACGGGAGCGAGGCGCTGCGGGTGGCCGAGCGCCTCCAGCTCGAGCTGGTGCGGCCCTTCAACGCTCAGGGAAGCGAGGCTCATGTCGTCACGTCGAGCATCGGAGTGGCGATCGGCACACTGGACACGGACCCCGAGGACCTCGTGCACGATGCCGATGCCGCGATGTACCGGGCGAAGGATCTCGGTCGCGCCCGCCACGAGCTCTTCGACGAGGCGATGCGCGATCGTGCGCTCGCGCAGCTGCGCACCGAACGGGCGCTGCGCAAGGCGCTGGCGAAGGGGGAGCTGCAGCTGCACTTCCAGCCGATCGTGTCGCTGGCCGACCCCAGTCGGGTCCAAGGGGTCGAGGCCCTCGTCCGCTGGCAGCACCCCGAGCGAGGGCTGGTCTCCCCGGCTGAGTTCATTCCCCTGGCCGAGGAGACCGGGCTGATCCTCCCCATCGGCGACTGGGTTCTGCACCAGGCGTGCCGGCAGGCGGCGCAGTGGCGCCGCGAACTCGGGCCCCTCGCGCCCTTGCCGGTCCGAGTCAACCTCGCCGCTCGCCAGCTGGGCCAGGAGGACCTGCCGGCGATCGTGAAGCGCGCGCTCCTCGAGGCGAACATCGACCCGGAGGACCTCGGGCTGGAGATCACCGAGAGCGCGCTGATCGAGAACGCGGAGGTCCCCGCCCGCACACTGGCCGACCTGCGCGCGCTCGGCGTGCGCGTCCAGCTCGACGACTTCGGCACGGGCTACTCATCACTCAGCTACCTGCAGCGCTTTCCGGTCGACGGGCTGAAGATCGACCGTGCGTTCGTGGCGGGCCTCGGCGAGCGACCCGACGCGTCGGCCATCGTCAGCGCGATCGTGGCCATGGGCCATGCACTCGGGCTGACCATCGTGGCCGAGGGGATCGAAACGCAGGTGCAGGCCGCGGAGGCACTCCGGCTCGGCTGCGACTCGGGCCAGGGCTACCTGTTCGGCGCCCCGGCCCCCGCGGCCGAGGCCGCCACCGCGCCGATGCGATCAGCTTCGCACGCTTGAAGAGCCAGAAGAAGGACTCCAGGAATCCCCAGTACGCGCGAGCGCCTTGGGGCGGGGCCGATGAACCCGATCGCAGGTCGCGCGGTGCTCGTGCTCATGAAGCGATGCCGTTCAGCTCGGTCAGCTCGTCCTCGGAAAGGGTCAGCGCAGCAGCGGTGACGTTCTCGCGCAGATGCGCTACGGATGAAGTACCGGGGATGAGCAGGATGTTCGGGGAGCGCTGCAGCAGCCACGCCAGCGCGACGGCCATCGGTGTGGCATTGAGATGGGTGGCGACCGATCCCAGTGTGTCGGACTGCAGCGGGGAAAAGCCACCGAGCGGGAAGTAGGGCACGTAGGCGATGCCCTGTGCGGCGAGAGAGTCGATCAGTTCGTCGTCATCGCGGTGGGCGATGTTGTAATGGTTCTGCACCTCCACGATCGGCGCGATGGACTGTGCTTCGGCGACCTGCTCGGCCGAGACGGTGCTGATACCAAGATGTCGGATCAGTCCCTCCTGCTGCAGCTGCACGAGGGCGGCGAACGGTTCGGCGATCGAGCCCGGTTCGGGGCTGTCGAGCCCGCCGACGCGCAGGTTGACGACGTCGAGTACGTCCAGGCCGAGGTTGCTCAGATTGTCGTGCACGGCCTGACGCAGCTGCTCGGGAGCCAGCGCCTGAGGCCAGCCGCCCTTGGCGTCTCGCAACGCTCCGACCTTGGTCACGATGTGCAGCCCGTCCGGGTAGGGGTGCAGGGCCTCCTTGATGATCTGGTTGGTGACGTGCGGGCCGTAGTAGTCGCTGGTGTCGATGTGCGTGATACCCATCTCCACCGCCTCGCGTAGTACGGCCACGGCAGCGTCACGGTCGGCCGGTGGGCCGAACACGTGCGGCCCGGCCAACTGCATCGCGCCGTACCCCATGCGAGTGACGGTCAGACCCTCGGCCAACGTGAACGTTCCGCCGGGAAGTGTCTTGATTGCCATGTGAAATTCCTCGCTTCGTTGTCGCCTCGGGCGTAAGTGAGGTCTCCTGATAACGGGAGCGACGGGACTCGAACCCGCGACCTCCGGCGTGACAGGCCGGCGCTCTAACCAACTGAGCTACGCCCCCGAGGAGCCCGTGAGTATGGCACGCACCTCATGGGTTTCGGGCGGGCGACCGCAACTCCAGGACCGCCCCGCTGTTCGAGAGGACGTCAAACGAACTGCAGGAGGTACGACGCGTATGGCACGACGTTCCACTCGCATCACCGCTGCCCTGGTCGTGGCGGTAGCCGGTCTCGCGCTCTTCAGCGCGGTGGCCTTTGCCGCGACGATCATCGGCAACGACAGCAGCGAACATCTCAACGGCACGACAGGCAACGACACGATCTTCGCCCGTGGAGGCAACGATCGGGTTCGCGCCCTCGCCGGTGACGACAAGGTGTTCGGCGGACAGGGTCGCGATCGCATTGAGGGCAACCAGGGCAACGACACTCTCAGCGGCGGCGACGGCAAGGACCGCATCCGCGGCGGGCTGGGCAACGACACCATCAGCGGCGACCAGGGCGCGGACCGCCTGTTCGGCAACGATGGCAACGACGTGATCAACGGCTTCCGCGGCAACGACTTCATCGCCGGCGGCAAGGGCGATGACTACGTGCGCGGAGACGTGCCGGGCAACGGCATCGGCGGCACGGATCGCGTGTTCGGCGGGCCGGGCAACGACACCGTCATCGGCGGCGACGGCAACGACCGTCTCCACGGCGGCGACGGCAACGACATGGTGTTCGGCAACACCGGCAACGACCTCATGTCGGGCGGTACCGGTGACGACGTGCAGTACGGCGGGCCCGGCAACGACCGGATCTTCGCCAACTTGGGCGTCGACACGACGTACGGCGGCGAGGGCAACGACGACCTGTGGGCGCTGGCCCGCGGCGATGTCACTGCCCCCGGCGATCCCGTCGGCGACACGCTCGTCGGCGAGAACGGCAACGACCACTTCCACGTCCGCGACGGCGAGGTTGACAAGGTCGACTGCGGTGCCGGCAACGACCGGGTGCAGGCCGACCAGTACGACCTGGTCGACGGGCACACGGCGGCGGAGTTCGCCGCCCAGGGTGAGAACCCGCATCCGGAGGGCAACTGCGAGCACGTGGTCCGCAAGGCACCGCAGCCGCAGGAGGACAGCAGCGAGAACGCCACGCAGGCCCCGAAGGACGACAGCAAGACCAGCTAAGGGCTGCTGTCAGCGCGGACCCACAACCGCCGGGTTCGCGTCAAGGAGATGGGATCGAGGGCCCCGGGAGACCGGGGCCCTCGTCCTGCGTAGGCCGAGCCGCCGCTCGAGCTCGAGCACACGCCCGGCCGCCTCGCGCACCCGGCGGCGAAAGGCGGCCGAGCGGCGCGCCTCGCGCAGGAGACGGGGGAAGACCAGGCGGTAGCTGCCGGGGCCGGTCATGAGCACGAGGTCGGCGCCGGCTGCCACCGAGCGAACCGCTGCCTCGTCGACCGAGCTGCGGCGAATGACCGCTCGGGCCTCCAGGGAGTCGGTGATGACGACGCCGCGGAAGCCCAACTCGTCCCGTAGGATCCGCTGGAGCAGAACGGGCGACTGCGAGGCGATGTTGCGGGAATCCACCCCTGGGTACAGGGCGTGTGCGGCCATGACCACCGGCACCCCGGCGGCGATACCGGCTCGGAAGGGCACGAGGTCGCCCGCGCGGAGCGCCGCGGCGCTCGCCTGGATCGTGACCGGTCGATCGTCGGTGTTGGCGTCTGCGCGACCGAAGCCGGGGAAGTGCTTGAGGGTCGCGGCGCCGCCGCCGTGCGCGGCGCCGCGCACGGCGGCGGCCACCAGCGCAGCGACCTGAGCGGGGGCTCCGGCGAAGGCTCGTCCCCGCACTGCCGACGCCCCGGAGGGTGCGACGTCGGCCACCGGGGCGAGGTTCAAGTTGACGCCGAGGTCGCGCAACTCACGCGCCGCCGTGCGCGCGGCGGCGCCAACGCCACCGGGGGTGGTCTCCGCGGGTTGGCCGCTCGAGGGTCCGGCGAACGGCACGATGCGGACCGCGCCACCCTCCTGGTCGGTACTGATAAGGACCGAGCCGCGGCCGGCGCGCTGCAGCGAAGCGGTGAGCGCACGCAGTTGACCAGGTGAGCCCACGTTGTCCGCGGTAAGGATCACCCCGGCCGCGGTGCGGTGGCGCAGGATGTTCTCCACGTACCCCGGGGGACGCTCGCCGTGAAAGGAGAGGACGAGCAGCTGACCGACCTGCTGGCGCAGGCTGAGGCGGTCAGCCGGGCTCGCGGTGCGCTGGTCGCCACGCGCGTGTGGCGCGGCAACCCGCGGCGACGACGATCCTCCGCACGCGCTCGCGTTCAGCGCCAGGCCGAGCGCGACCATGCAGGCGACGGCACGGAGCACCCCTGCCGCCCCGGCAGGCACGACGAGCTCAGCGGCCGGCGGGCAGCGCGTAGCGTGACGGCCGCGGCGAGACGACCGGGTTGTCGATCTGCCCGAGCCGGTTGATGAGCTTGGTCCACTGTCCCGGCTTGAGCACGGCTGCGCTCGAGGCACTCAGCGTCCCGCCCGCGCCGGCGAGCGGTGGGAAGCCGATGTGAATGTGGTCGGCGTGGTCGCCCTGGGACCACGCGTAGGGCACCCCCGGGTAGTCCATGAGGGTGATCAGCTGGTTGGGCTGCATCGCTCCTTGGAGGGTCAACAGGCGACGGACGGTGACATCGGTGATCGACCCGGGGCCCTGATGCCCGGCAATGGGAATGCCGTTGATGCTGGCGATGTCGACCGCGGCGCCGAAGGAATGCTCGGAGACCGTGCCGGCGCTCGTGAAGTAGCTGTGGCCGCACTTGAGCGTGGACGCGTTTGGCCGCAGCCCGGCGGAGGCGAGGAAGGCGAGGGTGGCCAGCACGCGGCGGTCGATGGTCCCCGCGGCGATGTCGCGCCTGCCGCATTCGTAGATGGTGATGCGCGGATCGCTCAACACGCGCCGGGCCAGAGTCTCCTTGCTCATCAGCAGGATCTGCCCGATCGTGGCGCCGTCGGGGCCCCCGGCACGTGCCCGCTTGGCGCGGCCCCGGTAGATGTCGGTGGCCTCCAGCAGCCGCCAGCCGTCGAGGATCGGCTTGGGATCGATCTTGGGCGTGCCCTTCCCGGCGGGGCGGACGGCGAAGGTCACCTTCGAGGCCCCCGGTCGCGATGCGTTCCGAACTCGCGCCAGGATGGTCCCGCCGATAATCCGGGCCCCCGGGCGCATCGGCTTGATGACCACGTCCTTGGCCTGGAGGTTCACCGGCACGCTGAAGTGCGCCCGCACGTCGTACCCGTCGGGCGCGGCGATGCCACGTGCGTCGATCTGCCGCTGTCCGCCCGCGGCCAGGGCCGCCGGGCGGGAGGGGTAGGCGAACAGGCGCTCCTTGGCCGCCGAGGTGACGTGGCCTGCGCCGGCCGCATGATGCGGGCTCGTTCGCCGCGGCTGACCCGGGCGCTGCGTACCGGCTGACGCGGGGCCGCTGGGGTGGGGATCGGCGGGCGGCGCCTCGTTGTCCCGGCGGGCGGGTCGGGCGGGCTGAGGCTTGGGGGCGGGATAGCTCTTGACGATCGAGCCCAGGTGCGAATACGTGAAGCGGTTGCCGTACACATCCTGGAGCACGAGGTACACGCCCCGCTTGGGAGTCCTTCCCATGCTCTGGACGACGCCGTCGTTGACCGCGATCACGGGCGCCCGCGGACGCGAATAGATGTCCATCGCCTGGCGACCGTGCTTGGCGTCCACGGTCACCGCGGCGTTGGACGACCGCGCGCGCCGCGCGGACGCACGGAGCCGACCGGCGTAGCGGACCGACGAGGCGACCGGGAAGTGGCCCTCGGTCAGCCCGGTGAGCGACCCGACGAGATCGGCGGGCATGGCGTTGATCAGCTTGGCGCGCACCAGCACCGACTGCACGTACCAATCGGCGTGGTTGTAGGCGAAGATCGCCTTGTTGATGTCCTTGTCGCCGCCGGCGGCCTTGAGGTAGCGGGCAGCGGCGAAGATGGCGTCGACCGGGTTGTTGGGGTCCTTCTTCCCGTCGGCGTTGGCGTCGACCCCGTAGGCCTGCCAGGTGGACGGGATGAACTGCATCCATCCCAACGCACCCGCGGAGGAGACCGACAGGTTCCGGCCATAGTCGGTCTCGATCTCGTTGATCGCCGCCAGCAGTTGCCAGGGGATCCCGTACTCGGTGCCAGCCGCCTGGTAGATCGGCAGCAGGAAGGGCGGGATCCGGAAGCTTTCGAGGAGGAAGTTGGGCACCCCGGCGGGCGCGGTGAAGGAGGCGATCGAGGAAGACGGCGGGGTCGACGTCCACGGCGTGGCGTTGCTGCGCGACAGGTTCGGCT
>JALYZC010000245.1 GCA_030945905.1 Actinomycetota bacterium
GGCCCCGACGAAGAGACCGATCAGCCGTCGGCGTTGCCGGTGATCTCGATCAGCTTGTACCGCGCGTCGAGACGAACGTCGACCGGGCTTCCATCGGGCTTGGTCACTTCGACGCCCCACGTGGCGCCGTGCTCCGTGTCGGCCTCGACGATGCCTGCGCGTCCCCCGCCGGTGTAGCGCAATGCAGCCGAACGGGCCTGGTCGCTGCTTGTGCCGGCGACTGCCCGGTCGTGGTCGGATCCAATCGCTGACGCGGCGCCCGCGCCGCCGGCGGCGAGGGCGAAGACGACTCCGCCGACGATGAGGTGCTTGCGTTGCATGTGGTGCCTCCTTTAGTTGAGGATTCGAGCGACCGCGAGCCTAGGGAGGCGCTAATAAGACGAGCATGAAGACGCTGCGCTACGGCGTGGGCAGAGAGAACGAGAACGCGCTCCCCCGTCCCTGCTGGCTCTCAAGCCAGATACGACCGCTGTGCGCATGGATGATCTCCCGGCAGATGGCAAGCCCGAGACCGCTGCCGCCATCATCGCGCGAGCGGGCGGCGTCCACCCGGTAGAACCGTTCGAAGACATGTGCTTGGGCGCTGGCGGGGATGCCGGGCCCTTTGTCGCGGACTGTGACACCCACCTCCGTCGCGTTCTCCCAGACGCCGACATGGACGGTGTCACCACGTCCACTGTGGGCTACCGCATTTTGTACGAGGTTGGCCATCACCTGTCCGAGTCGCTCGGGATCGCCCGACACGTGCGGAGCGATGCCGGCGACGTTGATCGTCACGCCCTGGGTGTGAGCCATGGGCCCCAAGAACCCAGCGGCCCCTTCGGCCACCTTGGAAAGCGCGACGGGCATCCGCAGCAGCTCGAGGCGACCCGCATCTACCCGAGCAAGCGTGAGCAGATCCTCGACGGTGCGGCTCATCCGCTCGACCTCCTCGCGCGAGCTGGCGAGGACTGCGTGGGCGTCCGCTGGCAGGCTGGGATCCATCAGGCTTACGTCGAGCTCGGAGCGCATCACAGCCAGCGGCGTGCGCAGCTCGTGGGATGCGTCCGCCACGAGTCGGTGCTGTTCTGAAACGCCGCGCTGGAGGCGCTCGAGCATGCCGTTCAGCGTGTGAGCAAGCTCTGCCAGCTCGTCGGCGACCCGCGGCACAGGCACTCGGTCATCCAGGCGATCGATCCCGATCCGCTGGGCCTGCGAGGTCATCCGGGCGACGGGCGCCAGCGCCTTGCGCGCCAGCCACCAGCCACCGGCGGCCGTGAGCACGAGCGCCGCCCCTCCGCCGAGGGCGAGCAGGAAGATGACTCTGTCCACCGAGCGGTTCACGTCGCCCAGCGACTTGGCTATGACCAGCAACTGTGTGCGTGTCCCCCGCGCGACGGGCACGGCGAACACGCGGAAGCGCTCGTCGCGCCGGCCCAGGGACACGGATTGGTGGATGCGCCGGCCGGCCAGCGACCGGCGCTGCGCTCGCCGTCCGATCATCGGTCCCCGCGCCACACGGTTGCCGTAGGTGAGTCGGACCCTGCCGCCCACGTCGAGCAGCTGGGCACCGGAGGTGCCGACGGGCAGCACGCGCAGCACGGTGTTGCTCACATCGTAGAATTCCTTGTCGCCCTCCTGCCGGTAACCCTGGGCGATCTCGCCCGCGCTTGACTCCTCGGACCGGTCGATGTCGCGGATCAGATCGGCCCTGAGGCGTACGACGACGAAGGCGCCCACGCCGGTCACGATGACCGCCACGAGCAGCACGTACCAGGCCGTGAGCCGCGCCCGGATGGGCAGTCTCATGGTTGGTCCAATACGTAGCCTGCGCCGCGCACCGTGCGGATCAGCGGATCCCGATACGGACCGTCGAGCTTTCTGCGCAGGTAGCCCACGTAGACGTCGACGATGTTGGAAGCCCCCTCGTAGTTTTGATCCCACACGTGCTCGATGACCCGGGTGCGGCTCACCACCTCGCCGGCATGGCGCGCGAGGAACTCGAGCACGGCGAACTCCCGTGCCGTCAGATCCACCGCCTGATCGAATCGAGTGACCGCGCGAGTGGCCGGATCGATCACCAGGTCCCCCACCCGCAACGTCGCAGGGCGCTCGGCCGGCGTCCGCCGGATCAATGCCCGCAGTCGCGCCAGCAGCTCGCCGAACGCAAAGGGCTTGACCAGATAGTCATCGGCGCCGGCATCCAGGCCACGAATCCGGTCCTCTACGCGATCACGCGCCGTGAGCATCAGGATCGGGGCCCAGGACCCCTCGTCTCGCAGCGTCTGACAGACCTCGAACCCGCTCACCACTGGCAGCAGGACATCGAGTATTACGGCGTCGTAGTCATACACCCGCGCCTGCAGCAGCGCTTGGTCGCCCGCGCCCGCCACGTCCACCGCGTAGCCCTTGCGCTGGAGCCCCCGCGAGACCGCGAGAGCGAGCTTGTGCTCGTCCTCTGCAAGCAAGATCCGCACGACTGAACCAGTATTGCCGCCCCGGATGAAGGGACCATGAGAACCTCGCCCGCGGTCACATAGCGACAAGGCTCCCGCGACGTCAGCGGTCGTGGCCGAGGCGCTTTAGCACTCCGTGACAACGCGGACAGCGAGCCCCCCGCTCGACGAGATTGGGCGCCGCGCTGAAAAAGACGCGCCTACAGTCCCCGCAACGGTAAGCCAGCTCGCGTGGAAAGGCTGCTTGTCCGGCGCCGGCCGCAGCCTGCTCAGGCGAGTCGGCCATCGGCGTCTCCGCTGATTCGTGCGCGACGACCGGATCTTTTTGAGCTGCCAGTCATGGCAAGGCGCGGTCAACCCGGGTCATCGTCGCCAAGCTGACGCTTCCGACCGTCAATCAGGTGGTGTCCCCCGCGCCACCAATACGCACAGAAGGCCAGATACAGGACGCCGAGAGCAGCCACGCCAACGATTTCAAGCCCAGTCATAGAGATCTTGAGCATGCGCGGCGGCGGTAAGCCGAACCTAAGCGACGGGTTGGGTTTCCATGGGCGTGGCCTACTGCTCGCGCAGGATCGCACCGAGCGGGAGCCTGCGCAGCCCGCGAGCCGCGAGTGCGGTCGCCAGCAGCCCACCTGCCAGCGCGGCTCCGCCCAGTCCGGCGAGGAAGCCCCAGGGGATGGCGAGAGCATCGGGGGGCGGGTCGAAGACGTGCTGGAGCATGGCCACGAGCATCTCCGAAAGCAGCCAGCCCAGCCCCCCCGCCAGGATCAGGCCGGCGCCCAGCACGAGCGCAGCTTCGCTCCAGAGGAACGCTCCGATCTCGCGCAGCGGCGCTCCGATGGCGGCCATCGTCGCGAACTCGTGGCGACGCTCCGCGATCCCGAGGGCGACGAAGAGGCCCATGGCCGCTGCGGCGAGCACGATCACGAAGACCTGCTCGATCCGGCTGATCCCGGTCAGGTCCACCGTGGTGATCGAGCTCCCGGTCTCAGAGGTCTGCTGGCGGATGTTCTTGACCTGCGCCCCGTCCATCTTGGTCGCGGCGGCAATACGCCGCGCCGTCGCGTTCGGGTCGCCGGGGGCCCTGGCGAACACGACGTTCGGTCCAGCGTCGTGGCTGACCGCCTGGAGGTAGCGGAGGTTGGCGACCATGAAGGAGTCCTTGGGCGCCGAGGGGAACTCCTGGACGACGCCGGTTACGTGGAACGGGACCACGTGGAAGTTGCCCGTCGAGCGGTCGAGGACGCGCAGGCGGAGCAGGTCTCCGCGCCGCAGCGAGTAGTCCGTGATCGTCTCCTTGGAGACGATGATGCCGTCGGGCGTCGCCTTCAGGCGGGCGATCGACGAGGCTGCGCTCCCGTCGACGAAGTAGGAGTCGCGTAGCGTGGTCGCCTTGGTGAAGCTCTGCGCGTCGATGCCGTAGGTGTCCTGGAGGTCGGGCCCGACGTACGCATAGGAGTGGTCGACCGGGGTCGCCGCCTTGACCCCGGGCAGGTGAGCGATCGTGCGGGGGAGGTCGCGGCCCGCGGCGACGCCGGGCGGAGTCGTGGCGGTGACGTCGGCACCGAGGGTGAGCTGCGCGTCGACCGCGGCCTGCTGGTTGTAGGTGGCGCTGAACACGCCGAGGTTGACGCCGAAGGCGAGCAGCAGACCGACGACGATCAGCCCCCGGTTGATCGCGGCGCCGCGGCGCCCGGCGCTGGCCAGCAGGAAGCCGCCGAGCGTGCCCGCACGCCTGCGGGCGACGCGCGTGGTGGCCCACGCGAACATGCGACCGCGCACACGGACGAGCAGCAGCGTCGCGCCGATCCACAGCAACGCGGGTGCGAAGAACATGTACACCGAGAGCGAGAGCGTCGGGTTGGAGTCGGGATTGACCACGGCGGAGAACCCGGTGCTCGCGGTCAGCCAGTAGATCAACCCGCTGACGCCGAGAGCGGCCAGGTCGAAATACAGGCGCTGCCACAGCGGCCTGCGTTCCCGCCGCGCGCTGCGGCGTCCTTCGGCGACGCTCGTTCCCAGGGCTCCGAAGCTGGCGGCGATGCGGGCGGCGGCCGCCCCGAGGATGGCCAGGACGACGCACGCGCCGGTGACGATGAGCGCGCGGACAGGCGTGAGCTGGGCGCCGCCCTTGACCAGCAGCTCGACCGCGGCAAGAGCCGCCGCAGTACCCAGGAGCCCAGCCAGGAGCCCCACGCCCGCGCTCTCGATCACCGCGAGCCCGATCAGGTCGCGGCGCGTGGCGCCCCGGGCACGCAGCAGCGCCAGGTCGCGGCGGTCACGGTCCACCGTGCCCAGCGCCGCCAGATAGGCCAACCCGAGCGCGATCAGGGCGCCCGGGACGGCGAGCATGATGTAGAGCGCCTGCGCGTAGAGAGCGTCTCCGGCCGCGGTGGTCAGGGAGTCCGCGAGGTTGTCGACGAACTGGACCTGCCCGGGAAGGGTTCGCTCGATGCGGTTTCGTGTCTGGGTGGCCTTGGTCAGTGCGCTGCTCGGGCTGCCGGCGCTCAGCGGCCGGGCGTCGAGCTGGGTGTGGACCTGCCACTGCACGCCGGTCTGGGCGCCGGGCCGGGTGTTCGAGGTGCTGCTGACCGCGCCGAGTGCCGGTAGGTCGGGCGCATAGGTCCGCGCGAAAGTCTCGACGGGCATGATCGCCACGTTCGCGGGCGGTTGCGCCGGCGCGGGGCCGAGCTGCGGGTTCAACGGGGCGAACAGCTTGTCCGCAGCGCTCACGTTCGCCACTCCGGAGACCTGGTAGGTGCGGAGAGGTGCACCTGCTCGGGCCGAGAGGGTCACGGTGTCTCCGATCCGCGCCTGAAGCGTCGCGGCCATCTGCTGATCCAGGACGATCCGGCCGGGGCCGAGCCGCCCCTGCAGAAGCCGGAAGGTCTTGATGTGCGTGAGGTAGTCGGGCGGGACCGCAAGCACGGCGCCGTTGCTGGAGCTCGTCGTGCCTGTTGCTCCGCGATGAATCGCTCTCGCGAAGGAACCCGTGGCGGTCGGGGAGGCTTGGCGAACGCCGTGCTGAGCCCCGACGCCGGCGGCGACCCGCTTGGCCTGGTCGAAGGACCCCACCGGCCCCTGCCAGTCGAGCGGCACGCTGCGTACGGCACCGGCGCTCACCGTCCTCAGCGAGTTGCCAACGAACAGCAGCATGCCACCGAGCAGCGCCACCGCGGCCGCGAGGACCACAATCCGTGCGGCGGTGCGCCCTGGGGCGCGAAGCAGCCCGGCCAGGGCGAGCCGGCTCGATGCCCTCACGAGAAGACCTCCTGGCCGACGACCCGGCCGTCGTGAAGCTCGACGATCCGTTCCGAGCGGGCGGCGACATCGGCGTCATGGGTGGCGGTGACCAGGGCAAAGCCGAATTCCCGCTGAGCCGCCTCGATCAACCTGAGGACGCGACCACCTGTATCGAGGTCGAGATGGCCGGTTGGCTCGTCGCAGAGCAGCAACTCAGGCTGCTGCGCAAGTGCGCGGGCGATGGCCACTCGCTGTGCCTCGCCTCCGGAGAGCTCGGCCGGCAACGCCTCGGCCTTGTCAGCCAGCCCGACCAGCTCGAGGAGATCGTCCGGAGGCGGGCCAGTGGCCTGCTTGGCCCGCGAAGCCCTGACCGCGAAGGCCACGTTCTCGCGAGCGCAGAAGTGCGGCAGCAGGTTGGAGCCCTGGAACACGTAGGCGATCGCACCGGCGCGCACGCGTCCCCGCGCGACGCCGTCCAGCGTGGCCAGGTCCTGGCCCTTGAACCTGACGCGTCCCTCCGAGGGCGCCATCAGCCCGCCGACGACGTGCAGCAGCGTCGTCTTCCCCGAGCCCGACCGGCCCCAGAGGGCCAGCGACTCGCCGGGCGCGATCTCCAGGTCCACGCCGGTCAGGGCAGCGACCCGCGCGTCCCCCTCACCGTGGAGCACACTCACCTGCTCGCAGGCCATCAGTGCAGTGCGAGGGGGCGTCACCACGCTCGCGCGTTGACCCGCCCGTCGCGCAGCTCGACGACGCGATCCGCGGCCTCGGCCACGCGCTCGGAGTGGGTGACCATGATCACCGTACTGCCATACCGCTCGCGCAACTCGGCCAGCGCGTCCAGGACGAGGCGCTCATTGCCCTCGTCGAGCTCTCCTGTCGGCTCATCGGCGAGCACGAGCGCAGCCTGCCTGGCGGCCGCCCCGGCAATTGCGACCCGCTGCTGCTCGCCTCCGGAAAGCGCGCGCGCCCGGTGGGTCGCGCGACGACCGAGCCCAAACGCCTCGAGCGCTGCGATCGAAGCGTCGCGCGGGTCCTCGTGACCCGCCAGGCGCAGCGCCGTCACGACGTTCTCCTGCGCGGAGAGGGCCGGCCACAGGTTGTCATTCTGGAAGACGATCGCCAGCTGGTTTGCGCGGTAGCGAGCCAGCTCGTCCTCGCCGAGCTGGCCCAGAGACCGTCCCAGGGCCCGCACCTCCCCGGCCGAAGGAGTGTCCAGACCCGCGGCCAGGGAGAGAAAGGTGCTCTTGCCACACCCCGAAGGGCCCAGGACGGCAACCAGCTCACCGGGATCCACCCGCAGGTCCAAGCCGCGCAGCGCGACGGTCTCTACCGGTCCGGACCGGAAGATCTTGAACACATCACGGCACTCCAGCGCGGGCCAGTCGAGCGTGTGCGCCTCGAGCTCGGGCTCGACATAGAGGCTCTTCAGAGCCACCGGAAGCTCTCGATCATCATGCGGTAGCCATCGACGTTGTCCACGCCTTTCGGGGAGCTCAACTCCACCGTCGCCACCCTCCCGGCCCGCGCGAGCGCGTAGCGATCCACGAGCAGCGTCAGGCGTTTGCCCGTGACCGGATCCGCCGGACCCTGCCGCTGGTAGGAGACCTTGACCGCCGGGCCGCCCTTGAGCCTCACCATCTGCGGCGCCTTCGACTGCAGCGAGGGGTCGCGGGCCTGCAGAGCCTTCACCTTCGCCGCTTCACCGGCGCTCGAGGGGCTCGGACGGCGGGCGATGACCACGTGGACCGCGTTGCTCTTGTCCACCAGGGTGACGTCGGCGCCGCTCCCGCGCTGCGTCCACCCCTCGGGGTAGCGCATCGACCAGCCGGCAGGACGGCTGGTCAGCGTGAGGAAGACCTGATTGTCGGGGATGTCGCCGCTGGCCGTGGCCTTAGCCTCGGCTGCCGGCGTGGTCTGCGATCCGGCAGTGGACGTCGACTTGGAGGAGCCGCCGCACCCTGCCGCCGAGAGCAGCACGCCTACCAGCACCGGCACGAAGGAGAGTCGCTTGTACACCATGAGGGCCATGCTGGCTCAACTGGTCTGAACGTATCCTGAACGGTTGGTCTGCTCAGCCCCGGGGAAGCGTCACCTCAAAGCACGCGCCGCCGTCGCGGCGAGCCACGAGGTCACCACCGGCCGCCCGCGCCAGACGCCGGGCCAGGGAGAGGCCCAAGCCAGAGCCTTCAGCGCTCCCGGACGCGCTACGTCCACGGTAGCCGGCCTCGAAGATCCGTTCGACCTCGTCGGGGTCGATCCCCGGCCCCTCGTCACAGACCGCCAGCCTCACCGTCGGACCGTGGCGGGAGACACGAAGCTCCACCCGACCGTCTCCGTGGCGGCACGCGTTCTCAACCAGCGGGGCGAGTATCCGCTCCAGCAGGTCCGCGTCTGCTCCCACGCGCACTGGCTCGGAGCCGTTCGATCCGACGAACTCGCGATCGTGCGCGTCGGCGATCGCGCTGAGGGCGCCGGTTGCGTCCGCCGGGTCGCTGGTGCCTCGCCGGAGACCGGTGTCCGCCTGGGCGGCGAGCAACAGCGTTTCGAGCGTCTGCTGGAGCTCGCCGGTCGACTGCACGATTGCGCCGAGCACTCGCCGGTACTCGGCAGCCGGCCGATCGCGCCGAAGTGCGAGTTGCGCCTCGGCGAGCACCCGCGAGAGCGGCGTGCGCAGCTCGTGCGACAGCTCGGCGGTCAAGCGCTGCTCGCGGCGAAGGCTTGCCGCCAGCCGGTCGAGCAGCCCGTCGAGGGTATCGGCCAGCTCGGTGAGCTCATCGTGGGCCGGGCCGAGCGCGAATCGCTTGTCGAGATCCGTCTCGCTCCAGTCTGCGGCCTGGCTGGTCATGCGTCCCACCGGGCGCAGGGCGGCCGTGAGGATCAGGCGCCCCGCAAACGCCATGACCAGGAGCAGCAGCCCCGCAAGGGCGATAGAGGCGACCAGGGCGATCCTCTCGGTACGCCGGTAGGGAGCCAGCGAGACCCCGGCCACCACGGCACCCAGCTGGCGGCCGTTTCGTACCACAGGGACGGAGAGAAGTCGCCGCTGCTGCCCGGCTACGTCCTCTCGGTGACGTGGGCCGCCGGAGAGCCGGCCCGCGGCACGATCCACCGCCGGCGGTACCGCAGGCCGCTCCAGTGCGCGACCGCCGGCGAAGACCCAGATCTGGGCATCGGCCGCCGCGGCGTCGGGGGCCTCGGAGACGGTCAAGCGGCCATCGGTGACCGACAGCGTCTGAAGCTCCGCCGCCACTCGACCCGAGAGCACGGCGTCAGCATCGCCCTCCAGCCCTCGGTGCAGGATGATATTGAACGCGGCGAACAGCACGAGCAGGCCCACCGAGAGCAGGGCGATGGCGGCTGACAGGATGCGCCCCCGCAGGCTCAGTCGTCGCCCGCGACTCATGCCAGCGAGTAGCCGACGCCCCGGACCGTCGAGAGCTGCGGAGCGCGCGGAAGCTGCGCCAGCTTGCGGCGAAGCCTTGCGATGTAGACGTCCAGCGTGTTGTCGTGCACGATGGCCTCGTGCGGCCAGGCCGCCCGGAGGAGCTCGCGGCGACGGATGGCGTCGCCTGGGCGCGCGGCCAGCAGGGCGAGGAGGCGAAACTCGGTCGGGGTCAGCTTCACCGTCACGTCGCCACTCGATGCCGCGTGCGCCACCGGATCGAGGCGAATGCCCGCCACCCGCACCGCTGAGTCCCCGCCGGCGCGACGAAGCAGCGCCCGCAGCCGAGCGATCAGCTCCCCGAAGTCAAACGGCTTTACGAGGTAATCATCTCCCCCGGCACCGAATCCCGCCAGCCGATCGGTGACGGCATCTCGCGCGGTGAGAAACAGCACCGGCGCGTGTAGGCCGGTCGCTCGCAGCGCCTGGCAGAGATCCCGCCCGTCGGTGTCCGGCAGCCCGATGTCGACGACCAGAGCATCAGGCGGCTCCTGGGTGGCCAGTTCCAGCGCCCGAGCGCCTGTACCGGTGGCGGTGACGCCAAACCCCTCCTCCCCGAGCCCGCGGGTCAAGGCCGCACGCAGCGCAGCATCGTCCTCCACCACGACGATGTGAGGAGGCGATGCCACACGAGCAGTATCGCGTGACCGCGTCACCCGAGTGGGGCGTCGTCGGACTGGAGCTCGCGCCATG
Organism: Actinomycetota bacterium; assembly: GCA_030945905.1. Lineage (GTDB taxonomy): Bacteria > Actinomycetota > Thermoleophilia > Solirubrobacterales > Solirubrobacteraceae > JALYZC01. The sequence continues at coordinate 9,820 of JALYZC010000245.1, forward strand.
ATCTGCACCGGATTCGTCAAAGGCAGCAGACTTTCGTTCTGCAGTGGTTGGCCTGCGGTTGCTCCTCGCCGGGGAACGTTGGGGAGCGCGAGTGAGACGATCGCCGCTGGCCCCACAACACGCACGCTCCGGATGAGTCCGCCCTGCGGTCAGACCGTTAACGCGATCCAAATCAACCGGGAGCGAAACGAGCCAGGTAGCTGTAGCGTGGGCCGAGTCGCCGCTCACATCGCAAGCCATGGCGAGCCGCGCGGCGCGTGAGCGCGCCGAAGCGAACGGCGTGCCAGTCGATGAGGAACTCGCCGACGACCATTCGGCCGTCAGCGCGGAGCACGCGGCGTAGCTCGGCGAGCGCCTGGTCCTGGTCGGTGATCTCACCGAGGACGGTCATCATGTATGCGGCGTGGAAGTGCGCGTCCGGATACGGGAGGCGACGGGCATCGCCGCACGTGGTGTTGATGTTGGTGATCCCTGCCGCGAGGCCCCTCTCTCGGGTGTGTTCGAGCATGACCTGCTGGATGTCAAGGATCTCCAGCCCGCCGCCGGGTGCCACCCGCTGGGCGACAGGCAGGGAGAAGAGCCCGGTACCGGGGCCGATTTCGAGGATCCGCTCCCCGGGTCGAGGATCGAGCAGTGAGCACAGTTGCTCGCGCCCGAGGTGGGGAAGCTCCTTGTCGAGCATCCATCGCTGCGCGTAGGGGAAGGGCGTCGTGTATCGCCGGTACCACAGTCCTCCGAGCGCTCCGGCGAGCCCGGCGGCTCCAGCTGCGGCCAGCAGTCGAGGCCGGCGAGACGTCAAGGCGCTGCCATCAAGCGGGTACGAAACGAGCGAAGTAGGTGATGCCTCGGCCGGTCCGGTGCTCGAAGCGAAAGCCGGCGCGCCGGGCGCGGTCCTTGAGGGTCGAGAGGCGGATGCCGTGTAGGTCGATCACGAGCTCGCCGATGACCAGCCGGCCGTTTGGCTTGAGCACGCGACGCAACTCGCGCAGTGCGGTTTCCTGATCGGGGATCTCGCCCAGCGCGGTGACCACGAACGCCGCGTCGAAGACGGCGTCGGCGAAGGGGAGCTGCTGGGCGTCGCCCCGGGTGGTGGTGACGTTCGTGAGTCCTTCGGATCGGGCGCGCTGCAGCGTCTCCTCGAGCATCTCCGGCTGGAGGTCGAGCACCTCAAGCGTGCCGCTCGGGGCCAGCCAGCGGGCTGCGGGGAGCGAATAGAGCCCGATCCCGGGGCCGATCTCCAGCACGCGGTCGCCCGGCCGGGGGTCGAGCAGCGACCGCAGGCGCTCGCTTGACAGGCCGGGCGTCTCCACGCTGATCCAGCGGCGCAGGCGGAACGGAAACGGGGTCGTGTACCGGCGCCACAGGCGCAGCCCGATCGCGGCCCCGCCGAGTCCGAGCGCTGTTCGCGTCGGCCGTCGCACTACCCGGGACACAAGGTTGCTGGAAGGAGCTGGGCATGTCGCACGCGCCAACCCTAGCCCCTCCGTCGCGGCGCTCGGTTAGGTCTGGATGAGGCTCTCGCCTACCGCCTGCGGGGCGAGCATCCAGCTGGCGATCGCGACGGTGGCGAACGCGGCGAGATGCACGCAGACCAGCAGCGGGCCCCGGCCCAACGGGTCACCGAAGACGGCGAGGCCGGCCGCGACGGACACCACAATCGAAATGGCGGCGCTCAGACCGATGA
>JALYZC010000260.1 GCA_030945905.1 Actinomycetota bacterium
CGGCCGCGCAGCGCGCACAGCAGCCCGGCGTCGCTGTCCAGCGCGGTGACCACGTGCCCGGCGCGGGCCAGTTCCAGCGCGACCCGCCCGGTGCCGGCACCCACATCGAGCACCGGTCCTCCGGCGCCGGCCGCGAGCTCGAGCCACAGCGGAAGATCGGCCGAGTAGGCGCCGCACTCGAGGTCGTGCCAGCGGACGTCGTGAAGCTCAGCGGTGGCGGCGACCATCATCCGGGCACGCACACCTGCAACACGCGCCGACGTGCTCTGATCAGCAACGGAATCTCACCGATGGGATCTCCATCGGCGTAGACCGCAAACGCCCGATCGGCGCTGACTCTGACCTCGCGCGCCCGCTGGACCTGCACTGTCGGAGACCGAACGTGACTGCCCTTGAACACCTTGGGCAGGTTGAGCAGGAAGCGACGCTTGGGGACGGCTCCGATCAGCACGACGTCGAATAGCCCATCGTCGAGCTCGGCATCGGGCGCGATGTACATCCCGCCTCCGTAGGCGCGGGAGTTGGCCACGATCACGCTGTAGCCGGTGAACGCCACCGGACGGCCGTCGAGCTCGAGCTCGAAGCGTGCGGGCTTCCAGGCCGCCAATGCCCGGAGCGCTCCGTAGGCGTAGACCAGGCGGCCGCCGACGAGCGCCGTCTCGTTGGCGATGCGGTTGGCCTCGGAGTCAAACCCGCAGCTGGCGATGCCGATGAACGATCGTCCTCCGACATCGCCCACATCGAGCTCCCGAACGCGGCCGTCGGCGATGACGGCACAGGCGCCGGGCGGGTCGTGCGGGATTCCCAGGACGCGCGCGAGGTCGTTGCCGCGACCGCCTGGCAGGATCGCCAGGATGCCCTCGGAGTCGGCCAGCACACCCGCCACGCGGCCGACCAGGCCGTCGCCGCTGAGCGTCGCCGCGATCTCTCCGGCGGCGACCGCGGCACGGGCAAGGTCTTCGGCATGCTCGAGGCTCCTGGTGCGTTCGGTGTGAAAGTCGATTTCCAACCGCTCCAGCGCCGACTCCACGGCGGGGAGGATCGACGCGGCCCGGCCGCCTCCCGCCGCGGGGTTGACGATCAGCGCGACGGGGCGGCTCATGCGCCGAACCTAGCGGCTTGCGCCGCTCCCGGATCCATTTCAGTCCGCAAGCACGAGGTCGGCCAGCGTCTCGGCGATCGCGGTCGGCCGGGGGTCCTTCGCCATCTCGGCCTCCTGGCGGGACGCCGCGCCGGTGAGCACGATGGCCCCGTCGAGGCCCGCAGCGTGGGCCCCGGCAAGGTCCGCGTCGATGCGGTCGCCCACCACGAGGGCGCGGCCGTCGCCCAGGCGGTCGAGCGCCGTACGAAACAGCTGGGCGTCGGGCTTGCCGACCGTCACCGCGCGACGGCCGGTCGCATGCTCGACCGCGGCCAGGATCGCGCCGGAGGCGGGCCACGGTCCGTTGGGCATGGGGAACGTCCGGTCGCGGGCTGCGCCGACGAGTTCGGCACCGCGCAGCACCGCCTGCGTGGCGGTCCGCAGCTCCGCGTAGTCGAAGGCATCGTGGCCGGCGACCACCACCACGTCGGCGCGCGTGGCGAACTCCGTGCCGTTGGTCACGTGGAGCCCCGCCTCGTCCACATGGCGCACGATCGCCGATGACCCGATCACGTAGGCGCTGTGCAGCGCGTTGCCGCGCTCGGCCAGCAGGTGCTGGAGCGCGCCCCCGACGGTCACCACCTCCTCCAGCGAGGCTTGAAAGCCCAGCGACCACAGCTTTCGCACGAAGTCCTCGCCGCCCTGGCGCGCATCGTTGGTCACGAACGCGATGCCCTTACCCGCGTGGCGCAGGGCTGCGACGGCCTCCACGGCACGCGGCGTGGGCTGTTCTCCGACCCAGATGCAGCCATCCAGATCCAGCAGCGCGTGGTCATAACGCCGGAGGAGGGGGGAGAGGGCCACAACTGGATTATCCTTCGCCGCGTGCAACGCCTCCTCGTGCTCCTCCTGACGTCGATCATCGCCGGCAGCGGACTGGCTGCGTGCGGGGGCTCTGACAAGTCGAAGTCGGCAGCCTCCACGCCGGCATCGACGCCGCCCGTGCCTCCGACGCCGAGCACCGCGGCGTGCCAGAAGGCCCGGGCGCCGGGGCCGAGGCCCGTGCGCAAGCTGCCCAAGCCGACGCTCGAACTGGACGCGGGCAAGTCCTACCGAGCGGTCGTCGACACCAACTGCGGCTTCTTCTCCATCGCGCTGGATGTCAAGCGCTCACCCAAGACGGCCGCATCCTTCGTATCTCTCGCCCGCCGGCGGTTCTACGATGGGCTGGCCTTTCATCGGATCGTCAGCGGGTTCGTCATCCAGGGTGGCGACCCCAAGGGAGACGGATCGGGCGGGCCCGGCTACAAGACGGTCGAGCCTCCGCCGAGCGACCTGCGCTACATCCGCGGCGTGGTGGCGATGGCCAAGGGCCAGATCGAGGACCCCGGTACTGCCGGCAGCCAGTTCTTCGTCGTCAGTGGCGAGGACGGCCAGCTGCCGCCCGAATACGCGCTGCTTGGGACCGTCAGCAACGGGTTGGACATCGTGCAGCGGATCGGCACCGTGCCGGTGCAGCCGAACACCGAGATGCCGATCGACCCGGTGGTGATCCGCAGCATCCGGATCGTCGAGACGAAGTCCAAGTAGCTCAGAACAGTCGCGGTGCCCGCACGGGTGCGTCCGCCGGCCGCGCGGGCTCCAGGCACTCGGGACCGTCGTAGCGCGCGTCGTTGACGGCGCTGCCCACCGGGCGCACCGCCGTGTGGTCGGCGGGCAGCGGCGCCAGTAACCCCACAAGGTACTCCGCGTTCGCGGCGGGTGCGAGCCAGGCGGCTTCGTCGTCCGGGCTCAGGATGACCGGCATGCGATCGTGGATGGGCTCCACGGTCCGGTTGGCGCTCGTGGTGACAATCGCGCAGGTACGCAGCGTCTCGCCCTCGGAGGTGCGGGTGCTCGCCCACAGCCCGGCGAAGGCAAACGGCGCGCCGTCGGCACGGGTGATCCAGTAGGCCTGCTTGGGTGCCCGCGACGTTCGCTCGTGGCGTTTCCACTCGTAGAACCCATCCGCGACGATCAGGCAGCGCCGCCGCGCGAAGGCCGCCCGGAAGGCCGGCTTGCTGCGCACGGTCTCCGCACGTGCGTTGATCATGCTCGAGCCGCCCTTGCCGTCGCCCGCCCAATGGGGAACCAGTCCCCACCGTAGGCGCACGCCGACGAGACCCTCGGCCTCGGCGATCGCGGCGAGGACCTCATCGCCGGGAGCTACGTTGTACCGGCGTTCGACGCGAACCGATTCTCCGAGCGTGAAGCGGCTGCGCAGGGTCCCGGGGTCCGGTGCGGCCAGCGTGTATCGCCCGCACACGGGTCGCGCGGCGGGCTAGCGTCCGCCCGGTTGACCGCGCGACTCGCGGGCCTGGCGCTGGCGGCGGCGTCCGACGAGCGCGAGGACCCCGAGGGCGGCCGCGACGACCAGCAGGCCCAGCAGGAGGCCGCCTCCCAGCGACACCCCTCCGAACGGCAGCGCCACGAGCTCGACCACACCGAGACCCAGGGCCATGAGCAGGATCAGCACGCCGAAGAGCAGCAGGAAGCCGCGAATGCGGACGAGCGGGCTCACGCCGGCGGGCGGCGCGATCAGCCCCATGAACTGGAGGGCGAGCAGCTGACGGCGCCCCGGGGCCTCGTGCCCCAGTTTCTCCACCGCGGTCTTGAGATCCCCGGCGCGCCGATCGGAAAGCGCGAGCGAGGCGTCGGCCATGCGGCGCAGTTGCATCCTCTCCTGCGGGCGGGCCGCGGCAATCGCCTCCCTGAAGAAGGCGCGCGAGGCGGCCGAGTCGTAGCGGTCCGCGGCGCGGGCGCCCAGGATCGCTCGCGCCGCCGCGCGGTGGCGGGTCTCGCGCTCGAGCTCGTCGTCCGAGCGCGACTCGAGATCCTGCATGGCGGCAAGTCCGCCGCGCTGCTCGATGCGAATCTGGCGCTGCTTGGGTGGCACGGGGTAGAAGTCTACGGCCGCGGCCACCCACTAGCCTGCAGCCGGTGACGCCGATTCCACTCGAGCCCGCCATCGATCGGTACATCGAGGAGCACACGACGCGCCCGGAGCCCCATCTCGCCGCGCTGGCGAAGGAGACCCGGGCGTCGCTCGAGGCCCCGCAGATGCTCACCGGAGCCGTCGAGGGCCGATTCCTGGAGATGCTCGTGTGGGCCGCGGCGCCTCGCCTCGTGCTCGAGCTGGGCACCTACAGCGGGTACTCGGCGCTGGCGATGGCTCCCGCGCTGCCCGAGCGCGGACGGATCGTCACCTGCGAGCTCGACGATGAACGCGCGGATTTCGCGCAGCGTCACATCGACGCAAGCCCCTACGCCCAGCTCATCGAGATTCGACGCGGCCCCGGGCTCGAGGCGATCGCGAGCCTGGAGGGCCCGTTCGACCTCGTGTTCATCGACGCCGATAAGCAGAATTATGTCAACTACTACGAGGCGGTCCTACCCAAGCTGGGGCCGCGCGGCCTGATCGTGGCCGACAACACGCTGTGGAGTGGAGCGGTGGCCGATGAGTCAGACCACGAGGGTGCGGTGGACGCGATCCGGGCGTTCAACGACCGGGTGTACGCCGACGAACGCGTGCGCTGCGTGATGCTCAGCGTCCGCGACGGGGTCACGCTCATCCGCCGGCGATCGGACGTGGGTTGATGGGTCGGTTACCTTGCTGTCCATGGGTCGCGTGAATCCCCGCAGGCATCGGGCGCTGGCGCTGCTGATCGCGGGGGCGCTCGGGGCGGGGGCCCTGGCGCAAGCGGGTTGCGGTGCCTCGGGCGACGATGCCGTGGCGCAGGCCGCCGACGCCACGTCCAAGCAGAACACGTTCCGCCTGCACCAGACCACGAGCGCGTCCATCCTGGGACGCGCGGTCACCTTCCGCAGCGACGGCGAGATCGATGTGCGACGGCGCCTGAGCCACGCGACGCTCGATCTCTCGTCATTGCGCGGGCTCGCACCGGCCGAAGTGGACAAGCTCGGCGGGGAGGCCGCCCTCAAGGGAGATCTGGTCGTCGACCGCGGCGTACTCGACCTGCGGCTGGGCGTGCTGCGTAACGGGCTGAAACGAGTCCTGCACCGCGATCCGGGTGAATGGGCGCAGGTCGACGTCGCGGCGCTGGGGAAGAAGCTGGGCTTCGACTTGACCTCCCTCGTCAGCAGCGCGACGACCAGCCGCGAACAGGCGGTCGGCTACCTCAGGGCGCTCACCAGCAGCCTGAAGAAGCTGGGCGGCGAGACAATCGACGGCACCCCGACGACCCACTACCGCGGGACCCTGGACTTCGCCCATCTTCCGGCGAACAGCATCCCGCCGCAGACTCGCAAGCTCTTCACGCAGATTGCCCAGCTGCTCAAGCGCACCGGCGCGTCGACGAAGCTGCCGGTCGACGTGTGGGTGGACCGTGACCATCTCGTGCGGCGCGAGGCCTTCACGCAGTCGATCAGCGGCGCACAGACCACAACCGCGATCGCCTTCACCGACTACGGCAAGGCGATCGACGTGGCGGTTCCGGCGAAGACCTACGACCTCGTCAAGCTCATCGACCAGGTGGCGCCGGGCACGCTGAGCGGGTTGGGCGGCCTGGGCGGGAGCGCAGCCCGATAGTGAAACCGAGGAGGCTCTGATGGAACGCGTGCGCTTGATGTGCTGGTGTCGACACTGCGTGAGCGGCCTGCATCTCCCCGCGTACGCCGCCGCTGAGGGCGGGCTGTTCGCCGAGCAGGGGCTGGAGGTCGAGTTCATCGACTGCGTCACCGTGCCGGAGCGGGGCCTGCGCGGGTACGGCACGACGCTCAAGGCACTGGCCGGGGAGCAGGCGGAGTTTGCGCTCAGCTCGGTGGCGTACCTGCTCGCGGCGCGATCCGAGGCCGAGACGGAACTGGGCGCCCGGTTCGCAGCGGTGTTTCACCAGCGCAATCCCATTGCCGCGATGGTGGCCGCGGATTCGGATCTGCACCAGCCCGAGGACCTGCCGGGCCGCAGGACCGCGAGCGCGACCGGGAACTGGTTCGTACGGGAGTACGCGGGAGCCCTCGCGCACATGGGCTTCGGAGCACCCGATCTGGTGGAACCGCCGGAGGATGTCCACGCGGCCCTCAGAGAAGGCGACATCGACGTGATCCCGGCCTGGGTGGACATGCTGCCCGGCTACAGCAAGCAGGGGCCGGTGCGCGCGGTCGCGCTCGACTTCGAGGTCTACGCAACCGGCCTGGTGGCCGGCGACCGCCTGCCGCTCGAGCTGGTCCTACGCATGCGCGATGCGCTGGCAGCGGGATATGAGCTCCAGCGCGAGCAGCCCGAATTGGGCATCGCGGCCTTCAGGCGCCACTGCCCTCAGAGGACCGAGGAGCACCTGCGCATCGGCTGGTCGGCGATCGAGCCCTACGTGTTCGACGGGCGCGGGCCGGGGTCCATGGACGCGGAGCGCTGGCGCGCGACGATCGACTACACGGTCGCGGCGCACGGCCTTTCAGCCTCGGCGCCGGAGCAGGTCTACCGTCCCGAGCTGCTCGCACCCGCGCTCGCGCATTCGGCCACCTAGCGCGACCGGTTCACGCCTCGCGCCGCCGCCGCGGTCAGTCTTCGTCGACGAAGCGGGCGAGCGCGTCGCCCTCCTGCTCGAGCGCATGGCGGTCGGCCTGGGCCAGACGCCCGAAGGGCGCCAGCTCGACCGCGCTCGCACCCTTCTTGGCGGCGAGCGTCCACGTACCGGCGACCATCCCGTGCACCAGGAAGGTGGCGAGGATGCGCAGGTTCTTCGTCACCAGGGCCGTGCGGTGCTCGTCGGCGACCAGCCGGGTGCGATCCTTGTAGGCCAGCACGAGCGTGTCGAATTCCGGGAGCAGGCGCGGTGGGGCGGGGACGTCCCCGTCGGGACGCGGGGCGTCGGGCAGGTCGAACACCGCCCGCCGGCCGGCACGGAACTCGACCAGCTCGTCATCCATGCCCTGGAGCACCTCCTTTGCGCCCTTCAGGCCGGACCACGCCTGGAGGTCCGCAGCGCCGGCCGGGCCGAATGCCCGCAGGTAGCTGCGCACCAGCGTCGGCGGGTCGGGCGCGGCGAGCTGCGTGCCCAGCCAGTCCTCTGAGGGCGTGAACGCGCTGTCGCTCGAAAACGCCCAGCGATCCTCGGTGGGCACCATCGCGAGCGCGAGGTGCATGCGCACCACGTAGCCCATCGCGCGCTCCTCGACCTTCGGAAACGCCTCAACGAGGTGCGCTCGCAGTTCGTTGAAGGTCAGCGGCCCCTCGGCGAGCAGGCGGCGCGCGGCGGCGAGGACCATCTCGGGATCGAAGTCGGCGGAGCGAGCGCGCATGATGCTCTGCGCCGCGCGGGTCAGGACTGGCTGCAGCGTCGCGCGCAGGGCGACGTGGTCGGCGGCGCTGGTGAGGTGCAGGGTCGCGCGCAGGAACGTCGACCGCAGGACGCTGCGGTCATGCAGCGCCGCGTGTAGATCCGCGCGGCGAAAGCCCTCGACCCGGCTCCACAGGGCGAGGAATGGAGGTCGCGCCTCCTGCGCCTGCAGCGGCCCGAGGCGCTCGACGGCCTCGACGACGCCGGTCCGCTCGCGCTCGAGCAGCCCCTGACGCGCGAGCGTGGCGCGATTGAGCTGTGCCTGGGTGATCGCCTCGGGCGCCACGGTAAGCATGCTCGCAGCCCGGTGGGGTGAGCCGCGAACGCTTCAAGTAGACATAACGTCGATTATCGAGCGTTGCCGAAGTTCAGTCGTCCAGGCCGACGAGCTCGCGGCTGGCCTTCCACAGGCGCTCTGCCGTCTCGTAATCGGCCGCCGCCGCGCTGGTGCCAGCGGGCCGCGAGCGAGCGTAGTAGGCGCCGGTCACCGAGGCGCCCTCCGGTGAGGCCACGAGATGGACGATGGTCTCGGCGCCGCGCCGCCGCGAGCTGAAGAACGGCCGGGCCAGCGACCATCCCGCCCCGAGCGCACCGCCGGCGCCTTGGCCCAGGCGGGTGCGGATCACCCCAGGGTGCAGGCAGTTGGCGGTGACCTGTGCGGGGTCCAACCGGCCCGCCAGGGCGCGGGTGAACAGGATGTTGGCGAGCTTTGAGTTGGCGTACGCCCCCCAACTCGACCACGACCCCTCGCCGCCGAGGTCCTCGAAGTCCAATCGGCCGCGGTGGTGTGCATCCGAGCTGGTCGTCACCACCCGCGCCGGTCCCGAGGCTCGCAGGCGATCGAGCAGCAGGTTGGTGAGCAGGAACGGCGCCAGGTGATTGACCGCGAAGGTCATCTCGTGGCCGTCCTCGGTGAGGCGGCGGCGATCCGCGATCAGCCCGGCGTTGTTGACCAGCGCATGGATGTGCTCATGGCGCTCCAGGAGCTCGCCCGCCAGTCCCCGCACCTGCGAGAGCGACGCGAAGTCCGCGCGAAGCCCCTCGACGCCCACGCGCTCGCCAATCGCCTTGAGCCGCTGGGGGTCTCGACCGACCGCGACCACCCTCGCGCCCCTCGCGGCCAGCTCGATCGCCGCCGCCTCTCCGATCCCCGCGCTCGCCCCCGTCAGCACGACGACGCGGCCCTGCGGATCACTCATCTCATCCCCAGCTTGCGCGGCAGCGGAGTTCCCGAATACCCGGCCGGCCCCGGACCGGGTCGGCTCACTCAGTGGCTCAGATGAGCCCGAGCGCTGTCCAAGCGGACCTCCATCGAGTCGATGTGATCATCCATGTAGCCTGCCCACCTGATCAGGCGCTGGCCGAAGATGGAGAGCGCAAACAGTCCGCCGAGAACCAGCAGGTTGATGGGCCGCGACCACACCGGGCCGCTGAACAGGATGGTTGGGATCAGGCCGACCATCCAAGCCGCGATCAATGTGTAGCCGACGTTGCGGATGTGCCGTGGCTCGCCCCCGGTGGTCAGCAGCTGGCGCACATGACTCGGTTCCACGTCGCAGCGCCAGAACACGAAGGCGATCACCGCCACGAGACAGGCCAGGTGCCACCAGACCGTCGCGTACCAGACACCGGACACGTGCGTGTCGCGGGCCGCGAACACCGTCGCCGTCACCGCCGCGGCGAGCAGGAGATCGAGCCACGGTGAGCGGTCCCGATCGACGTAGAGCCCATCGCGCCAGGTTCCGTCCTGAAACCACTTGACCAGGGTGGGAAGGCCGAACACCGCGGTCAGCGCCACGAGGAGGGCCAGCCACGGCGCCATGCTCCCTATCGATATCGAAGTCAGGCTCGTCGTTCGGTCCAGCGAGGCAGCCATCATTCCCTTCTACCCTACCGGTGGTCCAGCGTAACCTCACAGCGGGGCGAGGACAAGGTCACGGCTGGCCCTCCGCACGATCTGCCCGGGCCGCCACGTCGGCGATCAGCTTGGAGAGACGGGCGCCCTGCCAGGCCAGGGGCGAATCGCCGGACGCCTCGGTGACCAGGCGGGCTCCGGCGATGTGGGCGGCATAGGCACGACCAACGGCCAGCGGATGATCGGGATCGGCCTCGTCTCGGCTGGCCACCACTGCGGTGGGCACCGAAACGTTCTTCAGCGCTTCGAGCGCCTCGAAGGGCCGCGAGCGCGGAACAGCTCGCAACGCGTCGGCCACGGCATCCGGGTGCTCGTGGGCGGCGAGGCGCTGGCGCAGGACCCGGCGCATGGTCTCGCGCCAACGCACGGGCACGTCGGGCACTCCATAGGCCGCCACGAAGCCGTCCACGCCGCCGCGGCGCAGTCCGGCGGAGAGCTCGTCCCAGCGTGCGAGCTGGTCGGCATCGGGTGATTCTCGAGGATCGAATGACGGTGTGACGACGACGAGCCCGGCCACGCGTTCGGGCGCATCCAGCACATGGCATATCGCCGTGTGGGCGCCCATCGACGCGCCGACGAGCACGGCCCGATCGACCCCGCGCGCGTCCAGGACCGCGGTGAGGTCATCGCTGAGGTCCTCGTATGCGTAGGCACCGGGAGTGGGCGCCGGACCGGAGCGTCCGTGCCCACGGGCATCGTAGGCAATCACACGATGCCCGCTGCGCTCGAGCGCCCGCGAGCCCATGACGACGTACCGGCGGGTGGCCGTGAGCCCGTGCAGGAGGACGACGGGGATCCCCTCCCCCGCCTCCTCGCCGGCCAGCCGGACGTCGGCGCTAAGCGTGTGGAGCTCGCTCATGACGGTCGAGTATCTCCCCTTCGTATCCTTGAGGCATGGTCCTCGACGTCACGGACACCGACTTCGAAGCCGAAGTCATCCAGCGCTCGCGCACGACTCCGGTCGTCGTCGACTTCTGGGCCTCGTGGTGCGGACCCTGCCGCCAGCTCACCCCCGTGCTCGAGCGGGCCGCCACCGAACGGGAGGGCCAGGTCGTGCTCGCCAAGCTGGACACCGACGCCAATCCGACGATCTCGCGTGCCTTCGGCATTCAGGGCATTCCCGCGGTGAAGGCATTTCGAGATGGTCGCGAGGTCGATGAGTTCGTAGGCGCGCACCCACCCGCGTTCGTCGAGCGCTTCTTCGACCGCCTGGTGCCCACCGAGGCCGACGGGCTCGTGGAGGCCGGCGACGAGACCTCGCTGCGCCGCGCCCTCGAGCTCGCCCCGTCGCGCACCGACGCAGCGGTGCGCCTGGCCGGGATCTTGCACGCTCGCGGCGAAGTGGACGCTGCCCTGGAGCTCGTCGAGCCGATCGCCGGCGTCTTCGCCGCGGAGGGCCTGGCCGCCCGGATTCGTCTGGAGCACGCCTCCGCCGACGCCGCTGGGCCGGATGTGAGCGACGCCTTTGCAGCGCTCGATGCGGGAGAGCACGAGCGAGGACTCGAGCGCCTGGTGGAGGCCGTGCCCGGTGCCGACGGCGCCCGGGAGGACCTCCGTCGCGTGGTCGTCGCCGTGCTGGACGAGCTCGGCGTCGAGCATCCTCTCGCTCGCGAGTATCGGCGGCGGTTGGCCGCGGCCCTCTACTGAGGAACGCGCCGGGCCGCCAGATCGCGCTGGAGCCCGGGACACTCCCGATGGGGCGCGCCTACAGGGGCAGCGCGAGCTGCGGCGGCGCATCCCCCGCCGGCGTTTGGAACCCCGCGATGCGCACGCCGAGCAAGCGCACCGCCCGCCGAGCCCCGAAATCGCGCAGCAGCTCACAGGCCACCCGGCCCACCAGGTCGGCGTCGTTGACCGCAGCGGCGAGTGTTCTGGCGCGCGTGTGCGTAGAGAAGTCGTCGAGGCGGACCTTGATGGCGATCGTGCGCCCGCGCCGCTGCCGGCGCCTCAGTGCTTCGCACAACCGGTCGCTGAGGGACCGCAGGATGCGCTCGAGCTCGGCCGGATCTGAGATGTCGGCGTGGAACGTGGTCTCGCGCGATTCGGACACGGCCACTCGGACCGGCGTGACGCCGGCCTCATCCTCGAAGCGGGCACGGCGGCGCAGGTAGGGCCCCAGGCGGATGCCGAAGCGGGCTGCCAGCGCATCCGGCGCCGTGGCGGCAAGGGCGGCGATCGTGGTGATGCCCATCGCCTGCAGTGAAGCCGCCGTCTTCGGGCCGATCCCCGGGAGCAGGGCCGGCGCCGCGGCTGCGAAGCGTGCGCAGGCCTCCTCCCGGCTCAGGACCACGAAGCCGGCCGGCTTCTCGGCATCGGAGGCGACCTTGGCGACGAGCTTGCTCGGGCCCATGCCCACGGAGGCTCCCAGCCCGGTGGCCTCCCGGACTTCGGCGACCAGCCGACGCATCGCCGCGTGCGGGGCGACGAGGCCGGTCAGATCGAGATAGGCCTCGTCGAGCCCAGCCACTTCCACCTCGGGCACGGTCGCCCGCACTCGGTCCATGACCCGGCGGGAGACGCGCCGGTAGGCCTCGAAGTCCGGGGCGATGAACACGGCGTCCGGGCACAGGCGGCGCGCGCGGGCTGCGGGCACCGCCGACCCGACCCCGAAGCGGCGGGCCTCGTAGCTCGCCGTGGTGACCACGGCGCGAGGCCCGGTGCCCGCGACGATCACCGGAAGGCCTCGGAGCTCTGGCCGGCGACGCAACTCAACGGACACGTAGAAGGCATCAAGATCAAGGTGGGCGATGGTGCGAAGGCCGTCGGGCATGTGGCCAAGCTACCGTCCGCACGCGACGTCGGTGTAGGCGCCGGCCGCTCGTCGGGCATGATCTGAAACGCTCCCGCAAGCGCACGTCTGTGTGCTTCCCTGCCTTCGCTTCCCCGATGCGACCTGATCCCGGATGACCGCCGACGCCGTGCGCCGCCTCGAGGCGGAGCTGGGCGGCAGGGTCCCGGAGGGCCTCGAAACGCTCACGGACGGGGAACTCGCCGACGTTGGCGATCGCCTTCGCGACACGAAGCGGCGCCAGTCGCAGGCCTTGGACGCGGCGATCGAGGAGGCGCTGGAGATCGTGCCCCGCCTGCTGCGCGGCCCCGTGCGAAAGATCCTCTTCGGATGAGCGGGGCCTCACCCGTTGGCGGGACAAAGGGCTCGGACGTCGCCGTCGAGATCCTCAAGCTCGCGCGGCTCGTCCGCACCGACCCCGGCGAGCTGGGCTATCTGGCGCAGGTTGCGCCACATGACATCCGCGACCTGCGCGAGCAGATCACGGTCGCGATGTTCGACGCGGACAGCCAGCTGCTGCAGCGCGTCGCCGCAGCGACGAAGGTGGTCCCGTCAAAGCTCGCCGCGGTGATGGGCGAGCGTGCGTTTGGACCGCTGCTGTGCGCGCGCATCACGGGCCTGCTCGAGCCCTCACGGGCCGTCGACATCGCTTCCCGGCTGCCGACGGACTTCCTCGCCGATCTCGCGATCGAGCTCGATCCTCGCCGCGCCAGTCGGGTGATCGCCGAGATCCCTCCCCCGCAGATGGCCGAGATCACGCGGGAGCTCGCCGAGCGCGAGGAGTACATCGCGATGGGCGGCTTCGTCGGCCACCTGCCCGAGGCCGCACTGCGGGCCGCACTCGACGCCATCGACGACGAGACGCTGCTGCGCACGGCATATGTCATCGAAGCCAAGGGCAACCTCGGTGCGCTCGTCGCGCTGCTGCCTCCCGAACGCCTGGAAACGATCATCCGCACCGCGGCCGACCGGGATCTCTGGCTCGAGGCGCTCGACGTGCTCGGCCATGTCAGCGAGCGCCAGCGCGGCCGGCTCGGCGACCTCGCTGCGGCCCAGGACGATGTCGTGCTCGACTCGATGGTCGGAACCGCCCACCGCGACGGTTTGTGGGCCGACGTGCTGCCTGTCACGCGGGCCATGAGCCCCGACAGCCGTGCTCGCTTCGCGGCGCTCACCTCGATCCAAACCCGGCCCGTGCTCGCCTCGATCGTCGATGCCGCCTGCCGGCAGGCGCTGTGGCCCGAACTGCTCGTGCTGCTGCCCGAGCTGCCGGCCCCCGCGCGCGGCCTGCTGGCCGAGCTCGGAGCCGAGTTCGACCGCTCGGTCCTCGAGCAGGTCATCGGTGCGGCTCACGAGCACGGCCTGTGGGCGCCGCTCGTGACCTTCGTCGTCGAGCTCGACGACGCCACACAGCTCGAGATAGCCGAGATCGCCACCGCCGACGACCGAGTGCGCGACGGCCTGCTCGCGGCGGTCGCAGCCGAGGGGCTCGCGGCGCAGGTCACCGCCAGCTCGCTGTGGGGCGCGATGACGCGATGATGGACGCCTACGGACCCGTCGGCCGCTCGGAGTGGATGGAAACCGACTGGCGTCGGCACCTACGCTGGGTACGCATCGGCGACCGATCCGTGAACCTCGTCGACATCGGCGAGGGACCGGCCCTGATCCTCCTGCACGGCCTCTCGGGCTCGTGGCAGAACTGGCTGGAGACGATCCCGGCTTTCGCCCGCGAGCACCGCGTCATCGCGCTCGACCTGCCGGGGTTCGGTCAATCCGAGATGCCGGTCGAGCCGATCTCGATCCGCGCCTATGCGCGCATGCTCGACCAGCTCTACGACACGCTCGGGATCGACAGAGCGACCATCGTCGGCACCTCGATGGGCGGCTTCGTGGCCGCCGACTTCGCCATCCGCTACCCGCAGAGGGTCCAGCGGCTCGTGCTCGTCGCGGCCGCGGGCCTGAGCATGGACCACATGCTCAACGAGCGAAATCAGGGCCTGCGAGCACGGATCGAGAACGTGCTGTTCTTCTCCACGACCTGGCTGGCCTCCCGTAACCGCGCCGTGGTCCGCAGCCCACTCGTGCGCCGCCTCATGCTGCTGCTCGTCACCGCCTACCCGGCGCGCCTGCCGGTGCCGCTCATCCGCGAGCAGCTCCACGGGGCCGAACGCCCCGGGTTCAACGCCGCCCTCCAGGCGATGGTCCGCTACCCGATTCGCGACCGTCTCGGCGAGATCGACTGCCCCACTCTGATCGTGTGGGGCGAACTCGACCGGCTCGTCCCACTGCGTGATGCCGCCGAGTTCGAGTGGCTGATCCCCGACGCCCGCAAGATCGTCTACGAGGACACCGGCCACATGGTCATGCTCGAGCGGCCCGAGCGGTTCAACGCCGATCTTCATTCGTTCATCGCCGCGGACCGCGCATAGCCGGACGCAGACCGTGCCGAGTAGGGCTCCGGCGGCGCGGGCCGCTCGCATGGTCCTCCACGCTGCCCTAGCCACGCGCTAGCCTGCCCGGCGACGCCGCGCGACCGAGTTTGGGTGGCTGCGCCTGCGGGCACACCGCCCTCTCCGGGGCTACCCCGGGGACACGTTGTGAGCTGGGCAGCGCATCGCGGGCCCGAGCCTGCACCCCGGGGGCAGGCCTGGGCGCGCACGACACAGAGCAGTCGGCGCGCGGCGTCGCCATGCTGTGCTCGTCATGTACGACCGTCGCCGACGCACACATCTATCGCGCTGCCTGGCGGATGCGTTTCTGGCCGGTGCCTGGGACGAGGGGGCACTCGTCGCCCGGCTCGAAGACGTGCTCACTCATCGGCCCGGCTGGGCCCGCCGCCTGGCTCGCGAGGTCATCCGCTCCTACCATCGCCCGCCGCGCGACCGCCCGCGCGAGCTGGCCGGCTTCATCGCCCTCACGCTCGAGAGCTGGCCGGCGCCAACGGGCGGTGCACTCCCCCGCGTGCGCCGATGGCTGCTCCCCGAGCTCGCGATGGGACGGCGTCGCTGGCCGGTACCCGAGCTGGACTCCGTCAGGGCGGTTGCCGACTTTCTCGAACTGAGCCCAGGGCATCTCGACTGGCTGGCCGACGCCCGGGGGCTCGAGCGGACGGTCAAGGCGGGCAAGCTGCGCAACTACTCCTACACGTGGCTGCCGCGCGAGCACCGGCCGCCGCGGGTCATCGAGCGGCCCAAGCCGCGCCTGAAAGCCGCGCAGCGCCGGCTGCTCCACGAGCTGCTGGACTGGATCCCCGCGCACGATGCCGCCCACGGCTTCACGCGGGGAAGGTCGGCCCGCAGCCACGCCGCCGTCCATGTCGGACGGCTCGTGATCCTGCGGCTCGACCTCGAAGATTTCTTCGCCTCGGTGCCGGCCGCTCGGGTGTTCGGGATCTTCCGCACCGCCGGCTACCCCGAGCCCGTCGCCCATACCCTTACCGCGCTGAGCACCAACGCCGTGCCGGTGGCCGAATGGGGCGCCCTCCCCAGGCCCACCGCCCCATCCCAGGTCGGGGCCCACCACCGGCTCGGCCGGCGCCTGGCCACGCCGCACCTGCCACAGGGGGCCCCCACCTCCCCGGCATTGGCCAACCTTGCCCTCTTCGCCCTGGATCGCCGGCTCACTGGCCTGGCGGCGACCGTGGGGGCCGGCTACTCCCGTTACGCCGACGACCTCACGTTCTCGGGTTCGCGCGAACTGCTTCGCTGCGCCGCCGGGGTTCGCGCGACGGTGGCCGCCATCGCGCGCGAAGAGGGCTTCGCAGTCAACCACCAGAAATCCACGCTCACCACCCGGGCGGGGCGTCAGCGCGTATGCGGGATCGTCGTCAACGAGCGCCCCAACGTCGCCCGCGCCGAATACGACGAGCTCAAGGCGATCCTTCACAACGCCGCGCGGCGCGGGCCCCGGGGTCAGAACCGAGGCCAGATCCGCAATTTCCGCGCCCATTTACTCGGGCGCGTCGCGTGGGTGGAGTCGCTGCACCCGGTTCGCGGCGCCCGGCTTCGGCGAGACTTCGCCCGCATCGACTGGGAGGCTTGAGCCGCGGTGTCGGTGGCGCCGTCGCTCGAGCACCGCTGAGCAATCGCGCGCCGAAAAGTTCGCCCTCGAGCGGCAAGCACCATAGGATCGCGGCATCAGCCTCTCGGGCACTGAGCTATGACACGGGTCGTGATCACTTGTCCGCAGACCGGGCACGCGGTCTTCACGGGCATCCAGATGGATGAGGAATCCTTTCGGGGTGCGCGCTTCGCCGACGAGGTCATGAAGGCGTGCCCCTCGTGCGGGCAGACCCACGTGTGGTCAAAGGAAGACGTTCGCCTCGAATCGTGATGACGGGCGCGGGCTCGGCCGGCTCCCCGTCCACCGACGTCCTGCTCCTGCGTCACGCCGAGTCCGTCTGGAACATGGAGGGCCGCTGGCAGGGCCGCGCCGACCCCGCCCTCTCGGCCTCCGGGCGCGCGGCCGCCACGCGGGCGGGCAGGCGGCTGGCCCCCCTCCCGCTCGTCGTCTCGTCCAACCTGGTGCGCGCCCGGGAGACGGCGCGCCTGATCATCCGCACGTGGACGCATACCCGCCTGGCCTGGGTGACGCCCGCGCTCGCGGAGCGCGCCGTCGGACCATGGCAGGGCTTGACAGGAGCCCAGATCGAGGCGCGCTGGCCAGGCTACCTGGCCCGTCATGCCCGTCCGGACGGCTTTGAGGCCGACGAGAGCGTGCTGCAGCGACTACGGTCAGCGCTTGCCATCATCGAGCGTGACTGCGGCGGGGGTCAGGTGTTGTGCGTCACCCACGGCGGTCTCATCCACGCGCTGGAGAGCTGGGCCGGGCTCCCCCGAGTGCGGCTGGGCAATTTGAGCGGACGGTGGGTGGTGCTGCGCGATGGGGCCATCACGCTCGGAACGCGTGAGGAGCGAGCCGTGTGACCGCCGCTGGCGCCGGGCCGCGCTACTCGTCGTCCACCGAGCGGGGAAACAGCGCGATCAGGACATCGGAGGATTGGACCATCAACGCGGACCCCTTCTCAGTGGACTCCCAGTCCGCCCTGCCGAACCCTTCGCGGGGGATTGCGAAGGCTCCGAAGGTGTTCTCGTCGGTCCCGACGTACCACACGAAGTCGGTCTCGCCCGGAGGTGCATCGTCCTTGGGCTCGGCCTTCTGCAGGGCGCCGCTGAACATGGCGATGAGCGGCGCCTGCGGCCTGGCCGAGCGCACCGTCACCGTCCAGTAGTCGCCGAGGCGCTCCTGGAGCGCCGCGACTACCGCGTCATGGTCGAGGGACGCGCCCACCGGCGACCGGGGACGCCGGCCCATTGGGCGACACCTCGAACGGCTGGTAGCCGTAGAGCGCGCCGGCGTGATGCATCTCGGTGAGCTTCACGAGCTCTCCGTGAGCCCACTCGTCATCGGTGTTGCCCCCGCCGTCGACCCACAGGTGGATGGTGAAGAACGAGCTCTCGGATTCGACGTCGGCTTCCCACCAGGTCTGATCCATGTTCGGATTCATGGGGTTCCCCGACAGCCGTTGGAAGCGGGTGATGTTGATGGCCATGGCGCGATCCTACCGAATGAGGGGGGTCTCGCGCTACCCCGGTATGTCGTTCGGCCCACCCCGACCCGAACCCGTAGGTGGAGCGCCCACACCGGGCGTACCCGCGACGATCGCGGCGCCGAGCGCGGGGATCGCGGTGGCGGCAAGGCCCGCACCTTCGGCGTTCGCAGCCTCGGCGATGGCGACGAGCTTGGACACCCAGGCGAGCAGGGGACCATCGGCGTCGATCGCGGGCACATCGCAGGCCAGTCGCGCCAAGGCCAGCGGCTCGGTGGGGTCCGCGAGCACGAAGGCGCGGGAGATGGCGGCCGTCAGGTGAGCTACCGCCCGGTCGGCCGCCAGGGCGGGCGGCGCGGCCGGTGGACCGGGAGCGGGCCCGAGGTCCGCGGGCTCCTCCCCGGCCAGGAGTCGCTCGAGCTGGCCGCCCGCGATGCACGCGAGCGCGTCATCTGAAAGGCCCACCGCGCGCCCGATGCGCAGGAGGATGAGAGAGGACAGGATCGCATTCCCGTAGGGCATGTCGCTCGCGTACAGGAGCTGCCCCGGGGGCACCAGCGCGAACAGGGCCATCAGGTCCGCCACGTTCCACCAAGCGGTGTCAAACAGCAGGTTGGGCAGCTCGCGAGCCGGTCGCCAGATCCAGGCCAGGTCACTGATGCCGGCGTGGGCGAGGATCAGACGGGCACCCGGATGACGCCGCGCCAGCTCCACGGCATCACGCCCCAGGGCGGGGATTCCCCGTCCCGCATGGATGACGACGGGTAGTCGGCGCTCGCCGGCGAAGGCCACCACCTCCTCTACCCCTGGGTCGTGGAGTGCGAATTGCTCGGCGCGCGGATGGAGCTTGATGCCCACGGCCCCGGCGGCCACGGCGCGCCGAGCCTCCGCGAGCGCACCGGCGTGCGGATTGACGCGGCAAACCGGACGCAGCCGACCACCGGAGGCGGCCGCCTCCGCCAGCACGCGATCATTGGCCGCCGGGTATCCGCCCGGCTCCTGCAGGGAGAAGACCAGCCCGCGGCCATGACCGGCCCGCTCCAGCCCGGCGGCGATCTCCTCGGCCGTCGCGGTGTAGCCATCCGGGTCGTGCCACCCGGTATGGGTGTGACAGTCAAACCACGGCGTGTGCTCCGGGAGCGAGGCTGCTGCGTGAGCATGGAGCTCGCGCAGACACCCGTCGTAGGGATCGCCGGGAACAGACACCCGCGGAGGCTACCTCCGCGTGCAGGTCAAGCGGCGATCGCACCCTCGAGCGCGGATCCGCACTCCTCTCGCAACCGGGCCAGGCCGAGCCGGAGTCGGCTCTTCGCGGTCCCGAGGGGAACGCGCGAGCGCCGCGCGATCTCATCGGCGGTGAGCCCGCCCCAGTAGGCGAGGACGAGGGCCTCACGCTGGAGGGGAGGAAGCCGGCGCAGCGCCGAGCAGACGATGGCGCTCTGCGCACGGCGCTCGGCGATGACCTCGGGCCGGTCCTCCACCCGAGTCTCCGCACGGTCGGCCACGGTCCGGAGACGATCGGTGGCGCGACCCCCGGCCTGACCCTCACGCCAGACATCCAGCGCCCGGCTGCGCGCCCTCAGGCGCAGGTAGCTGCCGAGCTCTCCCCGGCGGGCATCGAACTTCTCCGGCGAGCGCCACATCGCCAGAAACACGTCATGGGTGACGTCCTGGGACTGCGCGTCGCTGCCGAGGATCCGGTAGGCGGCGGCGTAGACCCCGCGCCCATGGCGCTCATAGGCGCGCCGAACGTCGTCGGGTCGAGCGAGGTCGAGCGCCTGTGGCTTGGTCGGTCGCATAGAGCTGTACATATAATAGAGATAAATCTACACAAACAGTATGGTTAGGTCAAGCCCGACCTACGAGGCGAACGTCATCGGGCGAGGCGCGCCGCCCCGGTGGTTGCAACCGCCGGGGGTTGCATGCACAATCGCCGCGTGGCGCGTGTGGGTCTGATCGCAGCGGCGGGGTTGATAGCGCTGGCAGCCGTCATCGGGCTGGTGGCCTTCTTGAGCGGGCGTGACAGCTCGGGCGTCTCCTCCACGCCCAGCGGGTCCGGCCAGGCCTTCCTCGACCAGGGCAGACGACACCTGCGGCCGGGCCAGCGCCCCCCCGCGCCCTATAACTCGACCCCGCCCACCAGCGGGGCGCACGTGCCCTCCGCGGTGCCCGGAGGCGACGCGCGGCTCACCGACGATCAGCTGCTCAGCGCGCTCGAGGCGGGCAATGTGGTGCTGGCCTACGGGACGCCCACACCCCCACCGGGCCTGCAGGCCCTGGCCACCGAGGTCAACGGCGGCCCGTTCGACCCCTCGCTGGCTCGCGCCGGCCAGTCCGTCCTCCTCGCCCGCCGGCCCGGAACGCCCGGCATAGTCGCCGTGGCCTGGCGCCACCTCGCCCGCGCCTCCTCGCCGCGGGATCCGGCCCTGAAGACGTTCGCCGAGGACTGGCTCGGCGAGGGAGCCGCCGGGAAGTAGACGCGCCTCCGGACCGCGATAATCGGGTGATGGCCGCCCCGCTTCGCATCGCGCTCGCCCAGATCGACGTCACGGTGGGCGACATCCCCGCCAACGAGCGCAAGCTGCGCGACTGGCTCGGCCGCGCTCATGATGCCGGCGCCCAGCTCGTGCTCTTCCCCGAGCTTGCACTCACCGGCTACCCCCCCGAGGACCTGCTGCTCAAGGAGCACTTCCTCTTCGATGCGCGGGCGGCACTGGACCGGCTGGCGGCCGAGGTGCACGATGCGGTGGTCGTGGTGGGCCTTCCGGAGCGCAGCGAGGACGTCTACAACGCGGCGGCCGTCCTCTCCGAGGGAGCCGTACGCGGGATCTACCGCAAGGTCTACCTGCCCAACTACGGAGTCTTCGATGAGCAGCGCTACTTCCAATCCGGTCGCCGCGGCGGCCTGATCGAGGTGGGCGGGCACCGCATCGGTGTGACGGTGTGTGAGGACTGCTGGGAGGCCGGCCCGCCGCTGTCCGACGAAGCTCTCGCCGGCGCGACGGTCGCCGTCAACATCTCGGCCTCGCCGTACCACGCGGGCAAGGGAGTCCAGCGCGAGCAGATGTTCGCGCAGCGCGCGCGCGACAACCTGTGCGCGGTCGCCTACTGCAATCTGGTCGGAGGCCAGGACGAACTGGTCTTCGACGGCCACTCCTTCGTGGTGAACCACGACGGCACCGTCCTGGCCCGCGCCGCGCAGTTCACCGAGGAGCTGCTGCTCTGCGACGTTGACCCCGAAGGGTCCGCCGCGGCGCGTCTGCGCGACACGCGCCACCGCTCGGCGGCCCGACGGGCGCTCCCGGCCGTCGACGTGCTGGCGAGCCTGGCCCTGCCGCCGCCGCCGGAGGACCGCGCCGAGCCGCGACTGGCCCCGCTGCTGTCCTCCGATGCCGAGGTCTACACGGCGTTGCGCACCGGCCTGCGCGACTACGTGGACAAGAACCGGTTCGAACGCGTGGCGCTCGGCCTCTCGGGGGGCATCGACTCGGCGCTGGTCGCCTGCGTGGCCGCGGACGCCCTCGGGCCCGAGCGGGTCACCGCCGTGGTCATGCCGTCGCCGCATTCCTCCTCCGAGACCCAGGACGACGCGCGACGCCTGGCCGACCACCTCGGCGTCGACCGCTTCGAGCTGCCAATCGACGCCACGATGCGAGCGTACGAGCACGTCCTCTCCCCCGTGTTCGAGGGGCGCGAGCCCGACATCACCGAGGAGAACCTGCAGGCGCGCATCCGGGGAAACCTGCTCATGGCCCTGTCGAACAAGTTCGATTGGCTCGTGCTGACCACCGGCAACAAGTCGGAGCTGTCGGTGGGCTACGCAACCCTCTACGGGGACACCGCCGGGGGCTTCGCGGTGCTCAAGGACTGCCCCAAGACACTGGTCTACGCACTGGCCCGCCACCGCAACGAGCGCCCCGACGGTGGTGCGCCGATCCCCACCTCGATCCTCGAGCGGGCGCCGAGCGCGGAGCTCGCCCCCGAGCAGCGCGATGAGGATTCACTTCCCCCCTACCCCACGCTGGACCCGATCCTCGAGGCCTATGTCGAGCTGGACGCCGGCCGAGAGCAGCTGCTCGCACGCGGGATGTCGGCCGAGGACGTCGATCGCACGATCGCCCTGGTCGACCGCGCGGAGTACAAACGCCGGCAGGCGCCGCCGGGCATCAAGATCACCACCAAGGCCTTCGGTCGCGACCGCCGCATGCCGATCACCAATCGCTACCGCGGATGATCGGCGGCCGCGGGCTCGGACGCACCCTCGCGCACCGCGATCGTCATGCGCGAGAGGGCGCAGAGCCGCTGCGCATCGTCGAAGAACTCGACCTCCCACACCCAGGTCGTACGACCGCGGTGACGAGCCCGGGCGACCGCATGCACGTGGCCATCGAGCATGGGACGCAGGAAGCTGGTCTGGTTGGACAGACCCTGGGCGCTGCGTCCGTCCGGTGCGACCGCGAGCCACGTCGCCAGCGAGGCCATGGCCTCGGCCATCGAAGCGATGACGCCGCCGTGTACGAGCCCGCCCGGCTGGCGGACCGCGTCGCGGATCGCCACGCGGGCGCGGATGAGCCCGTCGGAACGCTCGGTCACCTCCAGTCCGTACAGCGCATCGAAGGTTCGCTCGAAGGGAATGGGGGCAACCGGGTCCACCCGCGAGACCATATCCCGGGGCGACCATCGGCCCGTCCGTCCGTGCCGCCCCGGTCTCGACTACGCTTCGCGCGCACATGAGCGAGTTCGACGCCCTTCCCGCCGACCAGCGGGCCGTCCTCCAGCTTCTGCTCAAGCAGGGCAAGAACTACGCGGAGCTCTCGACCCTGCTGGCCATCGACGCCTCGGCGGTGCAGGTCAGGGCGCACGACGCCCTTGATGCGCTGAGCCCGGGGAGTCAGCTCTCCTACGGGCAGCGCGCGCAGGTCGCCGACTATCTCCTCGGTCAGCAGTCCACTTCCGAGCGCGAGGCCACCGAGCAGTACCTCGCGAGCTCGGACGAGGCTCGCGCCTGGGGCCGTGACGTGGCCGGGGCCCTGCGTCCGATAGCCGTCAAGCCTCTGCCCGCCATCCCCGGGGAGACCGCGGTCGACCTCGCCGCGGAGCCCGAGGTCGCGGAGCCGATACCCGCGGAGCCGGCAGACACCGAGGCCGCTCCTGCGGTCGCGGCACCACCCCGCAGCTCGCGGCTGGGCGGCGCGCTCCTGCTCGGCGGCGTCGGCGTCCTGGTCGCCGTGGCGCTCGTGCTGATCCTGGGTGGGGGCGGCGACAGCAAGAAGACGTCCAGCACCGCGACCCGGTCCACCGCGCAGCCCACGCCGGTGGCCCAGATCAACCTCATGCCCACCGCCGGCGGCAAGTCCGTCGGACTCGCCCAGGTGTTCCCGCAGGGCACGCAGCGGCTGCTCATCGTCGCGGCGCAATCGCTGCCGCCCGGTAACTATGCGTTGTGGCTCTACACCTCTGCCGCGAAGGCGCGCCTGCTCGGCTTCGTGCCCCAGAAGGTGGACAAGCAGGGGCGTTTCGTGACCCAGGGCGTGCTGCCCGGGGACGCGCGCAGCTTCGAGTCCTTGATCGTCACCCGCGAGCAGGTGACGCGCGGGAACGTGCCCACCCGTCCCGGTGCCATCGCTCTTCGCGGCAAGCTTCAGACCGGCTGATCGCCGATCCCGGGCACCAGCTTGCCCGGGTTCATGATGCCCAGCGGATCAAGCGCGGCCTTGACCGCTCGCAGCGCCTGAACCCCCGGCGCGCCGATCTCCGCTCCGAGCCACTGTGCGTGATCGCGTCCGACGCCGTGATGGTGGGTGATCGTCGCACCCGCGCCCACGATCGCCTCGCCCGCGGCCTGCTTGGCCGCACGCCACTGCTCCAGCGGTTGATCGGCTTCCTGGCGCGCGAGGAAGGTGAAATACAACGATGCTCCCGTGGGATAGAGGTGCGATACATGGCACATGACCAGCGGGGGGGTGCCGCGCATCGCGAGCGCTCGTTGCAGGGCGTCGGTCACGGCGGCGTGCAGGCCCGCCAGGTTGGACCAGGTCGTCGCGGTCTCGAGCGTGTCGACCATCACGCCACGCTCCAGCAGGTCGTCGCGGAGGTAAGGGGCGGCGAACCGGCTGCGCTCCCAAGCCGCGCCGGGGCCGCGCCCAACCGGTAGGCCCCCGGCGCGGCGCAACAGGCGGGCGCCGTGCGCGTGCCGGCGGCGCACGGTCTCCGGTTCCCCCTCCCACCCTCCGATGAATAGACATCCTGCTCCGAAGCCGCGGGTGCGGAGGTAGAGGCGTCCGGCGCCCTGCTTGACCCCGCCGCCCGCCAGGGCGCTCGACACACGGCTCTCCTGCTCGTCGGACAGCCGCGCGACCTCGGGCGAGAGGCCCTGCTGCTCGAGTCTGCGCAGGGCCATGACGCCGTCGGGGAAGGAGGCGAACATCCAGCCCTCGTAGCGCCGCGCCCGAGGGCGCGGC
>JALYZC010000045.1 GCA_030945905.1 Actinomycetota bacterium
CGTCCCGTGAACCCCTCGAATTCGAAGAAGCCCTGAGCGCCAAGTGAATCGACGGTCAGGAACTCGGCGAGCTTGTGCACCTGGCCGGGTCCGAAGGCCACGTCGACGTAGGGAAAGCGCCGGAAGACCTCGTCCTTGACCGACTGGGCCCAACAGCCGCCGACGCCGACGACCACATCCGCGCGCTGCGCCTTGATGCGCTTGGCCTCGCCGAGATGCGAGACGAACCGCTCGTCCGCCTTCTCGCGAATCGAACAGGTGTTGAACAGAATCAGGTCGGCGTCGGCACGTTCGCGCGCCTCCCCGTAGCCCAGGGCCTCGAGCATCCCCTTCATGCGCTCGGAATCGTGCTCGTTCATCTGGCAGCCGAACGTCGTGAGGTGATAGCGGGGCACGGCTCGCAAGCCTAGCGGCGCGGCGTTTACGCGGAGCGTCGTTCCGACGGTCCTACTTCGCGTACTCCACGGCCCGAGACTCCCGGATCACGGTGATCTTGATCTGGCCCGGATACTCCACCTCACGCTCGATCTCGCGGGCGATCTCGTGGGAGAGCAGCACGGCGGCATCGTCGTCGATGTCGCCGGGGGCGACCATCACACGAATCTCGCGGCCCGCCTGCATCGCGTAGACCTTGTCCACGCCCGGATGGCGGTCGGCGATCTGCTCGAGATCGCGCAGTCGCTTGACGTATCCCTCAAGCGACTCTCCACGGGCGCCCGGGCGGGCGCCCGAGAGGGCATCGGCGGCCTGGACGATCACGGCCTCGACCGTCTGAGGCTCCACCTCGTTGTGGTGGGCTTCCATCGCGTGAGCAACCGACTCAGGCTCGCCGTGCTTGCGGGCGAGGTCGCCGCCCACCAGGGCGTGTGGCCCCTCTATCTCGTGTGACACTGCCTTGCCGATGTCGTGTAGGAGCGCGGCGCGGCGCGCCGTCTTGACGCTCGCGCCGAGCTCGGCCGCCATCAACCCGGCCAGGTGGGCCACCTCGACGACGTGAGCGAGGACGTTCTGCCCATAGGAGGTGCGGAACTTCAGCCGACCCAGCAGGACGATGAGCGCGGCGTCCAGCGACTGCACGTTGGCCTCGAGGACCGCGTTCTGCCCCGCTTCACGGAGGTGTTCATCCAGCTCTGACTTGGCGCGGTTGTACATCTCCTCGATGCGGGCAGGGTGGATGCGCCCGTCTGCGAGCAGGTGCTCGAGCGTCATGCGTGCGAGCTCGCGCCGGACGCCGTCGAACCCCGAGAGCACCACCGCCTGAGGGGTTTCGTCGATGATGAAGTCGATACCGGTGAGGTTCTCCAGGCAGCGGATGTTGCGCCCCTCACGCCCGATGATCCGCCCCTTCATGTCGTCGCCGGAGAGCTGGACCACCGAGACGGTCGTCTCCGATGCGTGCGCGGCCGCGAGCCGACCCATGCACACTGAGAGGATGTTGCGAGCTCGACGCTCGGACTGGACCTTCGTTTCGTCGGCCACGGTGCGCAGCACCTTGGCCTGGTCGTGGCGGGCCTGGTCCTCGACCTCCTTGAGCAGCACCTGCTTGGCCTGTGCCGCGCTGAGCCCGGCGACGCGCTCGAGCTCGCGCACGTGGTCGCGCTTGCGCTCCTCCAGGAGCTCGCGCTGGCCGTCGAGCTCGCGCTCGTGGTCATCGAGGCGCTGCTCGCGCCGGGCGAGCTCGTCGAGCTTGGCGTCGATGGCCTCCTCCTTCGATATGACCCGCTCCTCGATGCGGATGATCTCGCTGCGCCGCTCCAGCAGATCGGCCTCGAGCTGCGCCGGCGCGGGCGACCGTGCGCCGCCTGTGGCCGAACGGGCCCCTCCGGATCCCGAGTATCGCCCGTAGAGCACCGCGGCCGCCATGAAGCCCGCCGCCACGAGCGCTGCCGCGATTACGATTGCCATGGCTGTTCCTCTCCAAGTGCCGGCAAAGCCGGCCCGGTTGTTGGCTTTTCACTGCAGCGTCCAACCGGACCGCGTGAGGAACGCGAGCCAAGAACAGCCGGCGGCTGAGGCCGCCGCTTCAGCGTTGCGGCGTTAGGTCGGTGGGGTCGGGGAAAGGCGTGGCCGGGTCACTGGCCCGGTGCCACGGAGATGGAGTGCCGTAACATCTGAGGCTGGTTGTGCTCAAAGAATTCGTTCGTTTTGCGGGAAGTTTCACGCCCTCGCGGGCCAGATCTTTCGCTCCATGGATCGTAGTACGGGCCGGCCCGGGACGCAAATGACCACGGTCTCGCCTGGACGTCTCAGCGGGCGCGGTCGGACGCCATGGTTCGATGCAGCCGTAACGCGTCGTGTGCCAGCTCGAGCGCGAAGCCTCGACGGAGGAGCAGCCCGAGCGCGCGCTGACGGCTACGGTCGTCCCCCGGAGGCTCGGGGAACCGGCGCTCGAGCAGTCCGACCGCCACGTGGAGCTCGTTGTCGGGCCCCAGCTCGGCCAGGGCACCCGACACGAGCTCGGCGCCGATGCCGAGGTCGCCAAGGCGGCGCTCGATGCGTTCCGATCCCCAGCAATCCAGCGTGCGCCGATCGGCTGCGAAGCGCCCAGCGAAGCGGGCATCATCGAGGTAGCCCTGCTCGCACAGCACATCGATCGCAGCGGCCACGCTCGCCTGGGACACCCCGCGTGTCTCCAGGTGGCCTCGGACCTCCGCGACCGACCGATCCCGGCGCGCCAGGTGGCGGTAGGCGAGACCCAGGGCGCGCTCGAGCTCTTCCGCGCTCAGGCGGCCTGCTCCTCGAGGGCCGTGTCGGCGTCGGCCAGCGCCACCGGACCGTCACCGTCGATCGGCTTGACGCCATCCCGATCGATGCCCAGCGCCTCGTAGACTTTGGACTCGATCTCCGCCGCCACCTCGGGATGCTCCTGCAGGTATGCCTTGGCGTTGGCGCGGCCCTGGCCGATCCGCTCCTCCCCATAGGAGAAGAACGAGCCCGACTTGGTGACGACGTTGTGCTCGAGACCCAGATCGAGGATGCAGCCCGTCGACGAGACCCCCTTGCCGAACTCGATATCGAACTCGGCGATGCGGAAGGGCGCGGCCACCTTGTTCTTGACCACTTTGACCTTGACGCGGTTGCCGACCGCCTCCGTGCCGTCTTTGAGCGTCTCGATGCGGCGGATGTCCAGGCGCTGGGAGGCGTAGAACTTCAGCGCCCGGCCGCCGGGCTGGGTCTCCGGCGAACCGAACATCACTCCCACCTTCTCCCGGATCTGGTTGGTGAAGATGCACAGCGTCTGGGTTCGGTTGAGGTTGCCGGCGAGCTTGCGCATCGCCTGGGACATCATCCGCGCCTGAAGGCCGACGGTTTGATCCCCCATCTGCCCCTCGAGCTCGGAGCGTGGCG
>JALYZC010000063.1 GCA_030945905.1 Actinomycetota bacterium
CGGTTCCGGCTGCTCCCGTAGACACGCGCAAGCGGTGGGGATGACGGTCGTGGCAGGCTCGGTTGGCATCAGCCGCTCGGTGGGGCCGGTGCACCGGCACTCTGGGCACCATCGACCGCGGCGGTTGCGCGGCGCTGGGTCCCGGGATGGTGGCTCCAGAGCACCCAGGGAACGCCACCAGGACGAGGAGGGCGAGGTAATGATGGGCACGCATCGCTGCATCATCGAACCCATCCACACCCGCTCACCGAGATCTCACGATGACCTAACGCTGCCCTAACCGACTGGCGGCCACCATGTATCGCGGTTTGGGCGCTCGCGAAATCACCCTCACGCAGCGAGGCGCCCGCCGCGTCGAGCGGGCTCCTCCCATGCTTCAGGAGACGCCAGTCGACGCCGGCGCGCCCACCTCCGCGTCACTCGGCCGCTCGTCTGCCGGCCCGACTGAGGCGATGATCTTCGTGTCGCATACGCGGCGACGCGTACGCGCGGTGAACGCCGCGGCGGGGCTGCTGGCGGTGTCGATCACCCTGTGGCTGGTGGCTCTGGTTGGCGGCGCCACGAACTTCGTTGGGCTGCCAGCTTTGCGCGCATCGGTCCCCGCGCCGCTGTCAACGCGCCAGCGCGCGCTGCGCACCCACCCGTCGGCCGCCTTCCAGGTCTCCGTCATGCGGGCGGCTATTGGCCCGCATCCCGTGCGTCGTCACGTGCGCCGTGCCCTTCGCTCGTAGGGGCAGGGACCCATCCGCGCGGCGCCCGGCGTCTGCGCGTCGACGGCCACCCGCTCACCGTGCGTTGCTCGCGTTTTCTCTCGGCGGGCTCGTGCTGTTGCTGATGGTGCAGGGCTTCTCAGAGCGGACCATCGGCGGCAGCGCGACGTCGGCGACCGGGAAAGCGCGCGCCCAGCCACTTGCCGGGATGCGGCCCTTGTTGACAGCTGACGGGCACCAGTTGCGCTCCGATGAGCGCTCGCCCGGTAGACGGATCGCGCTCACCTTCGATGACGGGCCCAGCCCGCAGTGGACCCCGAAGATCGCGGCGGTGTTGCGTGCCGCCCGTGTGCCCGCCACGTTCTTCGTCGTCGGAAGCCAGGTCTCCCGGCGCCCAGCGATCGTTCAGCGCCTGCATCGCGACGGATTTGAGATCGGCAATCACACCTTCACCCACGCAGATCTCTCGACGCTGCCCCGTTGGGAGGCCTCGGCCCAGGTGGGACTCACGCAGAGCATCCTCACCGGTACCGTCGGGCTCAGGCCGCGGCTCCTGCGCCCGCCCTACTCGGCTACGCCCTCAGCGGTGACCCCGCAGCAGCAGCGCGCGCTGACTCCGCTCGCGCGGGCGGGGTACGTGATCGCGCTGGCCGACTTTGACTCGCGTGACTGGAGCGCCCCGGGAGTTGGCCACATCGTGGCCGCAGCCACACCCGCCGGGCGGACCGGAGGCATCGTGTTGATGCACGACGGGGGTGGCAACCGCTCGCAGACGCTGGCCGCCCTGCGCACGCTCATCCCCCGTCTGCGCGCGCGCGGATTCTCATTTGTTCGCGTGTCGGACATGTTGGGAGTGCCGCAATCGGCGGTGGAGCTTCCCGCCGATACGGGGGCCCGCCTGCGCGGACAGGCGTTCGCCGCCGCGCTTGTCTTCTCCCGAGCGGTGACCGGGGCGCTGACGGCCTGCGTGCTCCTGGTGGGACTTCTGGTCGCGTTGCGCATGCTCATCGTCCTCGTGGTCGCCCGTCGCCGCGCACGCGCCGCGCGCGCTGTGTCATGGCAGCCGAGCTTCACCGCACCGGTGTCGATCATCGTGCCCGCCTACAACGAGGCGGTAGGCATCGCCGCGGCCGTCCGCTCGCTCGCGGCAAGCGAGTACCCCGAGTTCGAAACGATCGTGGTCGACGACGGGTCCTCCGATGGCACCGCCGAGGTGGTGCAGGGCCTGGCGGTGAGCCAGGTCACCGTGATTCGCCAGCCCAACCGAGGCAAGGCGGAGGCGTTAAACCGAGGGATCGCCGCCGCGAGGCACGACATCATCGTGACCGTCGACGCAGACACGGTCTTTGAACCCTCAACGCTTCGCCGCCTGATCCAGCCGTTTGATCGCGCGAACGTGGGAGCGGTTTCGGGCAACACGAAGATCGGCAATCGCCGGGGGCTGCTCGGCCGTTGGCAGCACATCGAGTACGTCATCGGCTTTAACCTCGACCGGCGCTTCTATGAGGTGCTGCGCTGCATGCCTACAGTGCCGGGCGCGATCGGCGCTTTCAGGCGCGCAACCCTCGCAGAGGTCGGCGGCGTGTCGGGCGCGACGCTCGCCGAGGACACCGACCTGACCATGGCGATCGGCCGGGCGGGCTGGGACGTCGCCTATGTCGGGAACGCACGGGCATGGACTGAGGCACCGGCCTCTTTGGGCGGCTTGTGGCGTCAGCGCTACCGGTGGGCCTACGGGACCCTGCAGGCAGTGTGGAAGCACCGGCGCGCAGTGCTGCGTCGCGGCGATCGGATCGGGCGTCGTGCCATTCCCTACCTCGTCTTGTTTCAGGTCGTCCTCCCGCTGGCCGGGCCGCTGATCGATCTGTTCGCGCTCTACGGCCTTTTGTTTCTCGATCCCGTTCCGGTGCTCGGGTATTGGGTGGCGTTTAACTCGCTTCAGCTGGTACTCGGCGTTTACGCCTTCCACCTCGACCGTGAGCCGATGCGCGGTCTGGCGTGGCTTCCACTTCAGCAGTTCGTCTACCGGCAGCTGATGTATCTCGTGGTGATCGAGTCAGCCATCTCCGCGCTGGCCGGGACGCGGCTGCGCTGGCACAAACTCGAGCGCACAGGCGACGTGGAGATCGGATCGCAGGGTGCGGCGGGTCGGTGAAGCCCTCGTGCTCGCCGTGGCTCTGGGCGTCCCGACCGTCGCCGTGACCCGTGGCCCTGACCACTGGACACCGGCACAGGCCGGACTGTCGCCGGCCACCGTCACCGTGGACCTCCGGCGGCCGGTCAACCGGTTCGTCTCTGACCGGGCGCTCGGCGCTGGGGTGGACGGCCACGGGGAGGGGGAGACCGCCCAGATCTACTCGCAGCCCAACCTCAGCGCCATGCGCAAGGTGGGCCTGCGGTCAGTGAGCTACCGGCTGCGCACAGAGCTAGGCGTGGAGGCGTGGCATTGGAACCCGCAGGGACGCTGGAGCGACGCCCGCCGCCATCGCGGCTACTGGACATCGTCAGACCGGCCGGGCCGCCGCGTCGGCGCCACCTACGGGTTTCGCCTCCCGCGCCGAGGAAACACCATCGACCAGGCCAACGACGACGGGTATTCGCGTCTCGACGACGGCGACCGCCGCACCTTCTGGAAGAGCGACCCCTACCTCGATCCGCACTTCGCGGGTCACACAGCGCCGCCGCAGTGGATGTTGGTGGATCTCGGCAATCCGCGGGCGGTCGGTGTCCTGGGCCTCGACTGGGGAGCGCCATTCGCGCGGCGCTTCAGAGTTGAACGGTGGGTGGGAGCCAACGCCAACTTCTCCGTCGCGCCGCTCTCCGGCCGCTGGGAACCGTTTCCACGCGCGCGCTTTGCTGGTCATCGCGGGCGCCAAAGAGTGCGGCTCGGGGGGCGACCGGTGATCGCTCGTTTCGTCCGGGTCGTGCTGATGGACAGCTCGCACACGGCCGTCTCGGCTTCGCGCGACGGCCGTGACCGCCTCGGGTTCTCGGTACGAGAGCTCACGGTGGGTAGCGGCGGGCCGCATTCGCACGATCTCGTGCGCCATCGCCCCGATCACGGCCAGACGATCACCTACGCTTCCTCCACCGATCCCTGGCACCGCGCCGAGGATCGCGACCCCAACACCGAGCAGCCGAGCTTTCAACGCGTACTCGCGAGCGGGCTGACGGGGCACCGGCCGGTGATGGCGCCGGTCCCGCTGCTCTACGGCACACCGACCGACGCCGCGGCAGAGCTGCGCTACCTGCGGGCGTTGCACTACCCGGTCGGCCGACTCGAGCTCGGCGAGGAGCCCGACGGCCAGCTCGCCACCCCGGAAACCTACGGGGCGCTCTATGTGCAGACCGCGCGCGCCCTGCATCGTGTCGAGCGCCACGCGAAACTTGGCGGGCCGGGGTTTCAGACCTCAATCCCCGACTGGTATGCCTGGGAGGACGGGCACGGGTCCACGTCGTGGACCGGACGCTTTCTGGCCTACCTACGTTCGCGCGGCGCGCTGGGCGACCTCGCGTTCTTCTCTTTTGAGTGGTACCCCTTTGACGATGTCTGCGCAGCGCCCGCGCCGCAGCTCATGCGAGCACCTGCGCTGCTCGCAGGCGTCCTGCGTGCCCAGCAGGAGGCAGGGCTGCCACGGCGCGTGCCGCGAGTGATCGCCGAGTACGGGTACTCGGCATTCGCCGGAAGGCCCGAGGTCGATCTTCCCGGCGCGCTGTTTGATGCGGAGACCGCCGCCCAGTTTCTTAGCCTCGGTGGCCAGGTGAGCTACCTCTACGGCTATGAGCCCGACTCGCTGATCCGAGAGTCCGCGCGGTGCAACAGCTGGGGCAACCTGACGTTGTGGCAATCCGACGGCGAGCATCGAATCATCCGGCCGCTGGCCGCCCTTCATGCGCTGCGCCTCCTTATGACTCGCTGGGCGCAGCCCGGTCACGGCAGCGCGAGCGTGTACCTCGCAAGCTCCGATGCTCGCGGGCCCGACGCCCGCACCGTGGTGACCGCCTACGCTGTGCGCCGCCCTGATCGCAAGCTCGCGGTGCTCCTCGTCAACAAGGATCCAGCGGCCGCGCGCTGGGTGCGCCTGACCGCCACCACATCCCACGGGCCTCGCAGCCTGAGTGGACCTGGCGAGCTCTTTTCGCTCTCCCGCGCGCAGTACGTGTGGCACGCCCACGGGGAGCACGGCTACGCGCTGCCCGACCAGCCCCCCGCACACGCGATGCTGCCGCACGGCCCGCTCACGCTCAAACTTCCGCCGTTCTCCCTCTCGGTGCTCCAACTCTCAGACCGCGCGTGATGAGGCTGCAATATCCCATCATTGGACTCGCCGTGGCCGGAATCCTGGCACTGATCCTCACGTTTGAGGGCGTCGCCGGCACGGCATCGCAGCCGTCCAGGTCAGACGCTCGCGCGGTCGACCAAACCCTCGAATTCACGCCGCTGATCACCCAGGGCGGACAGCGTCACCGTGACGTGGCGTTGACCTTCGACGACGGTCCGGATGTCTGGACGGCTCGCATCGCCCGGGAGCTAGGGCGCCTGCACGCCCCGGCCACCTTCTTTGAGATCGGCGAGCAGGTCCCCTCGCAGCAGCGATTGACGCGGGGACTCGTGCACAGCGGGTTCGCGGTGGGCGATCACACCGAGACCCACCCGCTGCTGGCCCATCACCACCACGGCTTCCAGACCTACCAGTTGCGGCGCGCGGCGACGTTCATCGCCCAGGCGGGCGCGCCCTATCCACGCCTCTTTCGCCCACCCTACGGTTCGTTTAACGCCGTCACCTTGGGAATCCTGGCCCAGATGCGGATGCTGATGGTGCTTTGGAGCGCCGACACGGAGGATTACGCCATGCCCGGAGTACGCCGGATCGTCGCTTCGGGGCTGCGCGGCCTGCGCCCGGGCGCGATCATCCTCATGCACGACGGTGGCGGGGACCGCCACCAGACGCTCGCCGCCTTACCGATCCTCGTTCACCGTCTTCGCGCCCGCGGCTATCGCCTGCTAACCATCCCCCAGTTGCTCATCGACGACCCGCCGG
Source organism: Actinomycetota bacterium (assembly GCA_030945905.1). Classification (GTDB taxonomy): domain Bacteria; phylum Actinomycetota; class Thermoleophilia; order Solirubrobacterales; family Solirubrobacteraceae; genus JALYZC01. Next base: position 5,753 of record JALYZC010000063.1, read on the forward strand.
CGCCGGGTCAGCGCGTCCCGGATGGACTCGGGCCCGCGGCGACGGCCTCATGAGCCGCGTCTCCCGGTGCTTGTGGCTGCTCACGGTGCTGCTCGCGCTCAGCGGCTGTGGGAACGCCGGTACCAGCTCGGCGCGGACGCTGGTGCGACTAAACCAGGTGGGCTATCCGCTCCATGGAGCCAAGGAGGCACTGCTCATGGCCTCTGGGAGCATGAGCGCTACCAGCTTCACCGTGGTCGACGCGCGCGGAAGGCCAGTGCTGCACGGGCGCGTGGGCCGGTCCCGCGGCGCCTGGAGCCGGCGCTGGCCAGAGGTGTATGGCATCGACTTCTCGCGGCTTGACCGGCCCGGGCGCTACAGCATCCGCGCGGGGACCGCGCGGTCCCCGCGCTTTGAGATCGTCGCGGCCCGCGCCTACCGCGGCCTGGTGGCCAACGCGCTGCGCTACTTCGAGGCCCAGCGCGACGGACCCGATGTCATCGCCGGTGTGCTTGGAAGGCGACCCTCGCACCTGCGGGACGCCACCGCCGCGACGTTTTCCCCTCCGCGCTATCGCCACGACCGACTGACCGCAGCGCTCTCCGGTCTCGGCGGCAGCGTCGACATCGCTGGCGGGTTTTTCGACGCCGGCGACTACCTCAAGTTCGTCGAGACCGCCAGCTTCAACGAGGTCATGCTGGTCTTCGCCCTGCGTGAGTATCCGTCGGGCGTTCCGGATGGCGGCGCGCTGCGAGCGGAGGCCCGCTTCGGCAGCGACTGGCTGTTGAAGATGTGGGATGCCAAGCGCGGGGTCCTGTACTACCAGGTGGGCCTGGGGGACGGCGACAAGCGCTCCATCCTCGGAGACCATGACCTCTGGCGCCTGCCCCAGGCCGACGATCGGGTCGGGGCTCGCCACAGTTCTCGGGCGTACTTCATCTCGCATCGGCCCGTCTTCGCGGCCAATGCGCCCGGTGCCCCGA
>JALYZC010000159.1 GCA_030945905.1 Actinomycetota bacterium
CGCAGCGACCGGGCGGCGGCGCCCGCTCGGTCGACTTCGACCCGGTGAGCCGGGTGCCGGGCGGCCTGGCAGTCCATACGGTGCTCGACCCCGATGGCGGCTCCGTGCTCGAGGCAGCCTCGGTGGCGAGCGTGTTTCGTGGCTACGAGGTCATCCTCCAGGGGCGCGACCTGCGGGACGCCGTCTTCGTCGCCAGCCGGGCGTGCGGCGTCTGTGGCGGCGCCCATGCGACTGCCGCGGCGATGGCCCTGGAGATGGCGATCGGCATCCAGCCCCCGCCGATGGGAATCGTCGCGCGCAACCTGCTGGCGGCGCTCGAGCTCATTCAGGACCACCCGAGCCACCTCTTCACCCGTGCCGGCCCGGACTACTCCGAGCCGATCGTGCGGGAGACCAACCCGGAGCTGTGGCAGCGCGCGGAGCAGGCGTTCGCGCCTCGCGCGGACATGCACGGCTACGAGCGTATGGCGGACATCATGACCGCGATGACGCAGTACACCGGGCAGCTCTACCTGGAGGCGCTCGCGATGTCCCGCCTCGCCCGGGAGGCCTACGTGCTGGTCGGAGGCAAGTACCCGCACCCGCAGACGACCATCGCGGGCGGGATCAGCTCCACGATCGACGCATCGGACTTGAACGTCACCCACACCCGGTTGGTGAAGTTCTTCGACTACAGCCGCAAGGTCGTGGCGGTGTGGGACGACATCACCGACTTCTTCTACGAAGCCGACCCGCGCTACCGCGACGTGGGGGCCGGACCGATGAACTTCATCGATCTCGGCATGTGGGACGACCCACAGGTCTACGACGGCACGTTCGAGACCTCCGACATCTGGGGCGAGCGACGCTGGTCCACGCCGGGGGCGATCGTCGGCGGGAGCCTGCGGACTTCGGCTCTCCCGCGGATCAACATGGGCGTGGAGGAGTTCGTGGAGCACTCCTTCTACGAGGATTGGAGCGGCAACGGCGGGCACAAGTTCGACACCGATCCGGGAGGCAATCGCCTCTCGCCCTACCACCCTTGGAACAAGGAGACGATTCCTGCGCCGGGCAGCACAGACTGGCGGGGGAAGTACTCCTGGTCAACCGCCCCTCGCTGGGATCGCCAGCCTATGGAGGCCGGGCCCGGCGCGCGTCTATGGGCCACGGCATTGGCCAATCTGGTTCCCCACCGGCGCTTCATGGAGCCAACCGGGCGCAGCCTGCGGATGAGCTTCCCGCAGGCGTCGCTGGACGCCAGCGAGGTCGAGTGGCACGTTCCGGACGTCTGGAACGCCTTCGAGCGCAACCGCGCACGCGCGTACGGACTGGCCCAGGCCACGATGGTGGCCTACGAGAACCTGTTGATAGCATTCGACCTGTATCGCCAGGGCGGTCCCGACGCGAAGGTGTCCACCCCCTACCGTCTGCCCAAGGACTTCCGGGTCGGCGCGGGCTTCTGGGGCGGAGGGCGTGGCTACGTCAGTCACCACGTGGAGCTCGATGACCAAGTCATCCAGGGCTATCAGATCGTCGGCCCATCGACGTTCAACGCTTCGCCCGCGGATCCGTTCCGCAACGCGGGCCCCATGGAGGCAGCCGTGGGCGCCACCCCGCTGCTCAGCTCGGCGCAACCCGAGCAGTACATCGACGTGCTGCGGGCGATCCGCAGTTTCGATGCCTGTATGACCTGCGCGTCGCACTGAGGAACCAGGCAACCCTGCGCTGACCCTTCGTGCTCCGGCGGGTCATCGGCTCTCGTCGCCGAGGACGGCCTCCGCGGGAAGGGTCTCCTCGCACGCGCGCACGAGGAAGCCGTAGATCCACGGGCGCTTGAGCTCGGCGGGGTCCCCGTCGAGGGGCCGATCCCTGGCCTGGAGGTACTGCTCGATGGCTCGTCTGGCGACGTAATGCCGGACGTGGCCGCCCGGACCGGGAATGCGCCAGCTCACCGCGTCCTCGTCGTCCGGGCTGGGCTTCTCCAGCGGCTCGCCGCGAGCGAGCTCGCCCGACAGATCGCTGACCGCCTGCGTCCAGCTCCCGGTTTCAGTGAAGTGCTCGTGCAGCACGTCGGGGATCCAGTCAGCAGGGCTACGCGCGGGCTCGAAGAGCTCGAACTCGATGACTCGCGTGGCGTAGCCCGCTCGCCGCAGCTTGAAGTCGAGCAGGGCCTCGTCGTCGCTCACCAGTCGCCGGTCCTCGGCCTCCAGGGCGCCGGTCATCGTCTTGGGGAGCTCCTCCTCGAGACGCTCCTCGGCGCGGGCGAACAGGTCTTCGACCAGTGTCTGGCGCAGCAGCCCGCTGGCCACCGACATGAAACCTTCGCGTTCGTTGGTCATGGTTGAGGGGGCCCGCGGCGCGACAACGCTCGTCTGGGAGCGGTAGCGTGCCCATCTGGGCAATTCGGCCTTTGTTCTTCCTACTCTTAGGGTACAAACTGGCCAGGTATATGTACCATGCACACAGCAGCGACCCGTCCGTGAGGAGAGAGCAAGCTTATGGCTTATGACCCGAGGGGTAACAGAGGACACGAGAGGCCGAGGCTCCAGACGGTGCCAAACGCCGGAGCCGTGTTCGGCAAGGACAACCCGGCCGGCCTCGGCGGGCTCGGCGGAAGCCCGACCGGACC
>JALYZC010000163.1 GCA_030945905.1 Actinomycetota bacterium
GGCGGGCGCAGGGCGCGGCGCGAGCTGCGGCGGCGGTTCGGGCACCAGTGAAGCGCCCAGTCCCTTCACCAGGTCGCCCGCCGTAGCCGGGCGCTCGCTCGGATCCGGGCTCATGCCCCGGCACAACAGCCGGCCCGCGTCCTCGGGCGCGTCGGGCCAGGCTTCGCGCAGGTGGGGCGTCGGCTGGGTGGCGATTCGCTGGAGGATCTCCGCCGGCGCGTTGCCCAGGTAGGCCTTGCGCCCCGAGAGCGCCTCGAAGGCGACCGCGGCCAGCGAGTAGACATCCGAGGCGGCCGTCGCGCGCTCGCCGGCCAGCAGCTCGGGGGCCAGGTAGGCGGGCGTCCCCAGCAGTGCGCCGGACGCGGTGATCTGGGTCATCTGATCGCCCCAGGAGATCCCCAGGTCGGCCAGCTTGACCTCGCCGGTGAGCCCGAGCAGGATGTTCGCCGGCTTGACGTCGCGGTGAACCATGCCGCGGCCGTGCATGTAGTCCAGCGCCGCAGCGACGTCCGTGAGGATGGCCACGACCCGCTCGCTGGGGATCGGCCCGACCCGGAGCGCGGCGCGCAGGGTCTGACCGTCCACGTACTCCATGATCAACAGCAGGTCCCCTTCTTCGGGGACGGCGTCATAGACCGCCACCAGGTTCGGATGGTTCAGCGAAGCGCCCAGCTTGGCCTCACGGCGAAAGCGGGCGGTGACATCCTCGGCGTCGCGGTGCAGGCGCTTGATGGCCACCCGGCGGCGCAGGATGTTGTCCTGCGCGACCACGACCGAGCCCATGCCGCCGGCCCCGACCCGTTCGATGATCCGGTAGCGGCCGGCGATCAGCGTCCCTGCAGAGACGGCCATGGCGCAAACGGTACTCGGCCGCCAAGGACCCCGCGCTCAGTCGAGCAGCTTTAAGCCTTCCCGCTGCAGCGCGGCGGAGATGCCCTCGGCGCCGACCGGCGTCCCGAGCAGGAACCCCTGCGCCAGCGGACAGCCCTGCTCCACGAGGAAGCGGCGCTGCTCCGCGGTCTCCACGCCCTCCGCCACCGCGACCTTCCGCAGGGCGCGGACGAGCTCGATGGTCGCGCCCGCGACCCGTGCGGCATCCGGGTTCGTTGCCACATCGGCGAGGAAGCTGCGGTCGATCTTCAGCCAGGCCACCTCCATGTGCTGGAGGCGGCTCAGCGACGAGTACCCGGTGCCGAAGTCGTCGATGGCGATCCGTACGCCCATCTTCGCCAGCTCTCGCAGCACCGGCTCGACGCAGGCAGGCTCGCGCATGGCGGTCGACTCGGTGATCTCGACGATCAGCGAGCTGGGTTCGAGCTCATTGGCCGCCAGCGACTCCGCGATCATCGTGGCAAACGCCGGCGCCTGAAACTGGCGCAGGGACGCGTTGATGCAGACCGGGAATTCGTGGCCCGCCTCGCGCCACGCCCGCGCCTGGGCGCAGGCCGACCGGATCACCCACTGTCCGATCGGATCGATGAGCCCCGTGTACTCCGCCACCGGGATGAACTTCAGCGGGGGGATCAGGCCGCCGCCGGGCTCGCGCCAGCGCAGCAGCGCCTCCACGCCGACCAACTCCTCGCCGGCCAGGTCGAAGATTGGCTGGTAGTGCAGCACGAAGTCGTCCTGGGCCAGCGCCTCGCGCAGGCGCACGGTAAGCACCAGGCGTTCGAGCGCCTCCTGCGTCCCCCCCGCGTAGATGACGAAGTTCCCACGACCCAGACCCTTCGCCTCGTACATCGCCGCATCGGCGTGGCGGAGAAGAGCGTCCTCGTCCTCGGCGTCGTCGGGGTAGATGCTGACGCCCACGCTGGCGCTGAGCTCGAATTCGGCGCCGGGCAGTGCGAGCGGCTCCTCCAGGGTGGCCATGATCTGCCCCACCACGATGTCCACGAGGTCCTCGGCGCGGCTGTCGAGGTCGGGCAGCAGCACGCAGAACTCATCCCCGCCCGGGCGCGCGACCAGGCTGGTCTGGCGAATGCTCTCGCGCAGGCGGGCCGCGACGAAGCGCAGCGCTTCGTCCCCCGCGCGATGACCCAGGCTGTCATTGACGAGCTTGAAGTCGTCGAGGCCGAGGTGCAGCAGGGCGACCTGCCCGTCGTTCTCGCGTGCACGAGCCAGGGCCAAGGCAAGGTGCTCGCGGAGCAGGCTGCGTGTCGGCAGGCCGGTCAGCTCGTCGCGGAGCTCCCCGGCCCCCTCGGGCTCGATCTGGCGTTCGCCATCCTGGCTCATATGCACTATCAGACTACTTCGGGGAACGGGGTCGTCCCGTGCGCGCCTGCCTCCTCGGCGTCTTCCTGCCCTGGCTCCTCGCCCATCTCCTCGAGGATGCGGTCGACGTCCTCGAGGTCGGCGGCGGATCCATTCGTCGTCCTGCGCGCGGGCGATCCCGACGCCCGCTCCGTGCTTCGCGAGAGCGTGCGCCAGACGCTGGCCGACTTCGTCAAGCGCGATTGAGCGGGCCGCTCACCGGAAGCGGCCGCGATCCGATGGCCCCCGTCCGCCGGTGCCTCGCGTCCGGGTGCGGCGGATCAGGTAGACGATGCCGGTGGCGAACAGGACCGACAGCAGAATCCCTCCGCCGTGGCGGCCGCCGAAGATGAGCAGGGAGAGCAGCCCCGCCAAAAACGAAGCCGCAATGCCGACGAGCATCGTCTGGGGAAGTGTCATCGGGTCGCGGCCCGGCAGGGCCAAGCGCCCGAGCGCACCAACGAACAGACCGGAGATCGCGAGGAGGATCAGGTAGAGGATGAGGCTCATGGAGCGTTACGCCTACCCCTCCACGGTCCGGGCAAACTCCCCGGGTCAGGAGTCGCGCGCCAAGTAAACGCCGCTCGTTTGTCGGTTTCCAGCATGGGTAGGTTCTCGACCGTCCGCGGTCCCACGAGCCACGACGGAACCATGACCATCGACCTCAGCTCATCGAAGTGATGCTCCCAACCCCGCGCGGACCGGTAAGTGAGCAGCTCGTGGCGCTTCTTCCGACGGAGCCGCATGCCGTTGGGCAGGTGACCATGCCGCACGCCCCGAACCGGCTGGAGGACGAGGACCTGCAGCTCTCGCTCTACGTCCTCTACGAGCTTCACTACCGCTCATTCGCCGGCGTGGACGACCGCTGGGAGTGGGAGCCCTCGCTGCTCGAGCTCCGGCGCCGGCTGGAGCGCGAATTCGAAGGAAGGCTCGACGCCCAAGCGCCGGCGCGTGTCGTGCTCGATCCGGCAACCGTGGGCGACGATCTCGTGCGGCTTGCCGGCGCTGACGAGGAACCTTCGCTCTCGCGGTACCTCGAGCGCCACGCGACCCTCGAGCAGTTCGAGGAGTTCGTCATCCATCGCTCGGCCTACCACCTCAGGGAGGCCGACCCCCACACCTTCGCCATTCCACGGCTCGAGGGGCCGCCCAAGGCTGCGCTCGTGGAGATCCAGGCTGACGAGTACGGCTCCGGACGCCCCGAACGCATGCACTCCCAGCTGTTCGCGGGCACCATGGACGGACTCGGTCTCGATTCCTCCTACGGGTGCTACATCGACCTGATTCCGGCAGTAACGCTCGCCCCCGTGAATCTGATGTCGCTGTTCGGACTGCACCGGCGCTGGCGGGGGGCGCTGGTGGGTCAGCTGGCCCTGTTCGAGATGACCTCCGCCCAACCCAACCGGCGTTACGGCAACGGCCTGCGCCGCCTCGGCTTCGGGGCCGAGGTCACGGACTTCTACGACGAGCACGTAGAGGCGGACTCGGTACACGAGAACATCGCGGCCTACGACATGGCCGGCGCCCTGGCCCTCCGTGAACCTGCACTGGCCCCCGACATCCTGTTCGGCGCGGACGCGCTGGCGGCCCTCGAGAAGCGAAATGCGGCGCGCCTGCTCGACGACTGGGCCGCCGGGCGGTCCTCGCTGCGCCAGGCGCGCCCGGCCCCGCTGGCGTCCTGACGGTCAGCGCTCCGGCGGACCGCCGCTCGGGGCTCGGAACTTGACCGTCTTGTGCGTGCCGTCGCAGAACGGCTTGATGGCCGAACGACCGCAGCGACACAGGGCGACCGTCCTTCGCCGGCAGTCGATCTCGGTGCCGTCCTGATCGACCAGCCGGAAAGGCCCGCGCACGAGCAGCGGGCCGTCGCGATAGGGGGTGATGCGGGAGGGCTCGCGCTCGGCCACTAGCCGGAGGGAACGTCGCGGGGCGCCAGCGGTCTCACCGCCGGCCCCTGGAGGACCTGGCCGTCGACCCCGAAGCGCGAGCCGTGGCAGGGGCAGTCCCAGCTGCGCTCGGCCGGGTTCCAGCCGACGATACAGCCGAGATGCGTGCAGCGAGCAGAGAGGGCGTGCGTGGTCCCGTCGTCATCCTTGGACACGGCGACCTGTTGGGCACCCTTGGAGATGTTCCGTCCCTCGCCCGCCCTGATCTCGCCAACGAACGAGCCACCTCTGCGGACGCGGGCGCCCACGAAGCGCCACGCCACGTTCGCGTTCTCGGTGGCGAGCTCCTTGAGACTGGATGCCGGCCCCAGCCGCTGGGGGCTGTAGACCTCGCTCCAGCGATTGGGGTGTCCGAGCACGCAGTCGCGCAGAAGCTCGGCCGCGTGGGCGGCCTGGGCGAGCCCCCACTTCTTGTATCCGGTCGCGGTGTAGATCCGATCGGAGAATGGCCACAGCCTTCCGATGTAGGGCAGCCCGTCGACCGGAATGTTGTCCTGGGTTGACCAGCGGTACCGCACCCCGGTCACCGGAAAGCGCTCGCGCGCGTAGGCCTCGAGGCGCTCGTAGCGCGCGCGGGTGTCGCCGCCCTGGCCGACCTTGTGGCCCTCCCCGCCCACCAGGAGCAGCTCGCCACCGTTGACCGGATGGGCTCGAATGGAGCGGGTCGGGGAGTCCGAGCTGATGAACATGCCGACCGGAGTTTCGCCCTCGAGGGCGACCGCGATCGAGTAGGAGCGCTCGGGATGCATCCGCGCGAAGTACAGACCGCGGTCGGGGAACGGCATGTGCGTGGCCACCACCACGTTCTCGGCGCGAACCGTGGCCGACTCCGTACGCACCTGGCACGGGCTCCCCTGCTCGATCCCCGTCGCGCGCGTGCGGCCATACACCGGGACGCCGTTGGCGGCGCACCAGTCGACCACCCCCGCGAGGAAGCGCATCGGGTGAAACTCGGCTTGGTCTTTAAAGCGCACGGCGCCGGCGACGGGGAAGGGCAGCGGGACCGTGGACGCGAACTCCGCCGGCAGCCCCGCAGCCTGAGCTGCCTCGACCTCGGCCTCGATCTTCTCGAGCTCGTCCGCGGAGCCGGCGTAGGTGTAGTTGTCGCGTCGACGGAAGTCGCACTCGATGGCAAGCTCGTCGACGAGGGCGGCGATGGCGGCGATGCCCGACTCGTTGGCCTCCCCATGCAGCCGTGCCCGCTCCTGACCGTGGCTCGATGCCAGGTCCGCGTAGCTCAGGCTGTGCAGCGAGCTCAGCTTCGCGGTGGTGTAGCCGGTGGCGCCGCTGCCGACCTGGCGCGCCTCGATGACCGCGACGTCGGCGCCCGCCCGCTTCAACGCCACCGCGGTGAGCAGCCCGGTGATGCCGGCACCGACCACCAGCACCTCTACCTCGAGGTCGCGCTCCAGGCGCGGGAGCCGTGTCGCCGGTGCGGTGGCGGTCCACAGCGACTCGCCCGCCGGAGGGTCGGCTGCCTGGCGGTCGCGATAGTCCCCTAGGGCCACGGGTCACCCCTACCCTGCGCCCCTGTCCCGTAAGCAGCACCGATGTCCGTCCGTGTTTGGCCCCCGTGCGGCTGCGGTACCTGCCTGGGTACGAGGCGCTGCGCACGATGACCGAGCAAGCGGCCCCGGGGCCGCCGCGTGATGGCCGCAGCTAGCATCAGCAGCGATGAGGCCAGGGTCCGACGCGTGGCATGCCCTGCCCACGTCGCTCTCCCTCGAAGAAGGTCGCGTCCACGTGGCGCGCGCCTCGGCGCGAGCGACCGCCGCATCGGCGTCAGCGTCGGAGCTGCCCGCCGACGAATGCGCGCGCGCAGCCGGCTTTCGCCGGGAGGCACCACGCGCGCGCTTCCTCGCGAGCCGGGTGCTTCTGCGGGCGATGTTGGGCCGCTGCTCAGAGGAAGCGGCGCCGGACGCGCCGCTGACCCGCTCGCCGGAGGGCAAGCCGTGTCTCGAGGGCGAGGGCGCGCCCCGATTCAGCATCTCGCATGCCGGCGACCTGGTGCTGGTGGCCCTGGCGCGCGCCGACGTGGGCGTCGACGTCGAGGCGCCGCGCCCCGGTCTGAACGTGGTTGCGCTGGCACGGCGCATGCTCGGCCCGCCCGCGGCCGCAGCACTCCAGGCCCTGGACCCGGATGCCAGGCCCGCCGCGTTCCTCGTGCTCTGGACGCGCCACGAAGCGGCGGTCAAATGCCGGGGGGTCGGGCTCGCGGGCGGCCCCAACGATGCCGAGGGCTTCCTGGTCCACTCCCTGGCGCTGCCCGATGGCTATGCCGGCGCCGTCGCAGCGCCCGGGCGCTTTGCGCTCTCGCAGTGGGTCTGGCCTCCCTGACCCGTTGCCCACGAGCTCCGGCTCCCAGGCCCGGCGATGAACGAACGGCCACGCTCACCGGCGGGCTTGAGGTTGCACGCCCGACTTGCCGATAGGCCTAGGGCAGCCGTGCGCCGCACGACCGCAATCACGCCCTCCAGGATGCACATGGCTCAGACCACACCCCTCGGCATCGACACGCCGGCGCCCGCCGCGGCTGCGCCGGCGCGAACGCGCCCGGGGCCCCTGATCGGCGAGATCATCGTCGAACTGGGATTCGCCACCGCGGAGCAGGTCGATGGCGCAGTCGAGGTGGCGCGCAGGACGCTGCGGCCCACGGGCAAGGTGCTCGTCGCCGACGGGATCATCAAACCGGATCAGCTCGCGCAGGCGGTGGCGCGGCGCTTTGGCATGGATCACGTCGATCCCAGCACGTACCCGGTCGACATGGCTGCCGCGAACCTGGTGACCCCCGCGGCGGCCAAGCGGCTCAACGCCGTCCCGATCGGCTTTCTGGACAAATCGACCTTGCTGGTTGCGACGGCGGACCCCGCCAACGTCTTGGCGGTCGACGACATCGCGATGCTCACCGGCTATGGCATCCGCCCGGCCGTCGCCGCCGAGGAGGACATCGCGGCGCTGATCACGCGCCTGAACCGGCTCGGCGACGCGGTGCAGGAGGTGGTCGAGGAAGAGGACGAGCCGGTCCCCACCGAGATCACCGACCTGCGTGATTCGGCCGAGGACGCGCCGATCATCAAGCTCGTGCACTCGCTGATCGCCCAGGCGGTGGATCAAGGCGCCTCGGACATCCACTTCGAGCCCGACGAGGGCGAGTTGCAGGTCCGCTTCCGCGTCGACGGCGTGCTCGTCGACACGGCCAACGTGCCGAAGCGGATCTCCGCCGGCGTCGTGTCGCGGCTCAAGGTGATGGCCGATCTCGACATCGCTCAACGCCGCATGCCCCAGGACGGCCGTATGAGCCTATCGGTGGACGACCGTCAGGTCGATCTGCGCGTGGTGACGCTGCCGCTGGTCCACGGCGAGTCGGTCGTCCTGCGCATCCTCGACCAGGGCACCGTGCCCATGGGCCTGCACGAGCTCGGCCTCCGCGACGACGAACGCGCCCGCGTGGAGGCTTCGCTGCGCCTGTCGCACGGGGCGGTCCTGGCCACGGGGCCCACCGGGTCGGGAAAATCAACCTCGCTCTACGCCGCGCTGATGGGCATCCGCACGCGCGAGAAGAGCATCCTGACGATCGAGGATCCGGTCGAGTACCAGGTGAGCGGGATCAAGCAGGTGCAGGTCAACGAACGAGCCGGGCTCACCTTCGCCACCGGTCTGCGGTCGATGATGCGGGCCGACCCCGACGTGATCATGGTGGGCGAGATCCGCGACCGCGAGAGCGCGCTGATCGGCATCGAGGCGGCCCTCACCGGTCACCTGGTGCTCTCCTCGCTGCACACCAACGACGCGCCCTCGGCGGTGACCCGCCTGATCGAAATGGGCATCGAACCGTTCCTCGTGGCCTCGTCGATCGAGTGCGTCATCGCTCAGCGCCTGGCGCGGCGGCTTTGCCGGTCCTGCCGACAGCCGACGAAGCTGCCCGCCGCGGTGTTCGGCCCGGGCGGCGATGGCGAAATCGACGTCTACGAGCCCGCGGGCTGCTCCCATTGCGCGGGGACCGGCTACAAGGGGCGCATCGGCCTGTTCGAGGTGATGACGCTCACCGAGGAGCTTCGCACGCTCGTGGTCGAGCGCGCATCGGCCGACCAGATCGCCCGCCTCGCGGTGACGCAGGGCATGCGCCGGCTGCGCGACGACGGCCTCGCCAAGGTGCGGGCGGGTGAGACCTCGGTCGCCGAAGTCGCCCGCGTGACCGGAAGCTGACGGCAGGGCTAGATTCCCCCGATGCAACGCCGCGAGCACCGGGTGGTCATTCAGACCGAGCGCCACCGCATCACCGGCGCGGTCACCATGCCCACCGACGGTTTCCGCAGCCGCCTGTCGGACTTCCTCAACCACGTCGAACGCGACTTCGTCGCCCTCACCGATGCTGTCGTCGAGTCGCTGGACGGGCGGGCCGAGCCCGCGCGGCGCGAGTTCGTGGTGGTCGGCCGCGCGCACATCGTCCTCGCCATGCCCGAGGCGGCGGACGGTGGCGATGAGCCGATCGACCCATCGGACTGACAGGATCATCCGCGCTCGACGGCGCGGAGCAGCTTCTCGGCCTCGCGTTCCCACGTGAGGCCGGGCGCGGCGGCACCCGCGGCGTCACGCAGACCCTGCCGGCGCACCGGATCCGCCAGGACCCAGCGGATCGCGCGCGCGATGTCAGCCGGATCGTCGGGCCGGCAGAGGGCGCCGAGACCGCCCTCCTCGACCACGCGGCGAATCTCGGGGAAGTCGCTGGCCACGATCGGCAGCCCGGCGGCGATGTAGTCGAAGAGCTTGTTGGGCAGCGAAAGGTAGTAGGACAATGAGACGTCCTGGATCGGCGCCACGCCCACGTCGGCGCCACGCGCCCAGGCCACCACCTCCTCAGCCGGAGCCGGCGGCGCGAACACGGTCCTCTCCTGTACACCCGCACGCTGCGCCGCCTCCCGCAGGCCCGCGACGTAGCCCGCGTGTCCCGGGCCCATGAGGACTAGGACGATCCCGTCGAGCAGGGCAGCAGCGCGGATGAGCGGCTCGAGCCCGCGACCGGGTTGCAGCCCCCCCAGGTAGAGGGCCACCGACGCCGCCGGATCGATGCCCAGCTGCTCGCGCAGCGGCGAGAGCCCCTCGCCCGGGGACACCTCACTGGGCAGGTTGCGCACCACCACCGGCCGGTGGATGCCGTAGCGCCGAGCGAGCTCCTCGGCGATTGACTCGCTCACCGTGATCACCGCATCGGCGCGGCCGATCAACCGGCGCTCGATCACCCGCCAGGCAAGGCGGCCGCCGCGGCTGGCCGACGTGCGCTCGGTGAACAGCTCGTGTGAGTCATAGACCACACGGGCGCCCGCCGTTCGCGTGGCCGCCCGAACGGCCGCGGGGAGCGTCTCGAGATCGTGGGCGAGGTAGATGTCGGCGGGGTGCGAACACGCGTCGGCCGTCGCGAGCCGAAGGTAACGCAGCTGTTCGAGGAGAAGGTGCAGGCGCAGCCCCGCCCGCATGAGCCTGGCCGCGGCCCCCGGACCGGCGGGACGGCTCAGCGGCGGCGCGACCCTGCCGATCCGGCTCTCGCGGTGGCGCAGCGAGAGCAGGCGCCGCACGAGCCGCGTCGGTACGGGGTCCGAGGCGATGCGCACCACCATGAATCCGTCGCGTCGTTCGACGTCCGGGCTCTCCGCGTCCCGGACGGCCAGCACGCGCACCTCATAACCGGCGTCGGAGAGCGTCTTGGCCTCCTTGAGCACGCGCGTGTCGTGCGTGAACGCGTTGTGCAGAAACATGCAGACCCGTCCCCGGGTCATCAGGCGGCCTCCCGGGGACGCAGCCGTCGCCGGACAACGCTCAGCGCACGTCCGTACTCGCGCACGTCCTCGCGCGTGGGTACGAAGAGCTCGCGGAGGGGCAGGCGGACCACCCGGAGGAAGAAGAGCAAGCTGATCACGCCCGTCAGGGCATAGGAGATCGTGGATCCGATCGCGGCACCGGTGGCCCCGTAGGCGGGGATGAGCAGCAGGTAGAGCACGGCCGTCACGGGCATGTCGATCAGCCGCCCGTAGAGCGAGTAGATGGGATGGCCGCGCCCGGAGGTCACGGCGACCAGGACGCGGGCCATACCGAGCGCCAGCGTCCCGGGGATGAGGATCAGCCCGAGGGCCACCGTGCGGTCGAATTTGGGGCCGTAGAGCAACGGCACCACGACCACGAGCACCACTGCCAGCACGACCGCCGTGGGCAGCAGCAGCAGCACCGACTGCCGCGTCCCGCGAGAGGCAGCGAGCTCGACCTCGCTGCGTCCTGCGCCTCTCGTCTCGCCTTCGCGCTCGAGCCGAGCGGTGCGGGGGAACAGGACGGTCTGCAGCGCCGAGGGCAGGATCCAGGCGAACCCGGTCACGGTCAGCGCCACCGAGTACACGCCGACGTCGGCGCGCACGGCGAACGCATTGAGGATGAGCAGGTCGAGCCGGTAGTTGAGGTTCTGCAGGACCTCGGACCCCCACGCCTGCAGCCCGAACTTCACAGCCACGCGCAACTCTTCGCGCGAGCCGCTGCCGCTGCGCACGATGCGCGTGCCGCGGCGCAGCAGGATCGCCGCCGCCGCCGCGCCGAGCACATGCGAGACGGCCAGGCCCGCCACCGCACCGAGGCTCCCGAACGCCGCGGCCAGGCCGACCGACAGCGCCAGCCCCGCCAGCGGCTGGACGACGAGGATCGCGCCGTAGGTCTCGTAGCGCTCGACCGACAGCGCCACGGCCGCCATGAACAGCCAGGCCAGCGCGAAGGGCAACGCCGCGAAGGTGAGGGCCGCCATGGTCGGCGTCACTCCGGCCAGCACGGTGTTCGACGTCAGCGCGTAGAAGCCCATTCCCAGGAGTGACCCGACGCCCCCGAGCACCAGAGCCGCGAGCTGCGCCGCGTGCGCGGCGTCGCCGGCAGCCCAGCTGCCGCGGGAGACCCGGTAGATGATTCCGGCGCGCAGACCCAGCGAGAACAGGGTCGCGGACAGGGTGACGAGCGTGACGGCGAGGGCCAGCGTCCCGGTCCCGCTCGGGCCGAGCAGCCGGGCGATGGCCACGCTCGTGACGCCCGCGGCGCCGATCGTCACGAGTTGGGCCACGACGTTGAGCGAGGCGCCGGTGGCGAGATGCCGGCCGGCAGGGGACGGTGTGTCCGAAGGCGGACTCACGCGAGTACCATGCGGTACGTCTCTGCCCATTGCTGCGCTACGGCCTCGGGTGAAAAACGCGTGCGAATCGTCTCGGCCACGCCCGAGAGCTCGTAGCTGCCCAAGCGCGTAAGTGCCAGGTCGATCCCCGCCGCCAGTGCGTCGACATCATTGGGCGCCACCAGCACGCCGCACCCGTCGTCGACTATTTCGCGCGCCACGCCGACGTCCGTGGCCACCACGGGCAGGCCGGCAGCCAGCGCCTCGACGAGCGCGATGCCGAACGTCTCGACCAGACTTGGCAGTACGAACAGGTCCGCCTCACCCATCAGCTGGGCGATCTCAGCCCGCTCCATCAGTCCGCGAAAGCGCACGGTGTCCTCGAGCTCGAGCGCGCAGGCGTGACGGCCGAGCTCCGCCGCCGCGGGCCCGTCGCCCACCAGGTCGAGGACCACCGGTCGCCCGCCCGCGGCGCTGCGGCGCGCCAGGGCCTCGAGCAGCAGGCTCATGCCCTTCTTCTCCGCCAGCAGGCCGACGGCCAGCAGCCGGACCGGGCCAGGCCCCGACGCCCGCTCGGGGGCCGAAGCTACGAACAGTGTCGTGTCGACCGGGTTTCCGATCACCCGCAGCCGGGCGCGGGGCGCGTGGGCGGCGATCGCTTCGCGCAGCCGCTCGCTCACCGGGCATACGAGCTCGACATGCTCGAAGACGAAGCGGGCGAGCCGGCGCTCCCAGGGCGACAAGGTGCCAAGCGCGAAGGCCGACCAATGCTCGGACACGACGACCGGCACGCCGTGTGCGCGCCCGAGGACGAGCGCAGCCGCGGCTGCCCCGAGGGTGTGCGCATGGATCACGTCCGGGGCGAATCCTTCTCGGCGGAGGCGATCCATGGCCGCGTCCAGGCCGACAACCGCGAGGAGGGTCGACGCACGCGGTAGCGCGCTCGGCCGGTGGCGCAGGCGCAAGGTCCGCAGCCCGCCCTCCACGCCGTCGTGCAGCGCGAACAGCCGCCTCACGCGCCACGACGAACCCTCGTTGTAGAGGACCACGACCCGCTCCCGCCGCGCGACGGCGAGGGCTTGGTCGCGGACGAACACCCCTGCGATCGGATGCACGGGTGTCGCGTACCACGTGGGAAGGACGAGAACGTTCAGCCCGGCCACAGGCGCGTATCATGGCGGGCCGGCCGCTGGCGGGGCCGGAGGGAGGAAATGGACGAGCCACGAGCGACGCCCGCCGTTCCCGAACTCCGCGCGTACTGGGAGCGGCGGCTGGACGCCGACTACGGTCTGGGCGGAGTCGGCTACATCGGCCTCGGCGAAGGCTTCAACCGGTGGGGCTATCGGGCCCGCCGCCGCGTGTTCCTGCGCACCATGCGCCAGTTCGTCGCGCCCGGAGCGCGCGTGCTCGACCTCGGATCGGGCACCGGTTTCTACCTCGAGCGCTGGCGCGAGCTCCGCGCAGGGTCGATCGTCGGCTCGGACATCACCGAGGTCGCGGTGACCCGCCTGGCCGAGCGTCACCCTCACGTTGAGATGACGCGCTTCGACGCCGGCGACAAGATGCTGCCGTGGGAGGAGGAGAGCTTCGATGCCATCTCCGCCATGGACGTGCTCTTCCATATCGTCGACGACGAGCGCTTCCGCCGGGCGCTGCACAATGCCGGGCGCCTGCTGCGTCCCGGCGGCGTGCTCGTGTTCAGCGATCTCTTCGTGCACGGGCTGCCGTGGCGCGTGTCCCATCAGGCGATCAGATCGCTCGACGACATCACCTCTGCGGTGGAGCAGGCAGGCCTCGAGGTGGAGCTGCGCCGCCCCATGCTGGTGCTGCTCAACTCCCCGGTGGACACCCGCAGCCGCCTGCTGCGCGCGGGGTGGGCCGCCCTGCGGGGAGCCGCGCGCCGGGGCGAGGCGCTCGGCACCGCGGTGGGCGCAGCCGTCTACCCGTTCGAGGTGGCGCTCGCGGCGCTGCTCCGGGAGGGGCCGAGCGCCGAGATCATGGTGTGCCGCCGGCCCGAGCGACCGTGATCACCGCGTCGGAACCGCGGCTGTCGGTGATCGTGGTGACCCACAACAGCCGGTCCGCCGTGCAGCGCTGCCTGCCCCCATTGGTGGACCAGCTCGCCCGCGACGACGAGCTCGTGGTGGTCGACAACGCGTCGATCGACGGGACGCTCGCCGCCGTTCGCGAGGCCGCCCCACGGGTCCGCGCCGTCGCCTCGGCGGAGAACCTCGGCTTCGCGGCGGGCGCGAACGCAGGCGCCGATGCCGCCAGCGGCGAGCTGCTGCTGTTCCTCAACCCCGACGCCGAGCCGGCACCGGGATTCGTGGAGGCGATTCGGCGCCCGGGGCGAGACGAGCGCGGATGGTCCGCATGGATGGGGCTCGTCACCATGGACGGCGGCCGATGCGTGAATACCAGCGGCGGGATCATCCACTTCACGGGAATCGCGTGGTCGGGCGCGGCCGGGTCGCCCGTCGCCTCCGCTCCCACCGCGCCGCGGGAGGTGGCGTTTCTCTCCGGCACCTGCCTCGCCATCCCGCGCGACACCTGGGCCCGCCACGGCGGCTTCGATCCCGCCTTCTTCATGTACTGCGAGGACGTCGAGCTCTCGCTGCGCCTCCGCCTGGCCGGCGGACGACTCGGGTTGGAGCCCGACGCGCGAGTCGACCACAGCTATGACTTCGCCAAGGGCCCGGCCAAGTGGCGGCGCCTGGAGGCCAACCGCTGGGCGACGATGATCCATGCCTATCCCGGTCCGCTGCTCGCGGTCGTGTCCCCGGCGCTGCTGGCCACCGAGCTCGCCCTGCTGCCGCTCGCGGCCGCCGGCGGCTGGCTGGGGCCCAAGCTCGCAGCCACACGCCAGACGGCGACCAGCCTCCCACGCCTCCTGCGCGAGCGCCGCGCGATCCAAGCCGGGCGCCAGGTCAGTCCGGCCGAGTTCGCGCGCTGGCTGACCGCAGACCTGGATTCCGTCTACCTCGGCCGCGCCGCCACGCTCGCCCCCCTGCGCCGGGCACTGCGCGTCTACTGGCGGCTGGCCCGCTGGGCGCTGGGCGCTGGGCGCTCCCGGGGGGCTTAAGCGCCCTACTCCTCGAGTACAACCGCGGCGTGCAGGCGGATATATCCGCAGCGGTCGCATACCACCGGCACCACCTCCATGCCCTCGCCCAGGTCGAGCGCCCCGCCGCCGTCTGGCGCGCCGGCTTGGAGGATCGCGGGGCGGTCGGGAACCACCCAACTGCTCTCTCCGCATGCCGGGCACCGGGCGCCGGCAGCCTTCCGGTCTATGGCCGCTTTGAGTTCTTCGATGTCCGCCATCAGTGTGCCCTTCTCTCGAATAACGTCGGCGAACCCTAGTGGGTCGCCTGCCCTCCACGGTCAGCTTCGACGCCTCCGCGCTGTGATCGCGCGCTCCACCTGCTCAGCCATGGCCTGTGCCAGGCGCGCATAGGAGTAGCGCGCCACGGCTGGCTCGGAGGCACCGACCACCTCGCCGTCGACCAGCCGGCGCAGCGCCGCCCCGATCGCATCGGGGTCGTCGGCCGGGGCGACGATGCCGCCCTGGGCGTCGGTCACGATCCGCGCCGCCTCCGTGTCCTCACCGAGCACGAGGATCGGCTTGCCGGTCGCAAGGTACTCGAACACCTTCTGCGTGGCCTCCCCACGCCGGTGGCCGCTGGTGAGCACGAGCAGGCTGTCGCATCGCCCCTCCAGCCCGAGCGTCCGCTCCCGATCGAGCGACCCCACCGCGCGAGCGGCTCCCGCGAGGTCGGGGTGGTCGATGAGCTCGCGCTCCCCGCCCGAGAGCGGCCCGGCGAACAGCACCTCGATCCGCCGGCGAAGCTCGGGGGCGCGCCTCAGGGCGGCCAGCAGCGCAGCCGGCGAGCGGCCCGCGTAGGCCATGCGCCCCGCGTGCAGGAGCGAGTGCCGGTTCGGCACGGGTGCCGCGCGGCCGAGCTCCGCAGCGGCCGCAGGGCCGCTGTGCTCATCGGGATCGAACCCGTTGGTGACCGTGGCCACCTCGCGCCCGAAGCGCGCGGCGAGGTCAGCCGCGATCGGATCGGTGACCGCCACCAGGCGCTCCGCCCGCTCGGCCACCGCGCGCTCCAGCCTACGATCGAGTGTGTCCTGAGACCGCGACGGCCACGCGGGTCGGTCGGACTCGAACGTCCAACCGTCACGAAAGTCGGCGACCCAGGGCAGCCCGCGTGCGTGGAGGGCAAGTCCGATCAGGTGGGCGGAGTGCGGCGGGGAGGTGGTGAGCACGGCGTCGAAGCTTCGCGACGCGGCGAGCGTGAGCGCGCGCGGCAGGGCAAACGGCAGCCAGCCCACCACCGCGAGGTCCGGAACGAGCAGCGACGCCAGGCGACTGGGCGCGGCGTCGTAGGCCGCATCGCCGCCGCCGGCCAGTGAGGCGAAGCTCTCGCGCCGCCAGTTGACCGGACTCACGAGGAGGTCGCGCGTGCGGACGACGTGGGCCGCGCCGGCGAGGCCGCCGCCTCCCGAGGACATGGAGGTCAGCACGGTCACGCGGTGTCCGAGGCGCTCGAGGTACTTGACCAGCCCGGCCGCGCGGCGGGCCGCGGACAGGGTCGACGGCGGCGCGAGCTGGGCCACGAGCAGCAGCTCGCGCCCCGCCGCGGAGCGCAGGGCGGTGCGGGGCACGGTCATATGGTTCCAAGCATGGGCGCGGGGGGGAACACCGACATCACGGTGGTCGTGGCGTGCTTCAACTACGGGGCGTACCTCGCCGAGGCGGTCGACAGCGCGCTGGGCCAGGCGGACGGTCCACCCCGCGTGGTGGTGGTC
>JALYZC010000091.1 GCA_030945905.1 Actinomycetota bacterium
GGCCAGGGTCGTCTGCACGGAGGTTCCTTTCGTCGGGGGAGCGCGGCGGGGTCCGTTGCACTCTGGTTCGTCGCTGGCGCCTCGTCAAGCACGGGCGGCTCGGCAGCAGGTCGAGAGTCCGAAGCTAGGAAGGGTACGAGGGCGCCGGAGCCCCCGCCGTCGCCAGGGGCTTCTCGGGCGCCTGGCGAGTGCCGTTGGCCGGCCTGCGGGCCAGATCCTCCATCGAAGTGGACGTGCGACCGTCGGAGGCCACGAGCAGCTTGAAGTCGTGGGGATGGGTCGCCGCCTTCAGCGCCTCTTCCATGGTGACCCGGCCGGCCTGGAGGTGGCCGAGCAGCGCCTGATCGAAGGTCTGCATGCCGTAGTACTCGCCCTCGGCGATCACCTCGTGCAGGCGTCCGGTCTGCGTGGGGTCCATGACCATGTCCTTGACGCGGCCGGTCTGGACGAGCACCTCGCACACCGCCACGCGTCCGCCGCCGTCGGCGCTGGGGATCAGGCGCTGAGAGACGACGCCCTTGAGCGTCCCGGCGATCATCGCGCGCACCTGCTGATGCTGGTGCGGCGGGAAGAAGTCGAGCATCCGGTTCACCGACTCGGTGGCGTCCACCGTGTGGACGGTGGAGAGCACGAGGTGCCCCGTCTCTGCGGCTGACAGTGCGGTCTGCACCGTCTCCTCGTCGCGCATCTCACCGATGAGGATGACGTCGGGGTCTTGGCGCAGGACACGTCGCAGCGCCCGCTTGAACGACGCAGTGTCGAGCCCCACCTCCCGCTGGTTGATGACCGACTTGCGGTCGCGGTGCAGGTACTCGATCGGGTCCTCGATGGTCACGACGTGCTTGGCCATCGTGTGGTTGATGTGATCGATGATGGCCGCCAGCGTTGTGGACTTGCCCGAGCCGGTCGTGCCGGTCAACAGGATGATTCCCCGCTCCTCCTCGGCCAGCGTGCGGATGACCGGGGGGAGCTTGAGCTGCTCGATGGTCCGGATCGAATAGGGGATCGCTCGGCAGACCAGCGACACCGACCCGCGCTGACGAAAGGCGTTGACGCGAAAGCGCGCCAGACCTTCGATCGCGTAGGCGAAGTCCACCTCGTTCTCGCGCTCGAACTCGTCGAGCTTCCCGGCGTCGGCGAGCATCTCGCGCAGCACGCCCTCGGTGTCCTCCGGACGCAGGACCTCCTGCCCCGCAATCGGGCCCAGGCTGCCGTGCACCCGCATCATGGGCGGCGAAGGCACCTTCAGGTGAAGGTCTGAACCCTCCTCCTGGATGAGCTTGCGCAGGGCGGCGTTGACGTCGAACATCGCTGAGGGCTTGATCGGCGCAAGCTCCACGACCCTTGAGCCCGCGAGCGATCAGCCGGACACACGCAGACGCCCTGACGAGCGTCGGGGCGTGGCTCGCAAGGACGCAGGGTTGGGCACAGTGCGGGTAGCACGGGCCCAACCCGAGGACGTCGCGAGGCGCGCCCCGACGCCGTCAGGTGACGTCGCGGAGCTTTTGGGCCTCAGCGAGGGACTGCAGCTTCTTCAGCGACTGGTTCTCGATCTGGCGAATGCGCTCGCGCGTGACGTTGAAGGTGCGCCCCACCTCGTCGAGCGTCCGCGGGTGCTCCCCCCCGAGCCCGTAGCGCAGCTCGAGCACGCGGCGCTCGCGGTAGCTGAGGTTCTCAAGCGCCTCCCGCAGGGCCTCTTTGGTGAGGATCTCCGCGGCACGCTCGTAGGGCGACTCGGCCCGCTCGTCGGCGATGAACTGGCCGAATTCGGACTCCTCCTCGTCGCCCACCGGCTTCTCCAGCGAGACCGGCGCCTGAGCCGAGCGCTTGATCGAGTCGACCTCCTCGGGCTCGATCCCGGTGACCTCCGCGATCTCCTCGGCCGTCGGCTCGCGGCCCAGCTCGCTCACGAGCCTGCGCTCGGCACGGGTGACCTTGTTGAGCGTCTCCACCACGTGGACGGGAAGGCGGATCGTGCGCGCCTTATCAGCGATCGCGCGGGCGATCGCCTGACGGATCCACCAGGTCGCATACGTCGAGAACTTAAAGCCCTTGCGGTAGTCGAACTTCTCGGCGGCGCGCACCAGTCCCAGCGTCCCCTCTTGGATCAGATCCAGGAAAGGGAGCCCCTGGTTGCGGTAGTTCTTGGC
>JALYZC010000102.1 GCA_030945905.1 Actinomycetota bacterium
GAGGGTCGCATCCGCATCGATCCGTGGGATGCCGCCATGGTCCAGCCGGCCAGCGTCGACCTTCGGCTTGGCCAGACCTTCCGCGTCTTTCACAACCATCGTGTGACGACCATCGACCTGCGCGATCCGCCGCGCGGTCTCACCGAAGAGGTCAAGATCACCGGAGATGAGCCGTTCGTCATCCACCCCGGCGAATTCTGCCTGGGCAGCACGGCGGAGCGAGTCGAGCTGCCCGCTGACATCGTGGCAAGAATCGAGGGGAAGAGCTCGCTGGGCCGGCTCGGGCTCATCGTCCACGCCACCGCCGGCTTCTGCGACCCGGGGTGGAAGGGCACGTTGACACTCGAGCTCAACAACCTCACCCGCGTGCCGATCAAGCTCTACTCCGGGCTGGCGATCGCTCAATTGTCCTTTATGACCCTGGACGCCCCTGCGCTGCGGCCCTACGGGCACGAGCAGCTGGGCAGCCACTACCAGGGGCAGGCCGAGGCGACCGAGAGCCGCTATCCGGGGTCGCCGCCCGAACCCGGTTAGCTAGCAGTTGTCATGGACGACGACGGTCCCGCCATCTCCTACAAGCTCCTCGCGCCCGGAACGCCGGTGTATGCCAGCGACGGCGTGTTGCTGGGGCGCGCGGAGCGCGTGCTCGACAACGAGCGCGAGCAGATATTCGACGGCATCGTCTTGAGCGCCGCCGAGGGTCAGCGCTTCGTCGACGCGCCCGAGGTCGCTCGCATCACCGAACAGCGCGTCACGTTGTCGATCGACGCCGCGGCCGCGGCCGATCTGGCGCCCTACGAACCGGGCGCCCCGGAGTACAGGGCCAACCCCAAGGCCGGGCGGATCGGCCGGTTCTTCGGCGGCGGCTGGAAGCGCCGTTGACCTTCGTCGCAGCCCGCCCGACGTTGACGACCCGCCACAATGCGTGCAACGAGCGCGAGGCCGAGCGAACAGGAGCCCGAGATGAGCACGGAGACCACCCAGGCGAAGGACAGTCCCGACGGCGAGGTGGCACGCGGCGCCGACTCCCTGAGCGTCACCGACAACCGCACGGGAAGCACCTACGAGATCCCGATCGAGGACGGAACGGTCCGGGCCATGGCCTTCCGCGACATCAAGGTCTCAGAAGCCGACTTCGGGTTGATGACCTACGACCCTGCGTTCACGAACACGGCTTCCTGCCGCAGCGCCGTCACCTTCATCGACGGGGACGAGGGCATCCTCGAGTACCGCGGTTACCCGATCGAGCAGCTGGCCGAGCACTCGACCTACCTCGAGGTCGCCTACCTGCTCATCAACGGGGAGCTCCCCAGCCGGCAGCAGCTGGAGGACTGGACCGACGAGATCACCATGCACACCTTCGTGCACGAGAACATCAAGCAGTTCATCCAGGGCTTCCGCCACGACGCGCATCCGATGGGCATGCTGCTCGGCTCGGTCGGCGCCCTCTCGACCTTCTACCCCGAGGCCAACGAGATCAAGGATGCCCAGAACCGCTACATCCAGACGGTCCGGCTGATCGCCAAGATGCCCACGTTGGCCGCATTCGCCTTCCGCCACTCAAACGGCCAGCCCTACAACTATCCGGTCAACGACCTCGACTACCCGGGGAACTTCCTCGGGATGCTCTACAAGATGACCGAGCTCAAGTACCAGCCCGATCCGCGGCTCCAGCGGGCGCTCGACATCCTCTTCATCCTCCACGCCGACCATGAGCAGAACTGCTCCACCAGTGCCGTGCGCAACGTCGGCTCCTCAGAGGTCGACCCCTACTCGGCCATCGCGGCCGGGGTCGCCGCGCTCTACGGGCCCCTGCACGGCGGCGCCAACGAGGCCGTGCTGCGCATGCTCAAGCGCATTGAGACCAAGGACAACATCCCCGACTTCATGACGGGGGTGAAGGAGGGCAAGGAGCGCCTCATGGGCTTCGGCCACCGCGTCTACAAGAACTACGACCCGCGCGCGAAGATCATCAAGTCCGCCGCGGAGGACACGTTCGCCGTCACCGGGACCAACCCCCTGCTCGACGTGGCTCTCGAGCTGGAGCGAATCGCCCTCGAGGACGAATACTTCGTCACTCGCAAGCTCTACCCCAATGTCGACTTCTACTCCGGACTGATCTATGAGGCGCTGGGGCTGCCGGTGTCCATGTTCCCGGTGATGTTCGCGATCCCGCGCACCAGCGGCTGGATCGCACAATGGCTCGAGCTGGTGGAGGACTCCGAGCAGAAGATCGCGCGCCCCCGGCAGATCTACACGGGCGCGCGCGAGCGCGACTACGTGCCCGTCGAGCAGCGCTGAACGACTCGACGCCGGGAGATCCGACCGCCCCCGAGGCTACGGTGGTCTCGTGACCACCGAGGAGCTGGCCGCGCTGGATCGTCGGGTCCTCTGGCATCCGTTCACCCAGCAGCAGGGGTGGGAGGACGAGCCGCCGATAATCATCGAGCGCGCCGAGGGCACGACGCTCTACGACACCGAGGGCAACGCCTACATCGACGGCGTCTCCTCCCTGTGGTGCAACGTCCACGGGCACGCGCACCCGACGATCGACGCCGCGCTGCATCGGCAGCTCGAGCGCCTCGCGCACTCGACCATGCTCGGGCTCTCCCATCCGCCGGGGATCGAGCTGGCCGCGCGCCTGATCGCCCTCGCGCCCGAGGGCCTGAGCCGCGTCTTCTACTCCGACAATGGGTCGACCGCCGGCGAGGTGGCGCTGAAGATGGCGTTTCAGTACTGGCAGCAGGTCGGCGAGCAGGAGCGCACGGGCTTCGTCTGCCTCCGCGACGGCTACCACGGCGACACGCTCGGATCCGTCTCCGTAGGCGGGATCGAGCTCTTTCACTCGCTCTACCGGCCGCTGCTGTTCGAGGCCTGGCAGGCACAGCCGGGCGACGCCGAGGACCTGGCCTGCATCCTGCGAGAGCACGACGGACGCGTCGCGGCGGTGATCGTCGAGCCGCTCGTGCAGGGCGCTGCGGGCATGCTCGTCCACCCCCCCGGCTACCTGCGCCGGGTGCGCGAGCTCTGCGACGAGCACGGCGTGTTCCTGATCTGCGACGAAGTGGCCACCGGCTTCGGCAGGACGGGACGCATGTTCGCCTGCGAGCACGAAGGCGTCGCGCCCGACTTCCTGTGCCTGGCCAAGGGGCTGACCGGCGGGTACCTGCCGCTGGCGGCGACGCTGACCACCGAGCGGATCTACGACGGCTTCCTTGGCGAGCACCACGAGTACCGGACGTTCTTTCACGGTCACACCTACACGGGCAATCCCCTGGCCTGCGCTGCCGCCCTGGCCTCCCTCGACGTCTTCGAGCAGGAGCGCACGTTGGACCGCCTGGAGGTCAAGATCGAGCAGCTCGGGCGCTGGCTGGACCGCTACGTCGCGCCGTTGAGCGCGGTGGCCGAGATCCGCCGGTGCGGATTCATGACAGGGATCCAGCTTCGTGGGTTTCCCCCCGAGGCGCGCATGGGGCACCGGGTGACCCTGGCCGCCCGGCGAGCGGGAGCCATCGTGCGGCCGCTCGGCGACGTCGTCGTATTGATGCCGCCTCTGGCCATCCACGAAGCCGAGCTACGCCGGCTGGTCGAGCTCACGGGAGCTGCCATCGCCGAGGCGTGCGGACTCGCGGAAGCGTCCCGCGCCGTCGCCGCCTGACCTGCGCTCAATCCTCGTAGAGCTCGAAGTCCCGCTTGCGCGCCCCGCACACCGGACAGAACCAGTCGTCGGGAACATCTTCGAACGGCGTGCCGGGCGCGATGCCCCCATCGGGGTCGCCTTCCGCGGGGTCGTAGATGAACCCGCACGACGTACAGATCCACAGCTGTGCGGTCTTCGTCTCGCTCACGGTCGTAGCGTAGCCAGCCACGCCGCGGCGCGAGCGCAGGCCGGTCCATTAGGCTCGGGCGTGTGGACGGCCTGATGATGGACCAGCCACTGCTCGTCCGCCACATTGCCGAGCGAGCGGAGACGGTGTTCGGGGACCGTGAGCTCGCAAGTCGAACCGCGGACGGCGTGGAGCGCTCGACCTACGCGGAGGTCGTGGACCGCGCCCGCCGTCTGGCCGACTCGCTGCAGGCGCTCGGAGTGCGCCCCGGGGACCGCGTGGCGACCTTCGCGTGGAACTCCATCCGTCACCTCGAGCTCTACCTCGCGGTGCCCAGCCTGGGAGCCGTGCTGCACACCCTCAACATCCGCCTGTTCGAGAAGGACCTCCGCTACATCGTCGGCCATGCCGAGGATCGGGTGATCTTTCTCGACACCTCGCTGGCCCGGACCATGCCACACTTCGACGGGGTCGAACACGAGGTGCTGATGCCCGACGGACCCGGCGACCGAGAGGGAGCTCTCGCCTACGAGGCGCTCATCGACCAGGGCGACCCGGGCTTTGCGTTCCCTGAGCTCGACGAGCGCTCGGCAGCGGCCATGTGCTACACGAGCGGCACGACCGGCCGGCCCAAGGGCGTCGTCTACTCGCATCGCTCGACGATGCTCCATTCGCTCGCCGTTCTCTCACCCGACGCCATGGGGATCCGCGGCCGCGACGCCGTGATGCCGATCGTGCCGATGTTCCACGCCAACGCGTGGGGCCTGCCCTACGCCGCCGCATTGGTCGGAGCGCGGCAGGTATTTCCCGGTCCGCGCATGGCCCCGGATCAGATCGGCGAGCTGATTGCCGCCGAGCGGGTGACCCTCGCCGCCGGCGTGCCCACGGTCTGGCAGGGCATGCTGGGGCTCGATCCACCACCCGACCTCTCGACCCTGCGCGAGATCCTCTGTGGCGGCTCCGCGGTGCCCGAGGCGCTGCTGCGCGCCTTCGACGACCGCTTCGGGGTCCCGATCGTACAGGCGTGGGGAATGACCGAAACCAGTCCCCTGGCCTCGGCGTCCCGACTGCCGGGCGAAGTCGAGTTAAGCGACGACGAGGCCTATGCACTGCGCGCCTCACAGGGGCGCATCCAGCCGCTGGTGGACTTTCGAATCGACGAGGGGTCGGGCGGCGAGCTCCAAGTCCGCGGCCCCTGGATCGCCCGCGCCTACTACGGAGATCCCGCTTCCAGCGAGAAGTTCACCGACGACGGTTGGCTGCGCACCGGCGACGTCGCCGAGCTGCGCTCGGGCAGCTACATCAAGCTCGTCGACCGGACCAAGGACCTGATCAAGTCAGGCGGGGAGTGGATCTCCTCGGTCGAGCTCGAGAACGCGATCATGGCTCATCCCGCGGTGGTGGAGGCGGCCGTCATCGCCATCCCCGACGAGCGCTGGGGCGAGCGGCCGTGCGCCTGCGTGGTGGCACGCGCCGGGGATGGCCAGGCGCTCGATGCCGACGGCGTGCGCGAATTCCTCGCCGAAAAGGTCGCGAAGTGGTGGCTTCCCGACCGCGTCGAGTTTCTCGAGGAGGTACCCAAGACGTCGGTCGGCAAGTTCGACAAGAAGGCGCTGCGGGCGCGGTTCGCGTCAGGCGCCTAGCGACGGAGCGCTACATCGCCCGGCGATAGAGCTCGGCGAAGTCCTCCGCCGTGGTCTCCCGCGGGTTGACCAGGGTGCAGCCGTCGCCCTCGGCGCCCTCCACCAGCTGCGGGATGCCCGCCTCGGGGACACCGACCTCTGAGAGTCGGCCCGGGAGGCCCAGCGTCCTGACCAGTGCGCGGACGTGCTCGGCCAGTGCGTGACCGACCTGCTCTCCGGACCCACCGGCCTCGAGCCCGAGGATCTGGTTGATCTCGCGATAGCGATCGGCGATCGGATCGCCGCCGGCGGCGTTGAACTCGATCACCCAGGGCAGGTGGATCGCGTTGGCGATGCCGTGCGGCACGTCGTAATGCGCGCCGCAGGGATGCGAGAGCGAGTGGGTGATCCCGATCGCGCCCGACGCCGTCGGGTGGATGGCCAGGTTCGCGGCGATGAGCATGTTCCCTCGAGCGTCGTCGTCGCCGGGCTCGGTCACGGCCCGCTCGAGGTTGTCGCGGATCAGGCGCAGAGCCTGAAGGGCGTAGGCGCTGGCGTGCGGGTTCCACTCCGAGGACACGTGGCCCTCGATCGCGTGGGTCATCGCGTCCATGCCGGTGGCGGCCGCGATGGCCGGCGGCAGCGTGCGCGTGGCCTCGGGATCGAGCACGGCCAGCCGGGGACACATCGAGAAGTCGGCCACCTGGAACTTGATGCGCTCTTCGCGATCCTTGATCACCGCCGCGAAGGAGGCCTCGGAGCCCGTGCCCGCCG
>JALYZC010000108.1 GCA_030945905.1 Actinomycetota bacterium
GGAGCGCCTCGCCAAGCTGTCGGGCGGGGTAGCCGTTGTCAAGGTCGGCGCGGCCACCGAGACGGAGATGAAGGAGAAGAAGCACCGCGTCGAGGACGCGCTGCAGGCCACCCGCGCGGCGCTCGAAGAGGGCATCGTTCCGGGCGGCGGTGTGGCGCTGTTGGTCGCCCAGAAGGCGCTCAACGTCGACGCGATCGGGGAGCCGGACGAGCAGACGGGCGCGAGGATCGTCATCCGCGCGCTCGAGGAGCCGCTCCGGCAGATCGCCGAGAACGCCGGCCTCGAGGGGTCGGTCGTCGTCAACAAGCTCCGGGGCACCTTCACCGGTGTTGCCGTCAAGGCGCCGGGCTTCGGCGATCGCCGCAAGCGGATGCTCGAGGACATCTCGATCCTGGCCGGCGGCGAAGTGATCACCGAGGAGATGGGTCTCAAGCTCGAGAACACCCAGCTCTCGCAGCTCGGCCGCGCCCGTCGCGTGGTCGTCGCCAAGGACATCACCACGATCGTGGACGGCGCCGGCGATACCGAGGCAATCAAGGGCCGCATCAACCAGATCAAGAACGAGATCGAGAACACCGACTCGGACTTCGATCGGGAGAAGCTGCAGGAGCGCTTGGCCAAGCTCTCCGGCGGCGTGGCCGTGGTCAAGGTCGGCGCTGCCACCGAGACCGAGATGAAGGAGAAGAAGCACCGGGTCGAGGACGCGCTGCAGGCCACCCGGGCCGCCCTCGAGGAGGGCATCGTGCCCGGTGGCGGCGTCGCGCTGCTGCACGCTCAGGCGGCGATCAAGGTCGACGCAATCGAGGAGCCCGACGAGCAGACGGGCGCCAAGATCGTAATTCGCGCGCTCGAGGAGCCGCTGCGGCAGATCGCCGAGAACGCGGGCCTGGAGGGCTCGGTCGTGGTCAACGACGTGCGCAAGGCCAAGAAGGGTCACGGGCTGAACGCGGCTACCAACGTGATCGTCGATCTCGTCGCGGCCGGCGTGATCGATCCGGCCATGGTCACGCGCTCGGCGCTGCAGAACGCCGCGTCGATCGCCAAGAACATCCTCACCACCGAGGCGATCGTCGCCGAGGTTCCGGACAAGGACTCCGGCGGCGGTATGGGTGGCGGCGGCGGTATGCCCGACATGTCGGGGATGATGTAGCCAACGCTGCGAAGCTGTTCGAGGGCCCGGCATTGCGCCGGGCCCTCGGCGTTTAACCGGTCCGCGCGCGGCGGCGGGGGCGCGCCCGGGGGGGCGCGAGCAACGCGTCGTAGACCTCGCGGGTGCGTCTCGCCACCTCGGCCCAGTCGAAGCGCAGCACGTGCTCGCGGGCCTCGGCGACCAGCTGGGAGCGGGCGGAGTCGTCGGTCAGGACCTGCTCGAGCATCTGCTCAAGCGCGGCCGAGTCACGCGAGGGGAACCGCAGCCCGACCGTCCCGTCCTCGGGTACGACCTCGCGCAGGCCGCCGGTGTCGGCCACGATGCCCAGGCAGCCGGAGGCCATCGCCTCCAGCGCGACCAGGCCGAACGGCTCGTAGATCGAGGGCACGATGCAGAGATCGGCGACGCGATAGAGCGAGTGCAGCATGTCGTCGCCAACCCAGCCCAGGAACGAGCCGTGACGGCTCAGCCCGAGGCGCTTGGCCTGGCGCTTGAGCTCGGCCTCGGCGGTGCCCGTCCCGGCGACCACGAAGCGGACGCCCGGACGCCGCCGGATCACCGGGGCCAGGGCGTCGAGGGCCAGGTGAAAGCCCTTCTCGTAGACCAGGCGGCCCACCAGCAGCACCAGCAGCTGATCGGCCTGCGCGTAGCGGGCGCGCAGGCCCGGGAGATCCTCGACGACGGGCTCGAGGTCGCGCGGATCGATGCCGTTGGGGATCGCCGTGATCCTCGCCGCAGGCACGTCGAAGACCCGGGCGACGTGGCTGCGCATGTACTCCGAGCAGGTGATCAGATGCTCGGCGCGGCGGGCCATCGTGCGCTCAACCGAGTGGATGTAGGACTGGGGGTGGTTCTGGACCCAGCCCTGGTGGCGGCCGAACTCGGTGGCGTGGACCGTGGCCAGCCAGGGGCGTCCACGGACTTCGCCCGCGGAGCCGATCCGCCGGGACAGGCGCTCGGCCGCCGCGGAGACGAGCCAGTCGTGCGAGTGGACGAGGTCGAACTCGAAGCGCTGGCAGAGCCGGTCGCCGAGCTGCACCATGTGTCCGTTCATGTCGGTGACCCAGCGCACGAAGGCGTCGATGTCCTTCGGGAACGGTGGCTCTCGGACGCGGTGCACGATCACGCCGTGACGCTCCTCCTCGCGTGGCAGCCGGCCGCCCCCGCGGGTCAGCACGTGCATCTCGACGCCATCGGCGACTAGGTGCTCGGAGAGCTTGCGCACGTGGCGCCCGAGCCCGCCCTCGATTACGGGCGGGTACTCCCAGGAGATCAGCAGCACGCGCATCCGCGCGCTGCACCCTACCGGGCCCGGCGTCGGGGGGTCACTCGACCCGCTTGAGCAGGAGCAGCGAGTGCGCCGGGAGCCTGAGCTGCTCCTGGGCGGCGTGGCGCGAGCTGCCGGGCGCCGCCGCGGGGTCCACGGTCGAGAGCTCGAGGTCCCACTCCGAGCCCAGGCGCGGGCGGGGCAGCGTGAACTCGCGCTCCTCGGAGTGGGCGTTGAACAGCAGCAGGAAGGAGGCGTCGTCGACCTGTTCGCCGCGGGGTCCCGGCGTGGGAATCTCGTCGCCGTTGAGGAACAATCCGAGCACCGGCTCGCCCTCGTTCCAGTCCCGCCAGGTCATCTTGTGCCCGTCGGGGCGAAACCACCAGGCGTCCGGGAGGCCGGCGCCGTCGGCGGGCCCCCCCTCCAGGAAGCTCTCGCGGCGGAACACCGGGTGCTCGCGCCGCAGGCGGATCAGCCGGCGGGTGAAATCCTTCAGCGCGATGGCCTCCTCGTCGAGGTTCCAGTCAAACCAGGAGATCTCGTTGTCCTGGCACCAGGCGTTGTTGTTGCCGCCCTGCGTGCGGCCGAGCTCGTCGCCGCCGAGCAGCATCGGCGTCCCCTGGGAGAGCATCAGCGTGGTCAGGAAGTTGCGCTGCTGACGCGCGCGCAGGACGAGGATCCCCGGGTCCTCCGTGGCGCCCTCGGCGCCGCAGTTCCACGAGCGGTTGTCGTCGGTGCCGTCGCGGTTGTCCTCGCGGTTGGCCTCGTTGTGCTTGTGCTCGTAGGCGACGAGATCGGCCAGCGTGAAGCCGTCGTGGGCGGTGATGAAGTTGATCGAGGCGAACGGGTCGCGCCCATCGGCCTGATATAGGTCGGCGGACCCCGACAGCCGCGAGGCGAAGTCCCCGCAGTCGGCTTGACCCCGCCAGAAGTCGCGCATCGTGTCGCGGTACATCCCGTTCCACTCCGACCACAGCACCGGGAAGTTGCCCACCTGATAGCCACCCGGGCCGACATCCCACGGCTCGGCGATCAGCTTGACCTGCGAGAGCACCGGATCCTGGTGGATGATGTCGAAGAACGACGAGAGCCGGTCGACGTCGAAGAACTCCCGGGCCAGCGCCGAGGCGAGGTCGAAGCGAAAGCCGTCGACATGGCACTCGACCACCCAGTAGCGCAGCGAGT
>JALYZC010000112.1 GCA_030945905.1 Actinomycetota bacterium
ACGTCGCGCGTGTGGTGGTGGCCAACACCAAGAAGCTGCGCCAGATCAGCCACGCCAAGTGCAAGACCGACATGCTGGGCATCTCCCACGAAGGGCTGGGCGCCCTATTGCGTGAGGAAGGCATCTAACCCTTTTAACCGGCGAGAACCTGGAGGCGTTTCAACGAACCGGCGCTCTTGCCCTGTTCGTATGCGAGCGCTTCCAGCCAGTCCGAGCGGAGCTTGCCTGCCGTCCTGCCCCACTGCGCGAGCTGGCTGATCTGGGCCTGCATCGTGTCGGCGCGCTCGCCACGGATCGCCTTCTGGAGCACTCGCATCGCGGCGGCGAAGCTCGCCTTCTCGTCAGGTGAGTAGAGCTGCCGGAAGCCGAGTGCGAGTCCACGCACCAGTTCGCTTGACGGCAGCTTCGACTCCACGGACGCCTTCGTTGGCGTGAAGCTCACGGTGTAGCCAACGTCACGCGTGTTGAGCACGTGGCTCCCAGCCAGCTCGCGGGCGTGCGTGACGTAACGGCGGAGGACACGCTCATCCTCGGGCTCGACCGCATCGCGCAACGGAGCAAAGGATGACGGCTCCGGGAGACTGAACACGTAGTCGATCTGCCAGCGCAAGTGCTCGCGAGGGCCGGAGCTCGTCTCCCCTCCCCTCGCCACCACCGGCGCGTCCCCGGCCAAGCTCGCGAGATGCTCCTCGCGCTGCCGATAACGTCGAGGACGCCCCGGAGACGCTCACGGTCCCGGTCACCCAGGACGAGCCCTTCACCTGGGCCGAGGATCGCACCCTCTGTCTCCTGCGACGCCCGCTCCGGCACGTTCCAGTTGAGGCCGTTGAGCTTGCGGTATGCGTCCTGCACCGCCTTGTGCGTGCGCGGCGAGGCGGCGGCCAGCGCCTTGTCATATTCCGACCAGACAAAATCCGGGCACTTACGCGGCGGCCGCCACAGGCTCCCGTTCTCCATTGCCTCGCCGAGGAGGTCCTCAGACTCCTCCAGCTCACCGGTCAGGCGCCGAGCCATGGATTTGCGATCCACATCGGGCTCCATGCGCTGACGACGAAGCGCCGCCATCTGCTGTCCGGCCACCGTCGAGTGATATCCAGTCCGCGACTGGAACACGTGCTCGTTCCACGGGGCGCCAAGCGGCGGCAGCACGGCGCCGCCGTTTTCGGTGCGGTAGCCGAGGAGTTCTTGTCGCACCGCCTCGCCGACAACGGTCGCAAACGCGGGCATGGCGTCCGTTGCGACAATGCCGTCGGCCACGGCAGCCCGGAAAAAGTCGTACGGAACGCTGCCGAGGACGGTTCGACGCAGGGGGTCGTCCTCCAATCGAACAACGAGGTCGACGACCTCAGCAACGGTAGGTGGCCCCGGCATGGCCAGATGGTGACATCGCCGCCCATCTTGGTTGTTGAAGCCCACGACGTGCGTGTGCAACCGGGAGCACCCGGGGTGTAAGTCGTACTCTATCTAGGTAGAGTACGACTTATGAGACGGACCCACGCCTTGATCCAAGTGGCTATAGCGCTCATGGATGACCCCGCCGGCCGGTACTGGGGCTACGACCTGTCGAAGCGCGCTGGCGTCCGATCCGGTGTCCTCTACCCAATCCTCGCTCGAATGCTTCAGGAGGGTTGGCTGGATGATGGATGGGAGGATCCGGCGAAGATCAGTGCCAAGAGGCCGCCACGACGCTACTACGAGCTGACTGCCCAGGGTCACGCCGAACTCGGCGCGATACTCCATAACGCCCGCTCTGATACACGGTTCGGTGCACTTGTTGGGAGGCTCGCCTTAGATGGTTGACGCCGTCCTATCCTGGCCGACCTTCATCGTCGCCCTCCTCGTGTTCGGGTTCGCCCCCGGGGCGCTGCTCCGTGTGGTTGTGCTGGCGTTTCATCATGACGATCCACGCCGGGACGAACTGCGGGCCGAACTCCACGCGGTGCCGCGTATCGAGCGACCATTCTGGGTGTTTGAGCAACTTGAGGTTGCGCTGTTTGAGGGCCTCTGGGACCGCATAATCTGGGCGGCAACCGGCCGCGTCATCCATCGCTGGCGCCTAGATTCTGGGGTCGAACGCAACCGCGCCTATCCGGACACGTTCCCCATCCCCAGCGACGCCGACAAGAGGAGCCTCGAGCCCGGAGCGACGGTCAAGCTCTTGTTCGAGATGAAAGATGGCTGGGGCGAACGCATGTGGGTTGACGTCGTAGCGATAAAGAAGCGACACATGATCGGCACGCTCAGCAACCGCCCGGCCGGCATTCCCCGCCTCGACTACGGCGACACGATCAAGTTCACGCGGGATCACGTGATTGACATCGATTTTGAAACTAGCGATCTCTGGAAATCCGCCGCGGCGCGCACAAAGCTCCCTTCACTGCCACCGGCATCGCGGACCTAGCGGACCGCGCCCGACCTAATCGGCTACGAGCCGAGACCGTGACGCGGCGTTCGTAGGCTAGGCCTCCGGGCCTCCGGGCCTCCGGGCCGCCGGGCCTCCGGCCTCCGGGCCTCCGGGCCTCCGGGCCTCCGGGGCTCTACGGGGCTTAGGACAGCGCCGCCGTACGACTGACGTACCCTCCCAAACGTGGCCAGCTCCCCCGTGGATGCGCTGAGTAGCCCTCTGCACACGATCGCGGAGGCCGGCCGTACCGAGCGCGATGGCGGCGTTCCGGCTCGGCCCGGCTTCTATGCCTGGTGGGTCGGCAAGGGCGTCCTTCCCGAAGTTCCCACGGCTCCTCATCCCTCCGAGCCGCGCGGGCCGTTGTACATCGGCATCGCGCCGGGCCGCGTATCCTCCCCGGCAACCCTCCGCTCCCGCGTTCTTGACAACCACGTCCGAGGAAACGTGGGGTCGTCAACTTTCCGTCGGAGCCTCGCGGCGCTCCTGTTTGAGGACGAAGGTTGGGTGCCTGTGAAGACTGAGACGCGCGAGGTTCTAACAGCGGAGGACAACGCGGCGCTGTCCGCGTGGCAACGAGAGAACCTCTGTCTAGCGTGGTTGCATGTGGAGACTCCCTGGGATGCCGAGGCCGGGATCATCGAGGAGATGCAGCCGGCGCTCAACCTCGCCGGCAACGCCGCCCATCCGTTCTACGAGACGATGCGCCAGGCCCGCTCGCGGTTCAAGGCGACGGCGACCTAGGCCCGTCCGGGATTAGATGACGATGCCTGACGGAGGCGGGCTGACCCTCCTCACCGTGCGCTACATCTTCGGGGCGGCCATCTTCCTGATCGGTTGGTCCGTCGTCCTCCTGACTGGTGCGGGGGAGGACGATGGCCTGGCGTTCCTCCTGGCCTCGACAGCGAGTATCGCTGCCGGCCTGATCGCTCGTAGCTGGCTCATCGTCCCCTTAGCCCTCGCGACGGTTCCCCTCGCCGCAATCCAGCCATGCGACTCCGCGGTGTACGAGTGTGATGTGAACATGATTGTGATCGCGCTCATGATGTTCGTTCCCCTTGCGGCGACCTTTCTCGCTATCGGAGTTGGGGCCGCGAAGCTCGCCGGACGGTGGCGCACCCGGGCGCCCCACACCTAGGACGACGCCCGGTCAGCATGGGCCCCGCCGAGCTCGACCGCGTTCGTTGCAGATTTCGGGAGACATCCGGGAGATACTTACGGTGTGTAAGCACTCCTATTGGGAGGAAAAGCCATGGTTTGCAGCTAAATCTTCATGGGCCGGGTAGGACTCGAACCTACGTCTGACGGATTATGAGTCCGCTGCTCTGACCAACTGAGCTACCGGCCCTCCGCGCGCGACTGCGCCCGCGGGGGAGCAAGCTAGCAGTGCACTCCTACGCTCATGGGCGTAGCGCCTTCTCGATCGCACGCTGTATCTCGGCCACCGAGACCGGGCCTTCGAGCTCGGCCGCGATGCGGCCGCGACGGTCGATGGCGAACACCCACGGCTCGGTTTGGAGGCCCCAGGCCTTGAGCTGTGGCCGGTAGCCCTGGTCGACCTCGTTGTTCTTGAACACCTCCATGTGAATGAAGGCCATCCGCTTGCCGTAGGTGGCCTGCAGCTGCTGCGCCTCGTCCACGACCGGTCCGCAGGTCCGGCTCATGCACAGCCGGGGAGTGGCGAACACGAGCAGGGCCGGCTTTCGCCCCACGACGTTGGCGAAGTCGACGGAGTGCAGGCTGCTGGGCGGTACTCGTGTATCGATGGAGGCGATGGGCGTCGGGGGCGATGTCGGGGTGTGGACCCGCGGCGCAGGCGCGCCCGGCGGCGGCGGCCCTCGCCCACCGACCATCACCTGGGCCACGCTCGATCCGACGAGCCGGCCGTCCAGGCGCGCCAGCGCCCATACGACGTGTCCGCGAGCCGGGCCCAGCGGGATGTTGGCGACGTAGACGGATTTCGCGGAATCGGGATCCTGGGCGCTCGTCCGGCTTGCGAATTGAGGCTTGACGGCGAGTGACTCGCTGTGAGCCGGGAAGGGTCCGCGGGCATTGGAGCCGTCGGCGCCCGCCGTGTAAAGCGCCACGGGAGCGCCGGAGAGCTGCTTGTTCGCGCTGTCGAACAGCGCGAAGCCGAAACGGTTCGAGCCCGGTCGCAGGACGCTGTTGGCAGGGGCCAGGTTGGGTCCCTGCGGGCGATTGGCCGCGAGCTCCTGGAGGGGCTGTCCCAGCGCCTTGGGAAACGCCTGCGACTGCTCGGTCGCGGCCGGTGAAGTCGCGGACGAGGATTTCTTGCTCGCCGATCCTCCGCAGGCGGATACGCCCACTGCCCCGGCGACCGCGAGCAGGGCCGCTGCGGCTCCCAAGCGCGAGCAGACCATGGCGCGACACTCTAAGCGCTCGGCACCGGAACCCACGCCAGTCCCCGGTACTCGCGTGATTGGATACAGCCTCGGCTCGCGCGGCCGCTCGGCGCGCGAGCGCGGCCTTCCACCAAGGAACCACGGCATGGCGCAGCGGGCGGCGATTGTGACGGGCGCTTCGAGCGGGATCGGGCTGGCCATCGCCCGCATGCTCGGAGAGGAGGGCTATGGCATCACCGTCGCCGCGCGACGGCCCGAGAAGCTGGAAACCGCGGC
Organism: Actinomycetota bacterium; assembly: GCA_030945905.1. Lineage (GTDB taxonomy): Bacteria > Actinomycetota > Thermoleophilia > Solirubrobacterales > Solirubrobacteraceae > JALYZC01. The sequence goes on from JALYZC010000112.1 coordinate 5,041, forward strand.
CGAGCAGCTACGCGGCGTCGGCGTCGCGGTCGAGGCCGTCCCGGCGGACGTCGCCTCCGAAGGGGACGTCACGGCGGTGGTCGAGAGCCACCGGAACCGCTTTGGCCGCCTCGACGTACTGGTCAACAACGCCGGGGTGGGCGTCGGAGCCCCCGTCGCGGACATCGATACCAAGCACCTGGACATGCAGCTGGACGTCAACCTGCGCTCGATGGTCCTGTTCTACCGCGAGTGCGCGGACATGCTGCGCACCGCCGGGAAGGAGCATGGCAACGCACTCGTGGTCAACACGGCGTCGATCGCCGGGAAGTCCGGGCAGGCGTGGCTCTCGGTCTACGCGGCGACCAAGTTCGGGGTGGTGGGGTTCACCCAGGCGATGAACAAGGAGTTGGGCGCCGAGGGGATCAAGTCGTGCGCGCTGTGCCCAGGATTCGTGAACACCGCGATGACCGACTTCGTCAAGGACTCGGTGGCGGCGGAGGAGATGATCCAACCCGAGGACATCGCCGAGGCCGTCCGCTGCCTGCTTCGCCTGTCCCCCGGCTGCGTGGTTCCCGAAATCGTGTTTCAGCGGCCCGGCCAGGGCCTCTAGCCCGGCGAACGACCGCGGGTCTCATGAAGCTCGGTCTCAACGTGGCCTACTGGGGGCTCGGACTCACCGCCGACCAGCAGCTCGCCCTCGTCCAAGAGGCCGAGGCGCTCGGCTACGACTCGGTCTGGGCGGCCGAGGCCTACGGCTCCGACGCCGCCACCGTGCTCGCGTGGCTCGCCGGGCGCACAAAGCGGATCGGGCTGGGATCGGCGATCTTCCAGATGCCCGGGCGCACTCCGGCCATGACCGCGATGACGGCGGCGACGCTCGATCAGATCTCCGGCGGCCGGTTTCGCCTGGGCCTCGGCTCGTCGGGGCCACAGGTCTCCGAAGGCTGGCACGGTGTTCGCTTTGCCCGCCAGCTGCAGCGCACGCGTGAGTACGTGGCCGTGGTGCGCAAGGCGCTGGCCCGCGAACGGCTCGAGTACCGGGGGGAGACCATCGACCTGCCGCTCCCCGACGGGCCCGGCAAGGCGCTCAAGCTCACGATCTCTGCAGTCCAGGAGCGCATCCCCATCTACGTCGCCGCGATGGGTCCCAGGAACGTTGCATTGGTCGGTGAGATCGCCGACGGGTGGCTGCCGATCTTCTTCTCTCCCGAGCACGTCGCCGCGTTCCGCCCGCTGCTCGAGGAGGGCGCCGCCCGCTCGGGTCGCTCGCTCGAGGGCTTCGACGTCGCCCCCACGGTGAACGTGCTCGTACACGACGACCTCGAGGCGGCGCGAGACGTCATGCGTCCCATGCTCGCCCTCTACGTGGGCGGCATGGGCTCGCGCGAGAAGAACTTCTACAACGACCTGATGTGCCGTTACGGCTTCGAGGGGGCGGCACGAGAGGTTCAGGATCTCTATCTGGATGGCAAGAAGGAGCAGGCCGCCGCCGCGCTGCCGGCAGAGCTCGTCGACACCGTGACGCTGTGCGGACCGCGGGACGTCGTCCGCGATCGACTCACCGTCTACCGCGACGCCGGCGTGGGGACGCTCAGCGTCAGTCCCATGGCCTTCGACTTCGAGTCACGCCGCGATCAGCTGCGCATCGTCGCCGAGCTGGCCAGCGAGTAGACGTTTTCGAGCGGGCGGTCGTGAGCGGCAGCGAAGACCACCGACGCCGATTCCTGCTGGGCGCATTCGGCGATCCCGGCCATGCTTTTCCGATGATCGCGCTCGGCGGGGCGCTGGCCGCCCGCGGGCATCAGGTGACCATGCAGACCTGGCGGCGGTGGCACGAGCCGGTAGAGCAGACCGGCATGCGCTTCGCCGCCGCTCCCGAGTACCAGGTCTTCCCGACGCGCGAGCGGCCGCTCAAGCCCTATGAGGCGGCGGTGCGCGCCGCGCAGGAGACAAGGCCGCTGATCGACGACGCGCGCCCCGACGCCGTCGTCGCGGACATCCTCACGCCGGCCGTTGCGCTCGCCGCCGAGGCTGAGGGTGTGACGTGGGCGACGCTCGTGCCCCACGTGTTCCCGCCCGGCGGCGATGGGTTCCCGCCCTACTCGATCGGAGCGCGGCTGCCACGCACCCGCCTGGGTCGCGCGATGTGGCGAACGTTGGAGCAACCGGTCGGGGCGGGGCTCCGGCGCGGACGCGAGGAGCTCAACGGCGCTCGCGCCCGCCTCGGGCTCCCGGCGCTGGCGGGCGTGCACGGAGGTATCAGTCGAGCGCTCTGCCTGGTCGGAACGTTTCCCCACCTCGAATACCCGCGCGCGTGGCCCCCGGGAACCCACGTGGTGGGTCCGCTGCTGTGGGAACCCCCCGCCGCGGGGGTCGAGCTCCCCCCTGGCGAGGAGCCCCTGGTGTTGGTGGCACCCTCCACCTCTCAGGATCCCGAGCACCGTCTGCTCCGCGCGGCCGTAGCCGGACTGGCTGACCTGCCGGTGCGAGTGCTCGCGACGATCAACCGGCGAGGGCTTTCGGCACCGCTGAGCGTTCCCCCGAACGCCCGGCTGGTCGAGTGGGTGTCCTACGCCCAGGCGATGCCGCACTGTGACGTCGTGGTCTGTCACGGCGGTCACGGCACGATGGTCCGGGCCTTGGCGAGCGGATGCTCGGTCGTCGTGGCGCCGGCGACCGGCGACATGCACGAGAACGCCGCTCGTGCCGACTGGGCGGGCGTCGGCGTCCGGGTGCCCTGGCGCTTTGTCTCCCCCTCCACCTTGCGACTGGCGGTGCAGCGGGCGCTGGGTGATCCGCGGCTGCGGGCGGGCGCAGGTGAGTTGGCGGCGTGGGCGCAGCGGAACCGCGGTGCCGAGAGGGCTGCGGGGCTGGTGGAGCAGTTTGCTGCGAGACAGAAGCGCAGCTGAGCTCCGGGGGCGGGACTCGAACCCGCAACCGTGACCTTAACAGGGTCCCGCTCTGCCTAATTGAGCTACCCCGGATCGTGTTAACCCTCAGTGTGGACGGCTGAAGGGGGCGTGGTCAACTCTAGCGAGAGCTTCCGGATACCGGCCTCGACCTCGGCGTGGCAATTCGCGCAGAGGAGAACGCATTTCGCCGCTTCTTGTCTGCACTTCGAGATCGCCCGGGCGAGTCCCCGCTCCGCAAGCCCGAACCCCTTGCCATCTGGATCGACGTGATGGAACTGCAGCGCGCCGACGTGGCGATCGTATCCGCACAAACAGCAGCGATATGACCCCCGGCCCTCGAGGAAGTACTCGGTCCAGCCATGATGGGAGCAATGTCGCTGCAGGGTGGCCTGCCCAGTCCGCCGGGCAGAGCGCGTCTCACCACGGCGCCGGCTCGCGTCGGTCTGCAAGCCGAACCGCTTGAGCCAGTAGCGAACTGTTGCCGTGCTGACCTCGAACGCCTCGGCAAGCGCACGATGGCTCGCACCATCATGCACCATGGCCTCGAGGCGCTCCCGTTCCAGACCTCCTCGCGGCGCATTGCGCTGTCGGTGGACAGCCGTCAGCCCGTACTTCTTAACCCAGTAGCCGACCGTCGACGGGTCCCGGTTCACGCGAGCTCCGATCTGCTCGAGCGAGAGACCGAGACTCACGAAGCGTTCGAGCGAGTCGCGGTCCATGACGCGAACGTTAGTTCGCGTCCGAGCCTCTCCGAGCCGCCGAAGCCGAAAAGTCGCAGACTTGTAACACCCTTCACCCTTCGAACGCCCTACCCCGGACGCCCCGTCGCCCTGCCGATCGCGGTCTCGAGCTGCTCGTGAACGCGCCCGCGTCGCTCGGCGAGCTCGCCCACGTCGAGCCGGCCGGCGGCCTGAGCCGCCGCGATCTCGCGCTCGAGGCGGGCCTTCTCGAGCTGGAGCGCCTCGACCTCGAGCGTGGCGGGCTCGGCCGGGTCGCGCGCCGCGCGCAGCGCCAGCTCGGCCACGACGCTGCGGAGCTCGCCGTCTTCGGGCGAGAGGCTGTCGAGGGGCGCGGCCAGGTGCTCGCGCAGGTGTGCCGCGGCGCGCCGCGTGGCCTGCGCCGTGAAGTGTTGGTCGAGGTCGACGCTGCGCAGCGCCTCGCGTCCCTGTTCGGGCAGCGCGATGCAGAGGGCGAGGAAGGTGCGCTCGGTCTGCTCCCGACGGTCCAGCGCCGCCCGCGGGCCCACCGTTCCCCGGCTCGTGGAGCCCGTTGCCCCTTGCGCGGCCAGGGAGGCCACGAGCTGCTCGGAGAGCCCGAGGCGGCTGGCCGACCGGCGCACGAGCTCGTCGCGCAGCACGCCCGCCGGCACCGGGGCCAGGACCTCCCGCAGCCGTGCCAGCGTTCGGTCGCGCCCGTCGGCGCTGCCCAGATCCTCGCCGGCGAGCAGGCGGTCGACCTGGAAGCGTGAGAAGGGCACCGAACCGTCGACGCGCGCGCGCACGGCCTCGGCCCCCTCGCCGGCGACCAGGTCGGCGGGGTCGACGTGTGGCGGCAGCTCCACGACCCGCAGCTCGACCTGGCGCCCGGCTGCCAGCTCGGCGGCGCGCAGCATCGCTCCCTGGCCGGCGGTGTCGGGGTCCAGCGCCAGGGCGATCCGTGCGCCGTCGGCGCCGGCGACCTGACGGGCCAGCTCGCCGACCTGCTCGGCGGTCAGGGCGGTTCCCATCAGGCCCACGACGTTGCGAAGCCCCGCCTGGTGAAGCGCCAGCACGTCGGTGTAGCCCTCCACCACCACGACCTCCCCGCGCCGCGCGGACTCGGCTCGCGCACGGTCGGCGCCGAAGAGCTGGCGACCCTTGTGGTAGACCTCGCCGTCCGTGGTGTTGAGGTACTTCGGCAGCTGGCTCTCCCGCAGGGCGCGGGCGCCGAAGCCCAGCACCCGTCCGCGCTGGTCGGCCAGGGGGAACATGATCCGAGCCCGAAAGCGGTCGTAGAGCTTGCCCTCGCCCTTGGCGCGCTGGGCGAGCCCCGCCTCGTAGACCTCGCGGTTGGAGAATCCCCCCTGGCGTGCGGCGAGCAGCATGCGATCCCAGGCGCTCGGCGCGTAGCCGACCCGGAAGTCGCGCAGGGTCTCCTCCGCCAAGCCGCGGGCGGCCAGGTACGCGCGGGCGTCCGCGGCCTCCTCGGAGTCCCACAGGTAGCGGGCGTAGAACTCGCTCGCGCGGGCGAGCAGTTCGTAGAGACGCTCGCGCCGCCGGCGGCGCTCCGCGGCCTGAGGGTCCTCCTCCTCGCGCTGGAGCTCGACGTCGTAGCGGTCGGCGAGCAGCTCCAGCGCGCCGACGAACTCGACGCCCTCGGTCTCCTGGACGAAGGTGAACACATCGCCCCCCACGCCGCAGCCGAAGCAGTGGTAGACCTTCTTGTGCGGATCGACGCCGAACGACGGCGTGCGCTCGTCGTGGAAGGGACAGAGCCCCTCGTAGCGGTTGGGACCGGCGCGGCGCAGCTCGGTGCGGGCGGACACCAGGTCGACCATGTCGACCGCCTCCCGGACGCGCTCCCTGGAGTCCTCGGCGTAGCGCGCCATCACCGGGCGCTCACGCGAACGACCTCGGCACCGCGAGCGCCTGGAACTCGCGGATGCAGAAGCGATCGGTCATCCCGGCCAGATAGTCCACCACGCACTGCTCCCGGGTTGCGTCCGGCACCCCGACCGGGAGGTCGTCGGCGTGCTCGCAGTAGTGGTCGAACAGCGTGCGCACCACCGTCTCGATGCGCCGGTGCTCGCCCCGCGCCCCCGCGCCCAGGTAGACCTGATCGAACATGAACTGACGCAGCGCGCTCATCGCCGTCCCGACCTCCTCGCCCTGCACGATGTCGCCGGCCGCCTCGGAGTGCTCGACGAGATCGTGGACCAGCGCGTCGATGCGCCGCGGCCCGCTCTCGCCGAGCAGCGCGACCGCGTCGGCGGGGAGGTCGCGCTCGCGCAGGACGCCGGCGCGCAAGGCGTCGTCGATGTCGTGGTTGATGTAGGCGACGCGGTCGACGAGGCGCACGATCTTCGCCTCGAGGCTCGAGGGCGGCGGAGCGCCGCTGGAATGGCAGCGGATGCCCTCGCGAACCGGTGCGGTGAGATTGAGGCCCGCGCCGCCTCGCTCCAGGCGCTCAACCACCCTCACCGAGTGCTCCCAGTGCCGAAACGCGCCGCCGAAGCGCTCGCGGACGCAGGCGTCGAGCACCCCCTCGCCGATGTGGCCGAAGGGGGGATGGCCGAGGTCATGGCCCAGGCCGATCGCCTCGACCAGGTCCTCGTTGAGCGCCAGCGCGCGCGCCACCGTCCGTGAGACCTGGGTGACCTCGAGGGTATGGGTCAGCCGCGTGCGGTAGTGATCGCCCTCCGGGGCCACGAACACCTGGGTCTTGTGCTTGAGCCGGCGAAACGCCTTGGCGTGGACGATCCGGTCGCGGTCGCGCTGAAAGGGGGTCCGCAGTCCGCACTCCTCCTCGGGCCGATCGCGCACGGCCGGATAGGAGCGCGTCGCCCGTTCGGAGAGGTGTGTCTCCTCCCGGGCCCTGACGCGCTCGGCGAACGCCTCGGCCACCGAGGAGGTGGTTGCCATGCGATCCACGCGCCGATTGTCGCAGCGGCCACGGATCGCCCGATATGCGAGAGCCCGATCGTGTCCGATCAGGCGGCCGCCGGGCGCCAGCGCACGTGCGCGTGGTGCTCGACCGTCTCGGCGATCGCCCGCTCGGCCTGGCGCAGCGCGCGATCGCCGGCCGGCGGCGTGTGGGCCAACGTGCGCCCGAGGGCGGCCACCAGAAAGGCATGGGCCTCCTCGTCGAACGCGAACGCCGACGCTTCGCAGGCGCTGCACACCACGCCGCCTGCGGCGCCCGAGAAGCCCGTCAGGTGCTCCCGCTCGCCACAGGACGCGCAGGCGCCGAGTTGGGGCCCCAGCCCGGCGGCCACGAGCAGCTTGACGCGAAAGGCGAGCTGGTTGGCCAGGCCGGGGCTGCCCATCGGGTCGCCGTCGAGCAGCGCCAGCTCGTTGGCCAGCAGATGAAAGACGGCGGGATTGGCATCACCGGCCTCGAACAGCCGCGCCACCGCGTCGCAGGCACGCGCCGCAGTGTCCAGAGCGGGGCCGCTCTCGCGCAGTCGGGGATGCGCGGCCACCGTCTCGGCGCCGGTGACGGTGAGCAGGTCGCCGCGCCCCTCGTGCAGCACCAGATGAAGGTGGAAGAACGGCTCGAGCCGTCCTCCGAACCGGCTGCGGGTCTTGCGCACCCCCTTGACGATGGCGCCCACCCGGCCCCGCCCCGGCGTGTAGAGGTGCAGCACCCGGTCGGCCTCGCCAAAGCGGATCGAGCGCAGGACGATGGCCTGGGTCTTCAGCGTTCCCGGCACTCAACCCACCGCTACACTTTGTGAAGTAATGAAGGTGGTCACGATCTACACTGCCGATCCCTGCGCCCGGTGCGGGAAGGCGAAGGCCCTGCTGACAAAGCGCGGTATCGCCTTCACAGAGGTCAATCTGACAAAGGACCCGGTCGGACGGGCAAAGCTTGTCCAGTGCACGGGGCTCATGACCTTCCCCCAGATCGTCGTCGGGGACTCGGCCATCGGCGGTCTCGACGACCTCGAGGCGGCCGACGGCGAGGGTCGGCTCAGCGAGCTGCTCGCGACGTAGGCCGAGCCCCCGACGCGACCCGCGGCCGGGGCTGGCAGCGCTCACACACGTAGGTCCCCCGACCGGCGGCGACGATCTTGCGCACCGATGTGCCGCATCGGACGCAGGGCTCGCCGGCGCGGCGATGCACGAGGAACTCGTCCTGAAAGGAGCCGCGGACCCCGTCGGGATCGCGGTAGTCATCGATCGAGGCGCCGTCGGCGGCGATCCCCGCTTGCAGGGCGTCGATCACCGCGGCGTGCAGCGCCCTCCACTGCCCCGGCTTGAGCGCCCGCGCCTGGCGCAGCGGATGGACCCCCGCCCGAAACAGCGCCTCGTCGGCGTAGATGTTGCCCACCCCGGCCACCCGCCTCTGGTTGAGCAGAAACGCCTTGATCGGAGCACGCGACCCCCGCCCCGCCGCGCGCAGCCCCGCCGGCGTGAACGCACCGTCGAGCGGCTCGACGCCGAGTCGCGCCGCGAAGAACCCCTGCAGCGCGGCGGCGCCCACGGCCAGCTCGCCGGTCCCGAACCGGCGGGGATCGTCGTAGACCACGCGGTGCCCGTCGCTGAGCTCGATGCGCGCCCGTGCGTGCGCCGGCTCGAGCGGTGGGTCGTAGAGCAGCGCGCCGGTCATGCGCAGATGGGCGAGCAGGTAGTGCTCGTCTTCGAGCTCCCACACCAGGTACTTGCCGCGCCGCGCCAGGCGGTCCACCCGGCGGCCGGTCAACGCCGCTTCGATCTCGGCGGGCGGCCGGGGCCGCGTCCAGCGCGCATCGAGCACGTCGAAGCGTCGCAGGACCCTGCCCTCGACGCGGGGCGCGAGGCGCCGGCGAATCGTCTCGACCTCGGGGAGCTCTGGCATCGCCTCCAGGTTAGGCCCGGCCGCTGCGGCTCACTTGCCGTCAGGCGACACGCGGCCGGGCTGCACCGACGCCACGAGGGGCGCGAACACCGTGCGGTCCACCCGCGCGAAGACGTCCGGGGGAGCGGAAGCATCGATCACGTATTCGGCTCGGCGCCCGTACAGGTGCGTGGAGCGCACCCGCTTGGGCTGCCCGGCGACGGTCTCATCCGCGATCAGCTCGACCCCTGCAAGGCCGTGGATCATGACCAGGCGGCTGGAGCGAATCGCGAGCGTGCGGTCCCGCCTCCGGGCCGCGTCGGCCAGCTGCGCGCGTGCGTCGTTCAACGCCGCCGGCGTCTCGGGCAGCGGCTCGCGCCGGCGATAGCGCCAGATGGCGACGGCCGCCCGCCCGGAGATCACCTGCGCCACCACCGGCAGCCGACCCTCGTTCTGCGTCCAATTGCGCGGCGCCGAGAAGCGCAGCTGAGCATCCGAGTACGTGTAGGGCACGGACTTCTCGGGACGTTGGGGGGTCGCCAGGTCGGGCACCCCGCTGCGCCGGTTGCCGCAACCGAAGGAGAGGGCGCCGGCCAGCACGCAGAGTGAGACGGCGGTGATTCGGCGGCGCACGGAGCCGCGATTCTGTCAGGGTCCGGCGCCGGCCCTCACGCGGCGTGACGGCCGGAGCGTGCACCCCCGCGGCGCTCCGTGCGGTCCGGAGCGCCGAGCTCGGCCCGGGGGTGGGCGTCGAAGTAGACGTCCTTGAGGCGTTCCGCGGAGAGATGCGTATAGATCTGGGTCGTGGCGATGTCGGCGTGGCCCAGCATCTCCTGGACGGAGCGCAGGTCGCAGCCGCCGGCCAGCAGGTGGGTGGCGAAGGTGTGGCGCAGCGTGTGGGGGCTCATCTTGTCGGCCAGCCCCGCAGCAGCGGCGTGGCGCTGCACGATCTTGTAGAGGCCCTGCCGGGTGAGCCCCGACCCTCGGGAGTTGACGAACAGGCGAGTCTCTCCGTTGGCTCCCACGAGCGGCGGTCGGCCGCGCTGGACGTACACCCGCGCAGCGGCGATCGCCTGGCGCCCCACGGGGACCTGGCGCTCCTTGGAGCCCTTGCCGCGGGCCCGTAGAACGCCCTCCTCGAGATCCACGTCGCCCACGTCGAGAGTGATCGCCTCCGAGGCCCGCAGTCCGCAGGCGTACATCAGCTCGAGCAGCGCCCGGTCGCGCAGCGCCCGCGGCGCGGTGCCGCGCGGCTGCTCGAGCAGTCGCTTGACCTCGGCGCGCGCCAGCACCTGGGGGAGCTTGTGACCGCCGCGCGGTGCGCGCAGCTCGGCCGTCGGGTCGCGTTCGAGGATGCCGTCGCGGCGCAGGTGGCGGTAGAAGGACCGCAGGCAGGCGACCTTGCGCTGGATGGTGGAGGGCGCCGGCGGCGCCTTCGCGTCACCCGCGGTGAGTTGAGCGATGAACTCGGTCAGCTGGGTGTGGGTGACCTCAAGCGACGACTGCCCGGTGCGGTCGAGGTGGGCGCCAAACTGCTCGAGATCGCTCCGGTAGGCCTCCAGGGTGTTGCGAGACAAGCCTCGCTCGAGCTCGAGATAGGCCAGGAAGTCGAGCATGAGCTCGCCGAAGGGGCGGGTGGAGGGGTGGGACGCTGCGGTGGCCATCCCGCGTAGGTTTCGGCTCGCGGGTAAGCCCTCCTTGGCGCTGCAATGGGTCGTTCACCGTCCGCCGATGCGCCACGCGGCTCACTTCACGCCGTCGGAGACCTCCAGGCGGACCTTGGTGCCGGGCTTGGCACCCGAGCCACCCTCGGGGTCCTGCTTGAGCACGGTGTGTCGCGGGGGCTTGCCGCGCACGATGACCGGCTGACCCACCGCGTACTGGGCCTTGCTGAGCGTGGCGGCCGCCTGGACGAGCGATTGGCCCACCACCTTGGGCACCTTGTGACCGTGGCTGTCACCCCCGCCACAGCCGGCGATGGTCGCGGCAACCGTGGCGATTGCGGCGCTCCAGCGGAGCCTGCGGGCCACCGTCACGGCTGCGCCTCGCGCTCGCGGGCCAGCCACAGCAGGCCGATCAACGACTTGGAGTCCTCGCAGGCATCGATCGCCTCATCCAGGCGGTGAAGCGGCCACGGGACGACGTCGATCCGTTCGTCCTCCCCGGCCGCGCCGGCCTCCGCCGCGTCGGCGAGCTCGGTGGCCTCGTAGACGATCACCCGCTCATCGGTGAAGCCCGGGCTGGTGTAGAAGCTCTTGAGCTCGCGCCAGGCGCCCGCCGACTTGCCGATCTCCTCCACCAGCTCACGCTCGGCGGTGGCCAGCGGTTCCTCCCCCTCGACGTCGAGCTTGCCCGCCGGCACCTCGAGCAGATCGGGCTCGTCGACCGCCTCACGGGGCTGGCGCACCAGCCACACGTGCTCATCGTCGTGCGCGACCACACCGACCGCGCCCTGGTGGGCGATCACCTCGCGGGTGACCTCCTGCCCGTCGGCGTGACGGAAGCGCTCGATGCGCACCTCGACGATCTCCCCCTTCCAGGCGGTCTCGCCGCCCACCAGTTCGAACTCGCTGCTCATGGTGCCGCAATCATGCCAGCAAGCGCGGAACCACCGGCCAGCGCCGCGGCGAAGAACAGCTCGTCGTCCTCCAGGTCGCGCCCCATCGTGCGGGCCGGAAGGCCGCTCGCGGCATAGCCTCCGAGGTCGGCGTTGACGCGGCGCCAGGTGTGTCGCTCGTCGGTCAGCCCGGCCACGTCGGCGTGTTGGGGCACGGGCACGACCACCGGATCGAGCAGAAGCCTGAGCACGGTCACGACGTGGTGGGAGAGGCCGCGGTGGCGCTCGCGCGGATCGCCCCAGGACATCCGGGGGACGACCAGGGTCGGGGCGCCCAGCGCCAGCGCCGCATGGGCGCTGTCAAGCGCCGCGAGCCCCCCGTGACCCAGGGCCGATGCCGAGCCCAGGATGCCGGGCCCGGGGCAGCACACCACGGCATCCCAGCCCAGCTCGCCGCCGGCATGGTGGAGCGCTCCCGCCACCGTGATGGCTTCGCCTTCGCCGCCGTAGGTCGGCGCGGCGGTGAGGTGGCCGGCCAGCAGACCGCGCTCGCGCAGCTCGGCAACCGTGTGCGACAGCGATCCCGGCAGCGCTCCGCCGGCGGTCTGCACGTAGCCCAGGGAGCGCCCGGGCGCCGCTTGGGCGAACGCCCAGGCCACAGGCGCCAGCTGCCCGTGCAGGAAGGCCACGGCCACCGGGCTGCGCAGGGGGAGGATGAGCTCGGGGCCCTCGACGGGTGCGACCGCGTGCTGCAGGCTGGTGTAGTTGAGCTTCATCACGTGGGCGCCGGGCACGCCGCGGCCACCGAGCCCCCGGGTCAGGTTCACGTGGACCACGTCGAACCCGCCCGAGCCCAGCTCGAGCTCCCGGGCCGCCGTGTTCACGACGACCTCGTCCTCGACCTCCGCGGCGCCGACCAGGCCGACGTCGGCGACCGCGGCATGGCGCTCACCGTCGACCTCGACCTCGAGGCGCTGCATCCCCTCCCCTTCGTCCCCCGCCTCCACGACCCGGCCGCGCTGCAGGGTCAGCATGCGGCGGCAGCATCGATCAACGCGAGCGTCACGTCGAGCATCCCCTCCAGCGCCGCAACGCTCACGCGTTCTCCGGGCTCGTGGTTGCGCTCGGTCCCGTTGGCCAGATTGACGCAGAGAAAGCCCCCGGCTTGCAGGGCGTTCGCGTCCGAGCCACCCCCGGTGGCAATGCTCCGCGGCTGATAGCCGCACGCGCGCAGCGCGGTTTCCGCAGCGGCCACGGGCGCGGCGGACGGGCGAGTCCGATACCCCCGAAACTGCTGCGCGACGGAAACGTCGAGATCGCACTCGGCGGCGTTGGCCCCGTCGTGCATGCGGTCGACGAGCTCGGCCACCGCGGCTTCGGCCTTGGCGGGATCGAGGCTGCGGGCCTCGGCCTCCACGCGGCACCGGTCGGGTACCACGTTGGTCGACGCTCCGCCGCCGATGATGCGCCCGACGTTCGCGGTCGTCTCGGCATCCAGCCGACCCAAGCGCATCGCCGCGACTGCCTGGGCCGCGGCGACCACTGCGCTGCGCCCCCGCTCGGGACGGATTCCGGCATGCGCGGCAGCTCCGTGGAACTCGCCGTCCACCCGGTAGTAACTCGGCGAGGCGACGACGATCTCCCCGATCGGCGACGCGTGGTCGAACACGTAGCCGAAGTGGCTGCGCAGCACCGAGGCGTCGAACGCCTTGGCTCCCCGCAGCCCGTTCTCCTCGGAGACCGTGAACAGGAGCTCGAGCCCGATCGGCGGCGCCTCGGCGACGGCGCGGCGGGCCACGCCCAGCAGCATCGCCACCGCCGCCTTGTTGTCGGCGCCAAGAATCCCCTCGTTGAGGTTCTCCCAGCCGTCCCCGATGAGGGTCGGCTCGATGGGCCCATCGATCGCGACGGTATCCAGGTGCGCGCAGAGGAGCAGGGCCGCCGCATCGCCAGATGCCCGGCCGGGGATGCGGGCCAGCAGGTTTCCGCAATCCGCGCCCGCCTCGCCGGCCGCATCGTCCTCTGAGACATCGATGCCCAGGCCTCGCAGATCGCCAAGCACCCGGTCCGCACACGCCCGTTCGCTGCCCGACGGGCTCTCGATCCGGCACAGCGCGGCGAAGGTGTCGTGAAGGTGGCGGCGCTCGGCCTGGTCGGCCCGCCTCACCCAGCGTCCGCTCGCTCCGCCGCGCGGAGCACCGCCGGCTCCCCCTCCGGAGCCGCCTCGGCTCGGCGCGCAGCCGCACCGACGAACTCACGGAACAACGGCGCCGGTCGCTCGGGCCGAGACTTGAACTCGGGGTGGTACTGGGAGGCGACGAAGAACGGGTGTGCGTGCTCGGGCAGCTCGATCACCTCGACCAGCCGCTCCGAGGGCGAGGTGCCCGAGCACACCAGGCCCGCGGCCTCCAGCCGCTTGCGCAACAGGTTGTTGACCTCGTAGCGGTGGCGATGGCGCTCGTAGGCCACCATCTCCCCGTAGATCTCGCGGACCCGCGTGCCGTCGTGCAGCTTGATCGCGTCGGTCCCCAGGCGCATGGTGCCGCCGACCTCGGTCACCTCCTTCTGCTCCGGGAGGAGATCGATCACCGGATGCGGCGTCTCCGGATCGAATTCCGTCGAGTTGGCCCCGTCCATACCGGCAGCGTGGCGGGCGAAGTCGGCCACAGCCATCTGCATGCCCAGGCAGATGCCCAGATAGGGAATCTGCAGCTCGCGCGCCGTCCGTGCGGCCTGGATCATGCCTTCGATGCCCCGACCGCCGAAGCCTCCGGGGATGAGGACGCCGTCGACCTCTCGGAGGCGGTCGCGGACGCGCTCCGGATCGAGGCTCTCGGAGTCGACCCAGTCGATCTCCACGCGGCAGTCGTGTGCGAATCCGGCATGGCGCAGCGCCTCCGTCACCGACAGGTACGCGTCTTCGAGCCGGGTGTACTTGCCGACGAGGCCGATGCGAACCTTGCGGTGTGCGTCGTCGGCGCGCGCGGTGAGCTCCTCCCAGGCACTGAGATCGGGAGGCGCGGTGGACATGCCGAAGTGCTCGACGATGAAGTCGTCCACACCCTCCTCGCGAAACACCAGCGGCACCTTGTAGATGTTGTCGACGTCGCGCGCGGAGACCACCGCCTCCATCGGCAGGCTGGCAAACAGCGCGATCTTGCTCCGGATGTCGCTCGAGAGCGCCCCCTCCGAGCGGCAGACGATCATGTCGGGGGCGATGCCGATGCGGCGCAGCTCGTTGATCGAGTGCTGCGTCGGCTTGGTCTTGAGCTCACCGGCGTGCTCGATGAACGGGACGAGCGTGAGGTGGATGAACATGCAGCGGCCACGGCCGGCCTCGACGGGGAACTGGCGGATCGCCTCGAGAAACGGGAGCGACTCGATGTCGCCCACGGTGCCGCCGATCTCGGTGATGACGACGTCGAC